>NZ_JBEOSP010000002.1:0-447877 GCF_040303105.1 Kitasatospora sp. NPDC096128 | reverse complement strand
GTTCGGCGGGTGCCGTGGTCGTGGATCGAGCAGACGAAGCCCGGCGGAATCATCCTCACGCCATGGGACAGCCCGATGCTCTGCTGGGGCCACCCAGAAGGGACCACCACCGATGGCGTCCAGCACCAGGTTCGCCGCAGCCGTCGCGGCTGCCGTCCTCTCCCTCGTCGGATCCGCCCCGGCCGCCTCCGCCGAACCGCCACCCGGCATCTACTGGACCCCCGCACGCCTGGCCGCCGCGCTCCCCCTCCCCACCGAGGCCACCTCCCCCACCGCCGACGGCCCCCGCCCCGGCGAGTTCATTCCGCCGAGCCATAGCTTCGACGGCATCCCGCAGGCCGGCGCGTTCTTCTGGACGGACGCCGACGGCACCGGCCGCACCTGCAGCGGCTCCGTGGTGCACAGCCCGGGCCGCGGCCTGGCCCTGAGCGCGGGGCACTGCCTCAAGGGCTACGCGGGCCGGGCCCCGAAGCGGCACCTGGCGTTCGTGCCGCAGTACCACGAGGGGCTCACGCCCTTCGGAGTCTTCCCGGTCGAACCCAACGGCGTCTACGTCGCCCAGGAGTACTACGACCGGGGTGAACACACGGGCGCCGCCTACGACTTCGGCTTCGCGGTGACCGGCCCCAACCAGGACGGGCAGCGGCTCGAGGACGCGGCGGGCGCGGTGCACCTGCTCACCGGCACCGGGTACGTCCACGCCCCGGTCCGGATGATCGGGTACCCGGGCGGCGCGCAGAAGCCGCTGGAGTGCCTGAGCTGGACGACCCGCTGGGCCAGCGACGATCCCGCCGATCCCGGCACCTTCGCCCGCATCGCGTGCGACGCCTTCACGGGCGGGACCTCGGGCGGCCCGATGCTGGTGCCGTGGCCGGGCGGCTGGGCGGTGATCGGGGTGATCGGCGGCTACCACACCGGCGGCAACACCCCCCAGGTGTCCTACAGCGCCCCCTTCGGTCCGGCCGTCCGAGCCCTGTACGAGGCCGCCGTCAGCGGCGCACCACCGGCCGGCCCGGCGTCATGAGCCGAGCCCGGCGCCCGCCGGCGGATCAGCCGGAGGAACAGTTCGAAAAGTTGTACGGAAAACCGTGCAACCTTTCCCCCTCTTCACGTCATCGATCAAGAGAGAGCTCTGTTTGCTCGAAACTGTCGGCCGAGAGAAGGGGAATCCGTGCGGACTGCTCGCGGTGCGGTCGTCCTGTTGGCCGTGGGGGTCGTCGCCTCCCTCACGCTCACCATGGGGGACTCCTTCTCGCAGAGCAGACCGAACGCCGCCGCCCCCGACCCGGCCGTCCCGGAGGCGGGCCCCGACGACACCCCGGCCCCCGCCCCCACCCCCACCCCGGCACCGACACCCACCTGGGACGGCCAGGTC
Source organism: Kitasatospora sp. NPDC096128 (assembly GCF_040303105.1). Lineage (NCBI taxonomy): Bacteria > Bacillati > Actinomycetota > Actinomycetes > Kitasatosporales > Streptomycetaceae > Kitasatospora > Kitasatospora sp. NPDC096128. The sequence goes on along the minus strand of NZ_JBEOSP010000002.1, from coordinate 446,502 downwards.
CACGTGCTCGGGGACGGCTCCACCTCCTACACCGGCCCGCAGCCCAAGCAGCCGAAGCCGGAGAAGCTGAAACCGGGCGAGAAGCCGCCGCAGTTCGTCGTGTTCTCCTGGGACGGCGCCCTGGAGGGCGACGACCACCTGTTCTCCCGCTTCCGCAAGCTGGGCGCGGACAACAACGCCCAGATGACGTACTTCCTGAGCGGCCTCTACACCCTGCCCAAGTCCAAGCGCGCGCTCTACCACCCGCCCCAGCACGACCCGGGCTCCGCGTCCATCGACTACGCGACCGACGCCCACATCAAGGACACCCTGGAGCAGCTGCGCCTCGCCTGGCTGGACGGCAACGAGATCGGCACCCACTTCAACGGGCACTTCTGCGGCGCCAAGGGCGGAGGCGAGTGGAGCACCGACGAGTGGAAGAGCGAGCTCGACCAGGCCGTCTCCTTCGTGACCAACTGGAAGACCAACACCGCCCTCAAGGACGTGCCGCCGCTGCCCTTCGACTACACGAAGGAGCTGGTCGGCGGCCGCGCCCCCTGCCTGGAGGGGCAGAAGAACCTCCTCCCGGCCGAGAAGGCCGCGGGCTTCCGCTACGACGCCAGCTCCCCGGGCGAGTTCCAGGTCTGGCCGACCAAGAAGGGCGGCATCTGGAACTTCCCGCTCCAGATGCTGCCCTTCCCGGCCAAGTCCTCCCAGGGCCTGTCGATGGACTTCAACTTCCTCGCCGGCCAGTCCGGGAACACCACCAAGGGCGACCCGAGGAAGTACGCCGACTGGGAGAAGGAGGCCCGGGACAGCTACCTCGCCGGCTTCAACCGGGTCTACAACGGCAGCCGCGCCCCGCTGTTCATCGGCAACCACTTCGAGGACTGGAACGGCGGCATCTACATGGAGGCCGTCGAGGACGTGGTGAAGAACGTCTGCCACCAGGACGGCGTCCGCTGCGTCTCGTTCCGCCAGGTCGCCGACTGGCTGGACGCCCAGGACCCGAAGGTCCTCGACAAGCTCCGCCAACTCGACCCCGGCCAGCCGGGCGACTGGTCCCGCCTGGTCAAGTGACCCGCGCTCAGCCCGTGCGGCGCGCCAGCGCCAGCACGCTCAGGCCGAACATCAGCACCCCCAGCGGCAGGTGGACCGCCGGGACGTGGGCGATGCCGAGCACGACCTGGAGCGAGGCCAGGACCAGGAACCCCGCCGCCTCCCCCACCGGCCGCAGCGGCCCGCCGCCCGGCTTCCAGGCCAGCACCGCCGCGAGCAGGTACAGCATCGACGCCCCGTACATCACCCGGGCCCCGACGCCGTGCAACGTCTCCCCGTAGGAGGTGGTCAGCAGCAGGCCGGCCGAGACCGCCTGGAGGAATATCGTCAGGGTCTGCAGGGCGATCGCGGCCCGCAGGAGCGGGAAGCCGTGCTGCGCCGTCGTCGTCGGGGTGGCCATCTCGTGGTCCTCTTCTCCGCCCGTGGGCAGTGGATCGGTAGGGTCTCACCAACCCGACGACGCGGGCCCACGAAAGGTAAGGCGACAGCATGGCGGCAGAGCGGACGGGCACCGACGGGGCGGCCGGCGAGCGGCGCCAACTGCTCAACGTCGCCTACCGGCTGCTCGGCTCACTGACCGAGGCCGAGGACGCCGTACAGGAGGCGTACGCGCGCTGGTACGCCCTCCCGGCGGGCCGGCGGCAGGAGGTGCTGGCCCCCGGCGCCTGGCTGACCACCGTCACCGGCCGCGTCTGCCTGGACGTCCTCGGCTCGGCCCGGGCCCGGCGGGAACGCTACGTCGGCGCCTGGCTGCCCGAACCGCTGCCCGGCCCCGGCCATCACGCCTTCACCGCCGACGCCGTCGACATTGCCGGCGCCGTCGACACTGCCGGCGCCGTCGACACTGCCGACATCGCCGACCAGATCGTCCTGGACGAATCGGTGGAGATGGCCTTCCTCGTCGTCCTGGAGTCGATGACCCCCGCCGAGCGGGTGGCTTTCGTCCTGCACGACGTCTTCCGCTACCCCTTCGCCGAGATCGCCGCCGTTCTCGGCCGCAGCCCGGCGGCCTGCAAGCAGTTGGCCTCCTCCGCCCGCCGCCGGATCGGCACCGCCCCGGCCTCGGCGGCAGCCGCAGCGCCGGCCACGGCGCGGGCCGGCACCGTACGGCGGGTCAAGGAGGCCTGGCAGAGCAAGGACATCGCGGCGCTGGTCGCCGTCCTCGACCCGGCCGCCGTGCTGACCGCCGACGGCGGAGGCCTGGCCGGCGCCGTGCTGCGCCCGGTCGAGGGCGGCACGCTGATCGCCCAGTACATGCTGGCCGTCGCCGATCGGGCCCCCGGGCTGGAACTCCTGGAACGCCCGGTCAACGGCACGCCGGGCCTGGTGGCCCGACGCGCCGGCGCCGTGCTGACGGTGGCCTCCTTCGACCTCGCCCCGGACGGCCGGGTCTCCCGGATCTGGGTGGTCCGCAACCCGGAGAAGCTCCGCCCGTGGGCCCGTTGAGCGGCGGTCACCGCCCGGCGCCGGGCAGGGCCTACCCGGCGGTCTTCATGAACGACGCCCAGACCCGGCCCGGCAGTTCGGAGTCCAGGGTGTCCGGGGCGGCTCCGCCGACCCCCTCCAGCGACAGCAGCTTCATGTCCTTCAGATCCGCCCGGAAGACGGTGACCGCCGTCGACAGCTGCCCGTTGTAGCCGACGGTCCACCCTGCGGTCCGGTCCGGGGTGGTGCCGGGCTTCGCGGCCAGGCCCGGGCCGGCCGCCGCCATCGCCTGGGCGCTGCCGCCGCGGACCGCGCCCTTGAGCGCCGTGTCCACGTCGGCCGCCACGGCCGCGGGCAGGACCTGGACGGCGGTGGGCAGGCGCAGGTCGACGGGAGCGCCGTTGCGGGTGACGCCCAGGACGGAGTAGGGGTCGGTGTGGCTGCCGCCGGCGGCGAAGGCGGCGTAGGCGTCGGCGGCGCGGATCGGGCTCGGGGTGGAGTTGCCGACGCCGAAGGCGGGCACCAGTTCGCCCATGCTGTCGGGGAGCAGGCCCAGGGCCGCCGCGGTCTGCTGCACCTTGTCGAGGCCGACGTCCATGCCGAGCTGCATCATCGGGCCGTTGACGGACTGTTCGACCGCGCTCCGCAGGCTGACCTGGCCCCAGTTGCGCTTGCCGTCGTTGGCGGTCTTCACGATCTTCCCGTCCCGCCCCCAGTACGGCCCCTCCGGGGTCATCACGTTGACGCCGTTGTCGCCGTCGTAGGCGGTGCCGGGCGTCACCGGGGTCCGGTTGCCGCCGCGCTGGCGCTGCACGCCCTGGCTGAGCCCGGCGGCGTACACCAGCGGGGTGAAGGCCGAACCCATGGGCACGGTCGAGGCGTTGGCGTTGTTGAAGCCCTGCTTGCGGTAGTCGGGGCCGCCGTAGAGGGCGACGATCCGCCCGTCGAGGGCGACCGAGGCGGCGCCGACCTTGAGGAGCTTGTCGGCCTCGCGGTTGTCGGGGTCGACGCCCTTGGTGGCCTCCTGGACGGCCGCGGCGAGGGCGTTGACCCTGGTCTTCTCGAAGGTGGTGCGGATCTGGTAGCCGCCGAGGTCGAACTGGGCCGGGGTGATGTCGCTGTGGCTCTCCACGAAGCTCCTGGACAGGTCGACCAGGTACCCGATCTGCCCGCCGAGCCCTGCTGCCTTGGGCGGTGTCCGGGGTTCGGGGAACACCGTGTACCGGGCCCGCTCGGCGGCGGAGAGCTTGCCGGTGGTGACCATCCGGTCCAGGATCCAGGACCACCGCTCCACGGCCCGGTCGTGGTTGTCGGCGCTCAGCGCCGGGTCGTACTGCCCGGCCCCCTTCAACAGGGCGGCCAGGAAGGCCCCTTCGCTGGGGTCGAGCTGCGACACGTCCTTGCCGTAGTAGGCGGCCGCGGCGCGCTCGATGCCGTAACTGCCGCGCCCGAACCAGCTGGTGTTCAGGTAGCCGGCCAGGATGTCCTGCTTGCTCATCCGCCGGCCCAGCTTGACCGCGATGACCATCTCGCTGAGCTTGCGGGAGACGTCCTGGCGCTGGTTCAGGTAGATGTTCTTGACGTACTGCTGGGTGATGGTCGAGCCGCCCTGGGTGTCGCCGCCGGTGGCCATCTCGTAGACGGCGCGGCCGATGCCGCTGACGGAGACCCCCGGGTCCGAGTAGAAGGTCTCGTTCTCGGCGGACAGCACTGCCCACTGCACGGACTCCGGAACCTGGCCCAGCGGCACCTCCTGCCGGTTGGTCTCGCCGATCCGGGCCATCTCGGTGCCGTCCGCCCAGTAGTAGACGTTGTTCTGCTGGGTGGCGAAGGCGTTCAGGTCCTCCGGGACCTCGGTGGTCGCGTAGAACCAGCCCGCCAGGGCGGTCAGCGCCGCCGTCCCGAGACCGGTCGTCAGGAGCAGCTGCCGCCACGAGGGGAGCCAGCGGCGGACCCCGCGCCGCCCGCGCCGGGGGTAGTCGATCCGGCGCAGCGGACCCCGCCGTCGGCGTCCGGGCTCCTCCTCCTCGGTTTGCCCACCCCGCTCGGCTTCCCCACCCCGCTGTGCACGCATCCGGTCTCCGATCTCCTGGGACGTCCCCCTCCACTCCGTTAGACGCCGAATCGGCCCTCTTCCGGACGCGCGAAACGGGTGTGATCATGCTCATATCGGGAAGGGGAACCCTTTCCACTCCGGCCCGGAGCACGGACAGCGCGGCGTCCGTCGGACCGTCCGACCCCGCGCCGCCTGCGGCCTACCGCCACAATGTCGCCATGAGGTTGATCCACACCCTGCTCGGCGTGCTGCTGCTCCTGCTCGTCGTGGGCAGCATCCTGCGCACCCTGGTCGTCCCCCGGGGGCTCTACTCGGCCCTGGTGTTCCGGCTCTGGGCCGTGCTGCGCACCACGCTGCGGCTGTGGGCCGCGCCCTTCGGCACCTACCGGGCGCAGGACCGCGCACTGACCTGGCTGGCGCCGCTGGTGCTGCTCGGCATGCTCACGGTGTGGCTCAGCGGGATGCTGGTCGCCTACACCCTGCTGCTGCACGGCACCTCGGAACTCAGCTGGTCGGTGTCCATCCGGGAGGCCGGATCCAGCCTCTTCACCCTCGGGTACGCCAGCGGCGAACGGCTCCAGCTCTCCGCCATCGACTTCATGGCCGCCGCCAGCGGCCCGCTGGTGATCGCCCTGCAGATCGCCTACCTGCCGACCCTGTACGCGGCCTACCAGCGGCGCGAGACCGAGGTGACGCTGCTGCAGTCCCGGGCCGGCGAACCCGCCTGGGGCCCGGAGCTGCTCGCCCGTCAGTCCCTGGTCGACACCGAGACCGCGCTCCCCCAGCTCTACCGCGACTGGGAGCGGCTGGCCGCCGACATCGGCGAGAGCCACTCCAACTACCCGGTGCTGCTGGCCTTCCGCTCGCCCCAGCCCAACCGCAGCTGGGTGGTCGGGCTGATCGCGGTGATGGACGCCGCGGCCCTCCACCTCGCCCTCTGCCCGCGCTCGGCCCCGCCCGAGGCCCGGCTGGTGGTCCGGGCCGGCTTCACCGCGATGCGCGACATCGGCCGCGCACTGCGGATCGACTTCGACGCCGACCCGGACCCGGACACCCCGATCCGCCTCAGCTACGCCGAGTACCTGGGCGCCGTCGCGATGATCACCGCAGCGGGCTTCCCGCGCGAGCGCCCGACCGAGGACGCCTGGCTGCACTTCCGCGGCTGGCGGGTCAACTACGAGGCCCTCGCATACGAGCTGGCCCGCCGCGGCGACGCCGTCCCCGCCCTGTGGACCGGCCCGCGCGACTTCCGCGCCCCGGTCATCCCCCCGGCCCGGCCGACCGACCGCCGCCCGGAGTCCTCCGCGCCCGGGCTGCCGCCCGCCTGAACCGGTCGGACACGCCCCGTGCCGCCGCCTCACCGGCCGCCCTGACCACGCCGGCCTCGGCGGCGCTCCAGTACGCCGGGTGGCTCTCCGGCGGGATGTCCCGGATGTGCCGACCGCCGGGCAGCTCCGCCTTCCACAGCGGCGAGCCGGCCGCCAGCCAGAGCAGCGGCCCGTCCGGGCCGCACTCGACCACCCGCATCGGCAGGCAGCTGGTCAGCTGCCCGCCGAAGTGGAAGTTCCAGCGCAGTACCTGCCCCGGGGCGTGGTCCACGGGCCTCACACCTTCACCGGGCCGCCGACGGCCAGGGAGCGCTCGGCGCCCGCCAGGATCTCCACCACGCGCAGGCCGAAGCCCGCCCCGCAGGGGTGCGCCTCGCCCGTGGCGGCGGAGGCCAGCAGGGCGTCCACGGCCCGGTGCAGGGCCACCGTCGGGCCCTCGCCGCGCTCGGGCAGCTGCGCCACCCCGTGCTCGCCGCGCAGCTCCATCGCGACGCCGCCGCCCGCGCGCGGGGCGGTGAGGCTCAGCGCCAGCGTGCTGGAGGCGCCGCCGGTGTGCCGGAGCACCAGGTGGACGGTGTCCAGCGGGCCGCCGACGGCCGTGACCTCGGTCGCGTCGCCCAGCACCGGCAGCAGGACGGACAGCGCGTGCGGGCCGACGTCCCACAGCGCGCCCTTGTCCCTGCGCCAGGGCGAGGCCGCGTACGGGCTGGTGCTGCCCGGGGCGAACACCGAGCCGAGCCAGTCGGAGCGGCCGGTGAACCAGCCGCCGAGCTCCGCCTGCCGCTCGATCCACGGGATCTGCTCGCCGCCGAAGCGGACGGTGAAGAACACCACCGAGGCGACGCCGTGCCCGCGCACCGCCTCGGCCACCGCGCGGGCGTCCGGCACGGTGAACGCGACCGGCTTGTCCAGCAGCAGGTGGCAGCCGGCCTCGGCGGCCCGGACCGCGAGCCCGGCCTGGACGGACGGCGGCAGGGCGATGGAGACGGCGTCCACCCCGGCCAGCAGCCGGTCGAGGTCGCCGTACCCGGGCACGCCGTGGGCGGCGCCGAGCGCCTCGGCGGCCTCCGGTCGGCGGCCCCAGACGCCGGTGAACTCCAGCCCGGGGTGCTCGGCGAGCACGGGTGCGTGCACCCGCTCCGCCCAGGTGCCGGTGCCCAGCAGTCCGATCCGCACGATGTCTCCGTTCCTCGGTGTGCCGCGCGGGCCGCGCGCCCGGCTGCCGCAGCCGGGCGCGTTCCCGCAGGTCGGCCCCGAGCGTATCGGCCGAGCGGCTCCGCCCGCCGGGGCCGCTCCACCGCAGAGCCGGACGTAGCGCGGAAGACCGGCCGCGACGCGGAAGAGCCGACCCGCGGCCAGGCCGCGGGTCGGCTCGTGCACGGCCGCTCCCGGTGGGCGGCCCTGCGGTGTCACTCGGCGGCGGGCGCCTTCACGGCCGCACCGGCCGCGCCAGTCGCAGCGGCCTCGGCGGCCTTGGCCGCCTCCTCCGCCTCGATCTTGGCGTGGGTCTTGGCCGCCCGGCGCTTCATCACCCAGGCCGAGACAGCCCCGATCACCACCGCGGCCGCCAGGCCCGCCCAGGAGAACCGGGACAGCCAGGGCTCGATGGCCTTGCCGACCTTGTAGACCAGCAGCGTCGTACCGCCGGCCCAGATCACGCCGCCCAGCACGTTGGCGATCAGGAACTTCCAGTACGGCATCTTCAGCGCGCCCGCCAGCGGACCGGCGAAGATGCGCAGCAGGGCGATGAAGCGGCCGAAGAAGACCGCCCACATGCCCCACTTCTGGAAGGAGCGCTCGGCGGTGGCCAGGTGGGCGGGCCCGAAGTGCTTGGGGAACTTCCGTCCGAGCTTCTCGAAGAGCGGCTTGCCCCCCTTGCGGCCGATCGAGTAGCCGATCGAGTCGCCGATGATCGCGCCCGCGATCGCGCAGGCCGCGATCCCCCACGGGCTCACCACACCCTTGACCGCCATCAGGGACGCCGTGACCAGCGCGATCTCGCCGGGCAGCGGGATGCCCAGCGATTCGATCCCGATGATCAGGCCGATCAGGGCGTACACCGTGGTCGGTGGGACGCTCTCGATCCAGGCGTCGATGTGCAAGGCCAGTACCTCCGTGGCAGGTCGGGGCGGGGCCGGCTCCCCGTGGAGCCGCACGCCCGTCCCGGCGGTTGTCCGATGGCGGCACCCTGGCCGCTCCCCCCGGGGCGCAGCCTAACGTGCCGGGCGGCCCGTCCCCCTGGCCGATCACCCGTCGTTACGACGTACGTCCCGACACCCATAGTTCCAGGCCGACCAGCCTTTCTTCAAGATTCGGTAAAACGCAGTGCGACCACCGACGGTCGCTGCTTGATCGTGCGCGCGAGCGGCAGCAGGGCCCGCAGCAGTCCGCGCCCGCCCTCCGGGTACACCTCCCGCACGTCGGTGACCGCCGGGTGCGCCTGCGCCAGCTGGTCCAGCTCGTCGGCGTCCATGCCGAAGGGCATCGGCGGCGCCTGGTAGTACCGGTCCCGCAGCTTCCCCGCCACCGCCCGGCGGCCGGCCCAGCGCGGCACCGCGTCCAGCACCAGAGCGCCGCCCGGGAAGCGGCCGGCGCAGGCGGCGATCAGCTCGCGGACCTCGGTCGGCCGCAGGTACATCAGCAGGCCCTCGGTGGTGATCAGCACGCCGCGGGCCGGGTCCGGGTCCACCTCGTCCATCCAGCGCGGGTCGGTGGCCGAGCAGGCGAGGATCCGGTGCCGCTCGTCCGGCGGCAGCAGCCGCTCCCGCAGCCGCGCCGTCTCGGGCAGGTCCACCGACAGCCAGCTCGCCCGGCCGTTGTCCACCCGCCAGGCCTGGGTCTCCAGCCCGTCGCCGAGGCCGACCACCGTGCCCCGCGGGTACCGGTCCAGGAAGTCCGCGACCTCCCGGTCGAAGCAGGCCGCCCGCAGCGCCTGCAACTGACTCACCAGCGGCGACTCCCCGAAGCGCGCCGCGAACGGGAAGTCGATCCGCCCCACCAGCCCGACCGCCACCGGGTCGTGCAGCACCGCGTCGGGCCGCCGGGCTTCCACCGCCCGGTGCCACAGCGTCCACAGCGCCGTCTCCGGCACCTGCCCCAACTCCGGCCGTTCCCCGCCGCCCATCGCTCACTCCTTCGGACGTGCACCGCGCTCCGGCATGAACCCGCCGATTCTGACACCCGCCCCGCACCCTCTTCTCCGGCGACGCGCCGCGGGGCGGCGGCCCGCCTGCGGCCCGGTGTCAGTGGCGGAACACTCCAAGACCGACTCGTGATCGTTGTGCCCGGTGACGGCCGCTGCCCGCCTCCGTCCTGTCCGAGACTGGCAGCACGCGGCGGCCCGGCAGGGCGCCGCTCCCGCCTTCCGGCCACCCAAGGACTGCCATCTTGAGCGAGCGCGTTCTCATCCCCCGCAACCGGGGGTTCCTCTTCCTCGACTCCCACCCGGCGGGCTGCGAGCGGCTGGTGGCCGACATGTGGCGGGACTGCCCCGACCCGGCCGAACTCCCGGACGGCGAGGGGCCGGTGGCCCTGATCATCGGCTCCTCGGCCGGGTACGGCCTGGCCGCCGCCGTCGCCGGGCTCAAGCGGGCCGGCATCCGCGGCATCCTGGTCTCCTTCGAGAAGGCCCCCACCGAACGCCGCACCGGCACGGCCGGCTGGTACCGCACCGCCGCCACCGCCGAACTCGCCCGCGCCGCCGGGCGGGACCTGGTCTTCCTCAACGGCGACGCGTTCTCCGACGCGCTGAAGGACCAGGTAGCCGACCTGATCGAGCAGCGCTTCGGCGGCCGGCTGGACCACCTGGTCTACTCGGTGGCCGCGCCCCGGCGCACCGACCCCGACACCGGCACCACGTACGCCTCCGTCCTCAAGCCGATCGGCCGGACCGACCGCACCAGGACGCTGGTCTTCGACGATCAGGGCCGTCCCGAGGTGCGCGAGGTCGAGACCGCCCCGGCCGGGGGCGACGACATCGAGCAGACCGTGGCCGTGATGGGCGGCGCGGACTGGGAACGCTGGATCGACCACCTGACGGAACGGGGACTGCTCGGCGAGGGCTTCACCACCGCCGCGCTCTCGTACATCGGCTCCCCGCTGACGGCGGCGATCTACCGGCAGGGCACCATCGGCGCGGCCAAGGCCCACCTGGAGGCCACCGCCCGCACCCTGGACGAGCGGCTCGGCAGGGCGGTGGGCGGACGGGCCGTCACCTCCGTCAACGGCGCCGCCGTCACCCAGTCCTCCACCGCCGTCCCCGGCATCGCCCTGTACACCGGGCTGCTGCGCGGCGTCCTCGGCGCGGGCATGGTCCCGCCGGTGCACCAGCTCGCCGCCCTGTGGGACCAGCTCACCGGCGCCGCCCCGCTCGTCCTGGACGACGAGGGCCGGGTACGTCTGGACGGCTGGGAGCTCGCCGACGGCGTCCAGGCCGCCGTCGCCGAACGCTGGGCGGCCGCCACCACCGACACCGTGGCCGACCTCGCCGACCTCGACTGGTTCCACGCCGAGGTGCAGCGCCTGTACGGCTTCGCCGTCCCGGGCGTCGACTACACCGCCCCGGTGGCCACCGACGTCCCCTGGCCCGGCCCCGCCTCCTGATTGGAGGCGAGGTCTGCGCAGGGGTCCGGGGCCGAGCGGCTGGGGGCTCCGCGCCGTGCCGGCCGTCATCGACAGCGCGGCCTGGCGGGAGTGCTCCGCCGTCAGCCCACGCTGAACGCGCCGTCCGGCGGGGGCGGGGAGTCGGTGGCGTCCGCGTCGGTGACCGGGGCGGTCCGGCCGACCAGGGCGGCCAGCTGCTCGCCGTCGGTGAGCCGGGCCGGGAAGACGTCGCCCGCCAGCAGCCGGGTCAGCTCCGCCACCGGCAGCGGCGCCGTGGAGCCGGCCAGCAGGATGTTGCCGTACCGGCGACCGCGCAGCACCGGGGCCTCCGCGACCAGGCAGACGTACGGGAACACCGCCCGCACCGTGGCCGCCTGGGCCTTGGCGAAGGCCAGCGGCGGGCCGTCCGCCAGGTTGGCCGCGTAGCAGCCGCCGGGGCGCAGCGCCGTCGCCGCCAGGCGCAGGAACTCCACCGAGGTGAGGTGCGCCGGGGTGCGGGAGCCGTGGAAGACGTCCGCGATCAGCAGGTCCTGCGAGTCGGCCGGGGTGGCGGCCAGCGCCTCCCGGGCGTCGCCGACCGTCGCCGTGACATCCGCGCCCGGGCCCTGCCAGGGCAGGTGCTCGGCGACCAGCGCCAGCAGCGGACCGTCCACCTCCACCACCCGCTGGCGCGAGCCGGGCCGGGTGGCGGCCAGGTAGCGCGGCATGGTGAGCGCGCCGCCGCCCAGGTGCAGCACGTCCAGCGGGCGGCCGGCGGGCGCCAGGGCGTCGGCGAGGTGGCCGAGCCGACGGGTGTACTCGAACTCCAGGTGGGTCGGGTCGGCGAGGTCGACGTAGGACTGCGGGGTGCCGTCCAGGGTGAGCAGCCAGCCGCCGTCCCGGTCGATGTCGGGCATGAGCTTGGCGAAGCCGAGGTCGGTGCGCCGGCCGACCGGCACCGGCCCGTCCACCTCCGCCTCGTCCCGCACCGACCCGTCCCGCACCGGCTCGTCCGTCACGCGGGCTCCCCCACCGGGCGCACGTCCAGGTAGGCCGCGAGCCAGCGGTCCAGCTCGGCGAACACCTCGGTGCGGGCCTTCTCGCCGGAGAGCACCAGGTCGTGCATGCCGCCCTCGATCCGTACGACCGTGACGTGCCGGCCCAGCCTGGGCCCCTGCGCGGCGATGTCGTCGGCGCGCAGCACCCCGTCCGCGTGGTGCAGGGCGTTGTGCCACTTGGTGGTGGAGACCGACTTCGTCGAGGCCATCAGCAGCACCGGCACGTCGATCCCCAGCCCGTGCCGCAGCTGCCGGTGCCCCTGGTGGATCGCGGCCAGCCAGCCCGCGTACAGCGGGAAGCCCTCGGCGGGCTTGAGGGCGAGGTCGAAGTCCCACTCGCCCTTGTGGTCCTTGTGCAGGCTGTGGGTGTAGTGCGGGTTGAGCGAGGAGGGCAGGATCCGGGTCGGCTTCATCCGCCCGAGCGCCGTCACCACCGGCCCGCCCGCGGTCCGCACGGCCGCCCCGGCGGGCATCGACAGGAACGGGCTGTTCAGGAACAGCCCGTCCACCACCCGGCGCCCGGCCCGGCGGCCCGCCCACAGGGCGCCGACCAGCCCGCCGGTGGAGTGCCCGTTCAGCAGCAGCTGCCGGTGCCCGTCCACCTCCCGGATGATCCGGACGGCCTCGTCGATCTCCTCGTCGTACTCGGCGAGGTCGCGGACGAAGTTCGGCGACTGGTGCGGGCGCAGCGAGCGGCCGTACTTGCGCAGGTCCAGGGCGTAGAACGAGAACCCGAGCGCGGTGTAGTGGTCGGCCAGGTTGGTCTGGAAGAAGTAGTCGTTGTACCCGTGGACGTACAGCACCGCCCGCTCCGCCCCCGGCACCACCCGCCGCACCAGGGTCGCGCAGACCGCACCCTCCTCGTCGGGCCGCAGCGTCAGCTCGGCCGCCTCGTAGGGGGCACCCAGGATGTCTTCCCGAAACTCCATCTGCCGCCGTACCCGTCCCTCTGCTCCGCCCGCCCTCTTCGGCAGGTCACCACCCGTTCCGCCCCCGACCATACCGGCCGGTAGCCCCGGCCCGCGCGGCGGAGGCCGGGGGCCGGGGCGGGCAGCGCGGCCGCGGCGCCCGTCCGCGCCTCCCGGCCGCCTCCCGACCGCTTCTCGTGCGCCTGCTGTGCGCCGGTGGTCATGTGGAACGCTTCCCGGACGGACACGGCGAGTTGGGGAGTCTGCATGCAGCACGGCCACATCGATCCGTCGCTCTACCGTTCGGCCGCCGAGGCGATCGCGGCGCCGCCGGAGCGGCTGGCGTACGTGGCCGGGTTCGACCGGTCGGCCCGGCGGCCGGATGCCCTGCTCACCGTGGACACCGATCCGGCCTCGCCCGACTACGGGAAGGTGCTCAACTTCGCCGAACTTCCCACCCTCGGCGACGAGTTGCACCACTTCGGATGGAACGCCTGCTCCAGCGCCCTGGCGCACGCCTGCCACGAGAACCCGGAGCGGCGGTTCCTGCTGCTGCCGGGGCTGCGCTCGTCGCGGCTGCACGTGATGGACACCCGACCGGACCCGGTGCGCCCCCGACTGGTCAAGACGATCGAGGCGAAGGAGCTGGCGGCGAAGTCGGGCTACTCGCGGCCGCACACCCTGCACTGCGGCCCCGAGGGGGTCTTCCTGTCCTGCCTGGGCTCGGGCGAGGGCGGGGACGGGCCCGGCGGGGTGGCGCTGCTGGACCACACCACCTTCGAGGTGCTGCGCCCCTGGGAGACGGAGCGCGGGCCGCAGCACTTCGCCTACGACGTCTGGTGGCACCTGGGCACCGGCGTCGGGGTGACCAGCGAGTGGGGCACCCCGTGGATGGTCGAGGACGGGGTGCTGCCCGAGCAGCTGCTCGCCCGCAAGTACGGGCACGCGCTGCACTTCTGGGAGCTGGGCACCGGGCGGCACCTCCAGCGGGTCGACCTCGGGGACCAGTACCAGATGGTGCTGGAGCTGCGCCCGGCGCACGACCCGCAGGCCGAGTGGGGCTTCGCCGGGGTGGTGGTGAACGTGGAGGACCTCTCCTCCTCGGTCTGGCTCTGGTACCGGGACGGGCCGGCGTTCACCGCCCGCAAGGTGATCGAGATCCCCGCCGAGCCCGCCCCTGCCGATCAACTCCCGCCCGCGCTGCGGCCGTTCGGTGCGGTGCCGCCGCTGGTCACCGACATCAACCTGTCGGTGGACGACCGCTGGCTGTACGTGTCGGCCTGGGGCACCGGCGAGCTGTTCCAGTACGACGTCTCGGACCCCTTCCGCCCCCGGCGGGCCTCCTCCGTCCGCCTCGGCGGCATCGCCGCCCGGACGCCGCACCCGGCCGAGCCGGGGCGGCCGTTGAGCGGAGCACCGCAGATGGTGGAGATCAGCCGGGACGGGCGGCGGCTCTACCTCACCAACTCCCTCTACGGCGCCTGGGACGACCAGTTCTACCCGGACGGCATCGAGCCCTGGCTGGTGAAGCTGGACGCCGACCCGGTGGCCGGCGGGCTCAGCGTCGACGAGCGGTTCTTCCCGCACGGCGCCGACTTCCGGGGGCTGCGCGTCCACCAGACCCACCTGGCGGGCGGGGACGCCTCCTCGGACTCCTACTGCTACCGGTAGCCGCCACCGGACCGGGCCCTACCGGTGGAGCGCCCGGTCGAACCGGACCCGCGCCAACGGCACTCCCAGCGCGAGGAGTTCGGAGCGCACCGAGGCGATCATACCGGCCGGTCCACTGACGCAGGCGAGGTGCTCGCGCCAGTCCCCCGCCGCCGCGACGGCGTCGGCGAGCCGGCCGGTCGTCACCGGGGTGAGCGACAACCACGGCTTGTGCAGGCCGAGTTCGGACAGCGCCCGCCAGTCGTACAGGTCGGACCGGTCACGGGCGCCGACGAAGAGGTGGACCCGGCGGCCCGGCGGGCGGTGCAGGGCCTGCTGCTCGACGATCGCCTTCATCGGGGCGAGTCCGGTGCCACCTGCGACCAGCAGCAGGTCGCGGGTGTCGCCGTCGGGCAGCAGGCCGCCGCGCGGCGGGCCGAGGCGCAGCCGGTCGCCGACGCCGGTGTGCTCGACGAGCGCCGCGCTCACGCCGCCGGGCCCGGTGCGGCGGACGTGGAACTCCAACTCGTTGTCGCCGCGCGGGGCACAGCCCATCGAGTACTGCCGCCAGGTGTGCGGCAGCGCCGGGTGTTCGACGGTGCCGTACTGCCCGGCCCGGTAGGGGTAGGGCTCCCCGGTGCGCACCCGCACCACGGCGAGGTCGGGGCGGCGGCGCTCGTGGCCGGTCACCACGGCGTGCCAGTACGGGGGTTCGGTGAGCGCCTCGTCGGCACCGGCGACCATCGCACCGACGGCGAAGCGCAGCATCCGTACCCAGGCGGCTTCCAGCTCCTCCGACCAGCGCTCGCCGGCCCGGTGCCGGAGCGCCGCACACAGGGCCTCCTCGAAGGCCTCGTAGTGGACCGGCCGGACGCCCAGCTTCCGGTGGTCCCGGCCGAGTCGGCGGAGCGTCCGGGCGAGTTCGGCGGGCTGGTGCAGACCGTCGATCAGGTGCTCGAAGACGCGTTCCAGGTGGGTCTGCTGGAACTCCATCGCGGCGGGGAAGAGCGCGCGCAGGTACGGGCGGCGGCGGAACATGACCGCGTAGAGCCGGTCGATCAGGTCCGCGAGCGGGGCGACGGCGTCGAGTTCGCGCCGGATCAGCCGCTGGTCCCCGGCGCCGTCGTAGCCCCCGCAGTCGTCGCGGTCGGGCTCGACGCCGGGCCCGGCGCCCGACGGCCCAGCGGGGGTGAGGAGTTGGCGCCGAAGTCGCATGGCGTGGTGACGGGCGATCAGACGGTCGTACTCGGCGGTGGCGGTGGCGGCCGCGGCGGCCTGGCTGCTGTAGTCCATGACCCGCCCAGTCAACTGCCGTTCCGCCGGGGCCGGAAGGGCCGATGGCCCCGGAGCGCCCCGGGACCATCGGCCCTCGGCGACCCCGCTGCCGGCGGCGTCACCGCGCCGCCCCCGTCCCCGGGCAGGGCGGAACGCCCCGCGCACCCGGTGCTCTCCCACCACCGGTGCGCGGGGCGCCGCCGATGACTCCCGACGGACCCCTGCCCGCAAGCCCCTGTCCTCGGACCCGTGTCCTCGGACCCGCGTCCTCAGACCCCGGCCGTCTCCGCCCCGGCGCCCGCCCCGGCGCCCGCCCCGGCCCGGCGCTCGGCGCGCCGGTCCTCCCGCCGCTGCCTCCCACGGCGCAGCGGCTGGTCGGGCAGCCACCCGAAGGTCAGGCAGGCGCCCACGATCCCGAGCAGCATCCCGATCAGGAAGCCGCCCAGGTTCGAGGTCACCCAGCTGCCCAGCGAGGCGAGCACGGCGAGGACCGAGTAGAACAGCCGCTGTGTCGGGTTGAACAGGATCAACAGGCCGCACAGCAGCATCACCGACGGCACCAGGTACCCGGCCAGGCCCACCAGCGAGATGTGCAGCAGGAGGGGCAGCGGGGCCCACAGCGTGAGCAGGATCTCGGCTCCGCCGAGCGTCACCAGCAGCCCGCCCCAGAACGGCCGCTTCCCCCGCCAGTCGCGTTTGACCGGGCCCGCGGGGCTCGCGGGCGCAGCGGTCGCGGCGGCCCCGGTGGGAGCGACGGCTCCTGCGGGAGCGGCGGCGGGGCCGGCGACGGGGGCGGCGGTCGCGGAGGGGATGGCGGCCGTCCCCGCGGCCGACACCTCCTCGGTCCGCGCAGCGGCGCCCTCACCGGTTGCGGCCGGCTCCGGTACGGACTCCGTCATGTTCAGCAGCCCTTGGAGCTGAAGCTCAGCCGGAGGTTGGGCAGTTTGAACCCGACGGCGGTGCTCGCGTAGTTGTGCTGGTTGAGGTGGGTCAGCGTGATGTGGTCGGCCTGCTGGCCGAAGACGCCCTTGCCGCCCACACCGACCGGGCCGGCCTTGGTGTAGGTGCTGGCGTCGCCGCCGATCTCGATGTTCTTGAACTCCCCGTCGCCGGACAGCAGATCGGAGTCGGTGGTGAGGTCGGAGGCGGCCACCGGGGTGCCCTTGTCGCCCGCGTGGATCACCAGGCTGACGCCGCCGAGGTCCACGCTCTGGCACAGGTTGGTGATCTCGGCGGCCTTGATCGCCGACACCGCGACCAGCACCTGACCGCCGGTGTGGCCCTGGTTGGGGCTGCCGGGGATCATGTGGTCCAGCGAACCGAACTGGGCGAAACCGTCACCGTCGAGCTTGTCGGCGGTGATCGTGAACGGCATGCCGGAGATGGAGAACTGCGCGGCGAGCACGCCCTGGGCGGTGAGGGCCATCAGGATGCCCCCGACCGCGACGGCCGGTACGGCCATCAGGGCGGAGCGCTTCATCCGGACCCGGCCTCTTCTGGTCCCGGTCGGCGACTGCGGGGTTTCCGCCGTGGCGGCGGCTTCCTCGGACATGGCCATGTGTGCTCCCTGTGGCTGGATCGGGTGTGCAGGCACTGGCACGTTGTCCTGGCGCGGACAGCGTTCCGCGCTCCGACCGGGCGGTCCGCCTCTCGGCAGCGGGGCGGATCCGGGCGGAGCGCGTTGAGTAACTGGGAAGCTACTGCCCGGTATTCGCCGGGTCAATACGGGTGCACGAAGGATCTTCACCAATCCTGCGGGCCGAGCCGCCCAGCCGACGGTCCGCCTCGGCCGGCCCGAGGAAGGGCGCCAGGCAGAACATGCTCAACACCGGTAGCAGATCCGTCAGTTGATCGGTCCGACCGGAGGAGATCCGCCGGTAGACCGCACTGTAGACGCCGCCCACCACAGCATCGACCGTCTCCTGCACCCCTACCCCGCCCGGGAGTTGTGGCACGTCGGCGAAGAACGCCCGGAACCTGAGCAGGAGTTGCTCCCGCGCCCGTCGCCCGGCCGGGCCGACCGCCTCGATCTCGATCACCGCCATGGTCGCGAAGGACGGTGTCCCGGCCAGGAGTTGGAGCATCGCGTCGAGCGCCTGCCGGATCCCGGCGCACCAGTCGGATTCGGCCGCGAAGGCCGCCGCCATCCGCCGGATCACCACGCCCGTGCCGTGCCGGTGCGCGGCCAGGAAGGCGTCCTCCTTGCCGCTGAACAGCTCGTAGAAGACCGGCCTGGTCACCCCGGCCGCGCGGCAGATGTCGCTCACCGTCGCGTGCTGGTAGCCGCGTTCGGCGACCGTCCGGACCAAGCCGTCCAACAGCCGTTCGCGCTGGGTCGCGGCGACCACTCCGGCGGGCTGTCGGCGCGGCCCCGGCTTGATCGACCTGGCCGGATCCCGGCCGGTCCGGGCACCCGGCAGCAGGATCAGGTCGGCACTCCGGAGGTGTTTGGGATCCATCACCAACTCCTGTGTCCTGTATTGACATTGACGTAACACCGGGTTTACAACACTGCCAGGTTTCCAATCGCTCGGCGCGCAGGCCGCCACCGGTTGGATCCAGGGGTTCCGACGACCCCGGGCGAGCCGCCCGGGCGCCGGACCAGGGCGGGAGCCGGGCCCGCGGTGGTGGCAGCCACCGACGTGCACCCCGCGAGACCGCACGTCCGCACGGCTCAGCGCCGTGCCGCCGTGCCCGGACCGCCCCACCGACGCACCGCCGCACCGCATGAACACCGTCGTACCGCTTGAGCGGGCCCGTGGCGCCGGGCCCGCCCGCACCCGTGGTCCGTCGGAGCTCCCGGTACGCCAGTCACCTCCCCCGTCGTGCACACCACCACACCCGCACGCGGGGATTCCCCCACCCGTCCCCGGACGGAGAGAGGCACCCTCATGCGCATCCGTCGCACGCTCGCAGCCGCATCCCTCGCCGCCATCGCCCTCACCGGCGCCGCCGTCGCACCCGCCCAGGCCGACGCCACCGCCGTCCTCACCCAGGGCAGCGCCGGCGGCCCGGCCATCGCCGTCGGCGACACCCTGGTCGCCAACCTGGCCTCCGGCACCGCCGCGACCTTCACCGACGGGCCCGGCAGCAGCAACGGCGTCAGCTGTGCCAGCTCCTCCTTCTCCGCGACCGTGACCTCCAACCCGGCCGCCCCCGGCAGCGCGACCGAGCAGCTCAACAGCCAGTCCTTCGGCTCCTGCACCTCCAGCGTCTTCGGCGTCATGAGCGTGGACAGCGTCACCGCCACCAGCCTGCCGTACACCAACACGGTCACCTCCGGCTCCGGCAGCAACGTCTCGCTCAACGGCACCGGCGCCGGCCCGGTGGGCATCACGGTCGTCCTGAACACCCTTCTGGGCCAGATCAGTTGCGTCTACCAGAGCCCCAACGGCATCAGCGGCTCCACCTCCAACAGCGACAACAGCATCGGCTTCGCCAACCAGCCGGCCAACCTGGTCTCCGGCCCCGGCCTGTGCTTCTCCACCGGCTACTTCAGCGCCACCTACGGCCCGGTCACCGACAGCTCCGCCGCCGGCAACCCGGTCCTCTGGGTCAACTGACCCCCGGCACGCCGGAACGCACGAGCGGCGTACAGCCCCCGGGCCGTACGCCGCTCCACCGCCACCCCCCAGGCGAACCCGGGACAAGCAAGTGACCGGCCGGTAGGGTGGCGCCGCACGGGCCCCGACGGAACGGGCGCGGCGGAGCGGAACGGGGCGGGTCGGATGGCCAGCGGCAGCAGCGACGGCAACAGCGACGGCACGGGCTTCTTCGCATCGGTGGCGGACACCGCCGAACGGCTCGCCACCACCGGCTACCTCGCCTCCACCGCCGTGGCCACCACCGTCTTTCTGGCCGACCGGCTCGGCAAGCCGCTGCTGGTCGAGGGCCCGGCCGGGGTCGGCAAGACCGAACTCGCCAAGGCCGTAGCCGAACTGGGTGCGGCCCGGCTGGTGCGGCTGCAGTGCTACGAGGGCATCGACGAGGCCCGCGCGCTCTACGAGTGGAACCACGCCAAGCAGCTGCTGCGGATCACCGCCGGCCGCGACGAGGGCTGGGACGAGGCCCGCGGCGACATCTTCGGCGAGGAGTTCCTGCTCAGCCGCCCGCTGCTGACCGCCATCCGCGGCGAGGAGCCGACCGTCCTGCTGATCGACGAGATGGACAAGGCCGACGTCGAGGTGGAGGCGCTGCTGCTGGAGGTGCTCAGCGACTTCCAGGTGACCGTCCCCGAGCTCGGCACCATCACCGCGCGCCGCCGCCCCTTCGTACTGCTCACCTCCAACGCCACCCGCGAGCTCTCCGAGGCGCTGCGCCGCCGCTGCCTCTTCCTCCACCTCGACTACCCGGACGCCGAGTTGGAGCGCCGGATCGTCCGGCTCAAGGTGCCCGGCCTGGACGAGACGCTGGCCGCCTCGCTGGTCCGGGTGGTCGGCGCGCTGCGCGCGATGGACCTGCGCAAGGCGCCCTCGGTCGCCGAGACCATCGACTGGGCCCGCACCCTGCTGGCGCTGGGCGCCGACACCCTGGACGACGCGGTCGTCCAGGACACCCTCGGGGTGATCCTCAAGCACCAGGACGACGTCCGCAAGGCCGCCCAGAAGCTCACCCTCGCGTGACCACGCCCCCGTCGGCCGCCGGCGCCGCCGCTCCCGCCGCCGACACCGCCGCGCGGCTGACCGGCCTGGTCCGCGCGCTGCGCGGGCACGGCCTGCGGATCGGCCCGGCCGAGACGGTGGACGCCGCCGCCGTGCTCGACCTGCTCGGCTTCGCCGACCGCGAGCAGATGCGGGCCGGGCTGGCCGCCGCCCTGCTGCGCTCGGACGGCCAACGGGCGGTCTTCGACGCCTCCTTCGACCTGTTCTTCCCGCTCGGCGTCGGCACCCCCGAGGCCCTGCGCGGCTCGGATCCCACCGATGACGCCCAGGACCCCCCGCGCTTCGGCCGCCCCGACCCGCTGCGCGACCGGCTGCGCGAGCGCCTCGCCGCCGCCCTGGCCGCCGACGACCGGGCCGCCCAGGCCCGGCTGGCCGGCGAGGTGGTCGAGGCCTTCGGCCGGTACGGCACCGGAAGCACGCCCGGCTCGGACGGCTGGTCCGCCCACCAGGCCCTCGGCCGGCTCGCCCCCGAGACCCTGCTCGCCCGGATCCTGGCCGGCCTGCGGGAGCAGGGCACGGACGACCTCTCCGACCGCGTCCTCGCCGATGAGATCCGCCGCCGCATCCAGGACTTCCGCGCCCAGGTCTCCGCCGAGGCCCGCCGCCGGGTCGCCGAACTGCGCGGCGCCGAGCGGATCGCGGAGCGCGCCGTCGCCCCCACCGTCGACCGGATCGACTTCCTGTTCGCCGGCCGCGAGCAGCTCGCCGAACTGCGCCGCACCGTCCACCCCTTGGCCCGGAAGCTGGCCACCCGGCTGGCCGCGCGCCGCCGCCGGGCCGCCCGCGGCCGGATCGACCTGCGCCGCACCCTGCGGCGCTCGCTCGGCACCGGCGGGGTGCCGCTGCGCCCGGCGTACCGGCTGCGCCGCCCGGCCCGGCCGGAGCTGGTGCTGCTGTGCGACGTCTCCGGCTCGGTGTCGGGCTTCGCCGACTTCACCATGCTGCTGGTACAGGCGATGAGCGAACAGTTCAGCAAGGTCCGGGTGTTCGCCTTCGTCAACCGCACCGCCGAGGTCACCGACCTGCTGCGGCGGGGCCAGGGCGACCTGGCACGCCTCGCCGCGCGCATCCTCGCCGAGGCGAAGGTCATGGGCTACCACGGCAACAGCGACTACGGCTCCGCGCTCGCCGAGTTCGCCGAACAGCACCTGGCCGCCGTCGGCCCGCGCACCTGCGTGCTCGTGCTCGGCGACGCCCGCAACAACCACCGCGACCCCAACCCGGAGGCCCTGCGCCGGATCGCCGCCCGGGCCCGCCGGGTCTTCTGGCTCAACCCCGAACGCCCCGCCCTCTGGACGACCGGCGACTCCGCCGCCCTGACGTACGCGGACGTGGTGGAGATGCACTCCTGCCGCAACGCCCGCCGCCTCGGCGAACTGATCGCCCGCCTGCTGCCGGTCTGACCCCGGCCCCCGCCGTGGGCGGAGGCCGGGGTGGCCGTCAGCGGACGCCGATGTGGTCCGGGGCCGGGCCCGGCTCCGGGACGGGCGGACGGCCGTCGGCGGCGGGCGGGCCGGCCGGGGCGGGCCGCAGCGGCCACCAGAGGGCGCGGCCGAGCAGGGCGGCCAGGGCCGGGACGGTGACCAGGGACAGCACCAGCGCGGAGAGCAGGATGCCGAGGGTCAGCGCGAAGGCGACCTGTTCGCTGCCCGGGGTGGTGGCCAGGGTCGCGAAGGAGCCCGCCAGCACCAGGCCCGCGGTGGCGACGGCCGGAGCGGTGTGCCGGACGGCACGGGCCACCGCGCCGCGGGCCGGGCCGGGGCGGTGCATCTCCTCGCGGATCCGGTCGGTGATCAGGATGTTGTAGTCGGTGCCGATGGCGACCACGAACAGGAACAGCACCAGCGGGAGGGTGAAGGAGACACCGGGCCGGTCCAGGCCGTGCTGGAACAGCAGGGTCGCGGCGCCGAGGGTGGCGGCGAACCCGAGGCCGACGGAGAGCAGCAGGGCGACCGGGGCGAGCAGGCTGCGCAGGAGCAGCAGCAGGATCAGCGCGATCAGGCCGGCCGCGACCGGGAAGACCACGCGCAGGTCGCGGTCGACCGCGGTGGAGACGTCGACCACGATCGCCGCGGTGCCGCCGACGTGGGCCTCGGTGCCGGCCGGGGTGTGCGCGGCGACCGCGGCGCGCACCGGGCCGGAGACCAGGTCACGGGCCCGCTGGCTCTGCGCGTCGGCGTTGAGGAAGAGGTCGATCCGGGCGGCGCGGTGGTTGTCGGCGAGGACGGTCCGGCCGACCTGGCCGACGCCCTCGGTCTTCTTGAGCTCGCCGGCGAGGCCGTCGAACCGCTTGGCGTCCAGCGTGCCGCCGTCCTTGGCGACCATGTACACGGTGGTCGGGTCGGAGACGCCGGCCGGCAGCGCGCGGGAGATCTCCGCCCCGGTGGCCGCGGCCGCGGTGGTGGTGTCGGCGGGCTGGCTGTAGTCCATCTTGAGCCCCACCGTGCCGGCGGCCAGCGTGCCGAGCAGGACGACGGAGCCGAGCAGCAGGGCCAGCGGCCGGCGGGCGACGAGTTCGCCGAAGCGGGCCGCCACGCCGGGCCGCGGCACCCGCCGCAGGCTCCGGGAGGGCCAGAACATCGCGCGGCCGCAGGCGGCGAGCAGCGCGGGCATCAGGGTGAGGCTGCCCAGCAGCATCACCAGCACGGCGACGGCGACGGCCGGGCCGAGCGAGCGGAACTGGCCGAAGCTCGCCACGCCCAGCGTGGCGAAGGCGGCGACGATGGTCAGCGCGGCGCAGGTGATCGCGGTGCCGACCTTGCCGGACACCTCGGCGGCGGCCTGCCGGGCGTTCTGCTCGGGCCGGGCGCGCAGCTGCTCGCGGAACCGGAAGAGCAGGAACAGCAGGTAGTCGACGCCGATGCCGAGCAGCACGACATTGATCAGGCCGGGGGTGGAGGCGTCCAGCTTCAGCCCGGTGAGGCTCGCCGCACCGGCCACGGCGCCGCCGGCCGCGCCGCCGACCATGGCGACCGCGAGCAGCGGCAGCAGGGCGGCCAGCGCGCTGCGGAACACCAGCACGTTGAGCAGCACGATCAGGCCGGTGAGCAGGGCGTGGCCGAGCACCGCGCTGCTGCGGTTGGCATCGGTGGTGTCGGAGGCCTGGGCGAGGTTGCCGGTGAAGCCGGTGCGCATGCCGATCCCGTCGAACTGCGCGCGGGCTTGGTCCCGGAAGACCCGGAAGACGCTCTGGACGCCCTCGTCGGAGGAGTCGCCGGTCATTTCGACGGTGAGCAGTTCGAAGGTCCGGTCGGGCGCCATCGTGGCGGGGGCGACCCGGGGCGTCTGGGAGTGGTCGGGCACCAGGGCGGCCGGCTCGTCCGGCTTCCGGGGCATGACGACCCGGCGTTCGGCGAGCTTGCCGGCCCCGGCGTCGATCTGCTGCTGGTCGCCGGCGGTGAGCGGCTTGCCGTCTGCCCGGGCGACCAGCACGGTGACGGTGGTGGCGTCGGGCTTGACCCCGAAGTCCTGCTCGGCGATCCGCAGCGCTGCGGCCGAGTCGTAGCTGCGCGGCAGGAACTCTCCGGTCTGGGACTGGGTCACCCGGCTCATCAGCATCGGGCTCAGGACGGCCAGCCCGATGCCCACCACCGCCCACAGGGCGATGACCTTCCAGGCGTGTCTGGTGGAGAATCCGGTCAGTGCGCGGATCACTGTTCCTCCGGTCGATGGACGCGAACGTCGGCCTCGGCGCCGGGGGTTCCCGGCCTGTTCCAAGACCATCAGCCGCAGGGGTGCCGGGGCGTCGGGGCAGCGGAGGATCCGCCGGGGGCCCGCGCTCCCCCCGCCCGGCCCGGGACCGGGACCGTGGTCCTGGTCCGGGCCCCTGCTCCTCCGCCCGGGGGACCACGCCCGGACCGGTCGGCCGATGCCAGAATGGGGGCGTCAGCGCTGGTCAGCCGAGAGGAACACAGATGGACGGGCGTCAGCGCCCCTTGGCGGACGCGGGTGGGGACGGCCCCCCTGAGGAGTGGACGGGCCGCCTTCCGTGGACCCAGACGGACGCCCTGGTGGCCATCGGGGCCGGCACCCTGGACGTGCTCGGCTACCTGCTGCTCGGCCCGTTGACCGGCACCCGCAGCATGTCCGTGCCGGGCTTCGCCGTGATCGTCCTCTCCGGCCTGCCGCTGCTGGCCCGGCGCAGCCGCCCGGTGGCGGCCCTGGCCGTCGTCCTGGTGTTCCAGGCGGCGGCCGACCTGCTCTCCCCGATGGGCCCGCACTACGGAGCGGTGCTGGCCGTCGCGCTGTACTCGGTCGCGGTGAGCCGGAGCGTCCCGGTGACCGCGGCCGCCACGGTGGTGACGGCGGTGAGCACCACGCTGACCCAGTTGCGCTACGACGCCCCGATCTGGCCGCAGCTCATCTCCGACCCGGCGGCCGCCACCATGGTGGCCGGGGCCGGTCTGGCGGTGGCCCGCTGGCAGCGCGAGGTGGCCGACAACCGCCGGCTGCTGGCGGACCGGGCGGTCGCCGACGAACGCCGCCGGATCGCCCGGGAGCTGCACGACATCGTGGCCCACCACATCACCACCATGCAGCTGATGGCCGGCGGCGCCCGGGCCAACCTCGGGGACCAGGAGCTGGTCCGGGACGCCCTGGTCGTCCTGGAGTCCTCGGGCCGGCTGGCGCTGCGCGAGATGCGCCAGCTGCTGCACGTGCTGCGGACCGGGGACGAACCGGACGCCGCGCCACCGCTGCCCCAGCCCGGGGAGGCGGACCTTGAACGGCTCGTGGACGAGTCCCGGGTGGCCGGGCTGCCGACCGAGTTCACCGTCGAGGGCTCCCCGCGCCCGCTGCCGCCCACCCTCGGCCTGACCGTCTTCCGGATCGTCCAGGAGGGCCTCACCAACGCCCGCAAGTACGCCGGGCCCGCCCGGGCCACCGTCCGGTTCGCCTACCACCCGGACCGGGTGACCGTCGAGGTGCGGGACGACGGCGGCGGCGCGCCGCCGCCCGAGCCCACCGGCCGGGCCGGGTACGGCCTGGTCGGCATGCGCGAGCGGGTCGCCCTGCACGGCGGCACCCTGACGACCGGCCCGCAGCCGGGCGGCGGCTTCGCCGTGACGGCCGAACTCCCGCTGACCGACGACGAGTCGGCCGAGGCGGCCGTCCAGCACGGGCAGGTGGCGGCGTGATGGCCGACCGGACCCCCGACACCGCCGACACCGCCGCCACTCCGATCCGGGTGCTCGTCGTGGACGACCAGCCGCTGGTCCGCCGCGGCCTGTCCCTGATCCTCTCCCCCGACCCGTCCCTGACGGTGGTCGGCGAGGCCGAGGACGGCGAACAGGCCGTCGCCGCCGCCCTCCGACTGCGCCCCGACGTCGTGGTGATGGACATCCGGATGCCCGTCCTGGACGGCGTCGGCGCGACCGAGCGGCTGGCCCGGGTGCTGCCCGACTGCCGGGTCCTGGCGCTCAGCACCTTCGACATGGACGAGTACGTGGTGGCCGCGCTGCGCGCCGGTGCGCACGGCTTCCTGCCCAAGGACGTCTCCCCGGAGGAGCTGGGCACGGCGATCCGGACGGTGCACGCCGGGGAGGCGGTGGTCGCCCCGCGGCTGCTCACCCGGCTGATCTCGGCCTACGTCCGGGCGCCCGGCGCCGCCGCCGCGGCGCCGCCGGCCGCCGTGGGGGCCGGCGAACTCACGCCCCGGGAGGTCGAGGTGTGGCGGCTGATCGCCACCGGGCTCGACAATGCCGCGATCGCCCTGGAGCTGGAGATCAGCCAGTCCACCGTGAAGAACTACATCACCAGCATCTTCGGCAAGCTGGATGTCCGGGACCGCGCCCAGGCGGTGATCGCCGCGTACGAGTCCGGCCTGGTCACCGCCCGGACGGGGTCGGGCGACCAGGCCGGTCGGAGCTCCGGCTAGTCGAGGCTCCGGAGGAAGTCCAGCAGCGCCCCGGTCACCTCGGCCGGGCGCTCCTGCTGGGTCCAGTGGCCGGTGTCCGGCAGCCGGACGTGCCCGCGCAGCTGGGGCAGCCGGCCCAGCAGGTAGGCCAGGGCCTCCGGCGGCACCATCGCGTTGACCAGGTCCTGCTCGCCGGCCACGTACAGCGCGGGCACGTCGACCGTCGCCCCGGTGAAGGCGGCCAGCAGTTCGGCGTTGCGGTCCAGGTTGCGGTACCAGTTGAGGCCGCCGGTGAAGGCCCGCTCGCCGTGGGTCGCGTAGTCGGCCTCGAAGGCGTCGAGGTCTGCCTCGGTGAGCCAGTCCGGCAGCCGCTCCGGCTCCGGGAGGGTGTCCAGCAGTTTCTTGCCCTCGGGCACGATCCACGCGCGCGGCTTGCCGTCCGGCTGGATGCCGCACAGGATGCGCCGCAGGCTGGTCCGGATGTCGGCGGCCAGCTCGGCGTCGGCCCGGCCGGGCTCCTGGAAGTAGATCTGGTAGAAGCCCTCGCCGAAGTTCTCCCGGGCGGCGGTGAGCGGTGGCGGCCCGCCGAGCGGCAGCGGCGGCACGCTCAGCCCGGCGACCCCGCGCACCAGGTCCGGCCGCAGCGCGGCGGTGGCCCAGGCGACCGGCGCGCCCCAGTCGTGCCCGACCACCACGGCCCGCTCGGCGCCCAGCGCGCCGATCAGCGCGGTGACGTCGCCGACCAGGTGCAGCAGGGTGTACGCGTCCACGGCCTCCGGCTGCGCGCTGCGGGCGTACCCGCGCTGGTCGGGGGCGACCACCCGGTACCCGGCCTCGGCGAGCGGCGCGAACTGGTGCCGCCAGGAGTACCAGCTCTCCGGGAAGCCGTGCAGCAGCAGGACCAGCGGCCCTTCACCCTGTTCCGCGAGGTGCAGCCGGACGCCGTTCACCTCGACGTGACTGTGCTTGATCGCCTCGTACAACTCCCGCTCCCGGTCCGGTCCGCAGGGCCCGAACGGCCCCCTGTGACCCTCCTGCCCGGCTCCACCGGCCGCCAACCCCGGCGCTTCCACCGCCGACCGGACGCCACCGGCCGGCACCGAGGAGGCCGCCGACGGAAAGCAGCCGAGGCCGCCCCGGAACTCCGGGACGGCCTCGGCCTCAGGCTCGCGCGCTGAACTGGTTGAGCGTCAGTTCACCGTGTAGCTGTAGGGGATCGCCGCGAGCACCGCACCGGTGGTGCCGAGGCTGTTGTTGGCGGTCGGCACGAAGGTCGGGCCGGACACCAGGTAGAGCACACCCTTGACCGTGCTGCCCTTCGGGCCGGTCGGGGTGACGGTCACCTGCAGCGAGCCGGTGGCGCCGGGGGCGACGGTCACCGGGGTGGCGGCCGCGGCCGTGGCGTTCACCGCGGCGGCGTACGGGTCACCGGTGCTGGAGGTCAGCGCCGGGTCGAACGCCAGGGTGTGCGCGGTGGCGGTGATGGTGGAGGTGCCCTTCGGCGCGCCGGCGGTGCCGAACGGGCCGATCTGCTGGACGAAGGTGCTCCAGGCACCGGGGACGATCGGCTGCTCCGCCGAGCCCTTGGAGGTGGCCACCGAGATGGCCGAGCCGTCCTGGGCCTTCTTGAGGTCACCGAAGAGGTCCGGCGAGGCGGTGGTGGCGCTCAGCTCGATCTGCGCCGGCGTCGAGGACGCCGCCACGGCCTTGAGCTGGTCGGTGCTCGGCGGCACCAGGAAGCTCGGCACCGAGGAGGTCAGGCTCAGCGGCAGGTTGACGCTGGCCGAGGAGCCCTGCGGCGCCAGCGGCAGGTCGACGCGCTTGTCGAGGCGGCCGTCGGCCGCGATCGACTGGGTGGCGACCGTGTTGTTGGTGTAGTTCACCGTGACGGTGACCGGCTTGCCGGCGGCGAGCTTGGTCTTGCCGTCGTTCGGCAGCCCGGCCGCGGTGGCCTGGTTCTGGTTGAACGCGATGGTGCCGGCGAAGTCCTGGGCGAGCTCCTGGCCACTGACCGGGCCGAGCACGTTCAGGACGAAGCGCCAGTGGCCCTCGGCCGGGTTGACCGTGGTGGCCGAGACGCCGTTGGCCGCACCGGTCAGGTTGCCCTGGGCGTCGAACAGCGTGTTGCCCTCGATGTCGATCGGGGTGCCGTTCGGGCTGATCAGGGCGCCCTGCATGAACAGGTTCGCGTCCTTGGCGACGGTGACGCCGACCCGCAGGTCCTTCTGGCCCTTCGGGACGTCGAAGCCGTAGGCGAACATCTGCGTCGGCGAGGAGCCGCGGCCGTTGCCACCGGTGATGGTGCCGGTGAAGGTGCCCTTGCCGTCCTTGACCGGGACGAGGCTGCGCAGCACGACCGGAACGCTGGTGGTGTTGCCGTTCGAGCTGGAGACGAGGACCGCCTCGCTGCTGTCACCGCTGGTGGCCGGGGTGGTGAGCTGGACCTTGAGGGTCTTGGTCTCACCGGGCTTCAGGTCGGTGGTGTTCGGGCTCACCGCGCCGGCCGGGACCGCGCGCTGGGTGGAGGTGCCGAACTGGACGTCGCCGGTGTAACCGGCCTTGCCCGCCGGGGTGTAGAAGACCGCGGTCCACTCGCCGGCCGTCGGGTGCGGGACGTCCACCAGGCCGAAGTTGGCCGGGGTGGCGCCGCCCTGCGGACGGGTGTTGGTCTCGAAGCGGCCCGACGGGTCGAGCAGCGTCAGGCGGACCACGGGGCCGTTGGTGACCGGGTTCGGGCCGCCGTGCCAGGCGATCGACGCCGCGAGGCGGTCGGCACCGGCCGGAACGGTGAACTTGACCTGCTTCTGCACCCAGGTGGCGCCGTTGGTGGCGTACTTGAAGGTGTCGGTCGAGGCCGAGTCCAGCTTGACGACCTGCTGGTTGTTCGCCAGCGGCGCGAAGCTGCGGGTGGTGGCGCTCACCGACTGCGGCTCGTCACTGGTGTTGGTGACGGAGACGTCGGCGGTGTGGGTCGAACCGGGGGTGCCGGAGATGTTCAGCTGACCGGTGTTGACCACGACGGTGCGGGCACCGTCGGTGCCGTCGCCGTCGTCGTAGCCGCGGGCGGCCTCGACGGCGGCCCGGACGTTCAGCAGACCGGCGCCCTGCTCCTCGGCCGGGACGCCGAGGTCGGTGGCGGTGCCGGTGATGAACTTCTTCACCAGCGCCGGGGACGGCGAGTCGCCGCCGTGGGTGTCGCGGTAGGCCTGGATGACCAGGGCCGCGGCACCGGTGACGAACGGGGCGGCCTGGCTGGTGCCGCCGAAGGGCTGGATGTTCGAGCCCTTGCCGTTGTAGCCGGTGCAGTCCGTGTACTTGGAGGTGTCGGCGGTGCACAGCGCCCAGTCCGACTCGCCCGGCGCGACCAGGTCGAGGGTCCGACCGGCCATGGTGAAGCCGCCGGAGGAGAGCGCGGAGATCCGGCTGTTGTTCCAGGTCCCGTTGGAGAACTTGGAGGCCGCGTAGCCGGTCTGCTGGTAGTTCTGGTTGTCCGTCGACGCGCCGACCGAGATCACGTACGGGTCGGTGGCCGGGGTGCCGATGGTGCCGCTGATGCCGGCGTCACCGGTGGAGACGGCGACGGTGACACCGGCCTTGACGGCCTGCTCGTTGAAGAGCGCGATGGTGTCGTGGGCGCCGCTGTCCGGGGTGACGTTGCCGCCGAAGGACTCGTTCAGCACGTCCACGTGGGCCACGCGCACCGCGTAGTCGATGGACTGCAGGATCGACGAGTTGGACATCATCTCGCCGCCGGCCTTCAGGGCGACCAGGTCGGCGTCCGGGGCGAGGCCGCGGATGTGGATGTTGCAGCCGGCCGGCAGCGGGTGCGAGGCGTTGACGAACTGCGAGACGTCGTAGGTCTGACGGCCCTGGGCGATGACCGCCGAGGCGTCACCGAAGGCCTCGGCGCCACCGCTCGGCACGTTCCAGCCCTCGCCCGAGAAGTCCTGGTAGTCGACCACGGCGTGCGAACCGTCGGCCCGGATGAAGTCCGGGTTGTTCGGGTCGAGCGCGTCGGCGATGTAGGCGACCTTGACACCCTTACCGGTGGAGAGGTTCTCCACACCGGGGTTGCCGTTGCCGCTGTAGGCGTGGACCGAGTAGAGGCCCTCGGGCTCCAGCAGCGGCTTGGACGGGTCGGAGGGGCAGACCGTGTTGGTCGCGTTCTCCTGGGAGCCCTGGCCGTTGCTGCCCGAAGCGGCCTGCGGCCCGTCGCCGGACTTGCCGGACGCCGCGGCCGCGGTGTCCGCCTTCTTGGCGGTGGTCGAGGCGACCGGGGCCACCTGGACCTGGGTGTCCGGAACCACGGCGGCGACCGCCGGGTCGGACAGCAGCGAGGCGCGCAGCGCCGGGCTGACCGTGGCGGAGAAGGCGTTGCCGACCACGAAGCTCTTGACGTTCGAGCCGCCGTTGGCCTTGACCTTGTCCAGCAGCGGCGCCTGCGAGCTGGCGGTCTTCTGCTGACGGGCGCCGAGGTGACCGTGGTCGGCCGGGGCGTCCGCTATCTGGTCCTTGAGGATCACGATCACCGGTGCCGGCGACCCGTCCGAGGACGCCGCCTGGGCGTTCTGCGGATCCTGGGTCGGGGCGGCGCTCGCGATGGTCCCGATGCTCAGGACCATGGACGCGGCGGTGACGGTGACGGCGGCTGCTAGCTGGGTCTTGCGCCAGCCGATCAATGGACATCC
Source organism: Kitasatospora sp. NPDC096128 (assembly GCF_040303105.1). Lineage (NCBI taxonomy): Bacteria > Bacillati > Actinomycetota > Actinomycetes > Kitasatosporales > Streptomycetaceae > Kitasatospora > Kitasatospora sp. NPDC096128. The sequence goes on along the minus strand of NZ_JBEOSP010000002.1, from coordinate 415,980 downwards.
TTTCGTCTGATGAGACGTCAGGTTGCACGGTCCAGCCTACGCAGATCCTGGTCGGACACGCGGTTGCTCCGGACCGCGCGTCCCGACAGCGGTCGCATTCCAGCGCATCCGACACGACCACGACAAGGGGTTAAAACCCCATCAGAAAGTAAAAATGACCATCGGAAAGTAAAATACACAGTATAAATCCGGAGTCATCCGCCCCTTTTTCACCGATCAGAGCCGGTCAGGGACGGTCAAAACCGCCCGCCGCAGCAGCAAAAACGCCAGTGGCGAACTCTGGACACTGGCGAAACATCGCCACCCCTGCCCACTCGCTGCCTCTTTGTCGACACCGCGACACTTCTTCCCCGTCGACGGGCATCGAAACACGGCACGGCAACCGGACCGACGAGCAGAACGAACCGAGCGGCCGGAGAGTTCATCCACACCCCCGCTCCCACGGCGATTCCGGCCGCCCGCTCCGAACGGGCCCTCCGGAAAGGCCCGTTCGGAGGCGATCGATCAGGACGAGGCGGCCGACCGCTCCCGGGCGTCCGCCAGGTCCTCGGCCGTCGGCGCGTCGTCCTGGGTCAACCGGTGCCGCCAGTAGCCGGTGAAGTCGACGGACTCCTTCGGCACCCCGTGCTCCTCCACCAGGCTCCGGCGCAGCGCCCGCACCGCCCCCGCCTCCCCCGCCAGCCAGACGAACGGCCGCCCGGCCGGCCGCCCGGCGCGCCGGAACTCCTCGACCAGCAGGCCGCCCGGCGCCGCGCCGTCGCGGTACAGCCACCGCACCTCCAGTGCGGCCCGGCTCGTCAGCTCCTGACGCTCCGCCCGGTCCGCGACCTCGATCCAGGCCTGCGCCCGCACCCCCTCGGGCAGCGCCTCGACCAGCGTCGCGATGGCCGGCAGCGCGGACTCGTCGCCGGCCAGCAGCACCTGGCCGGCGGCGGCCGCGGCCTCGGCGAACGGGACCGGCGGGGCGTACAGCGCGGAGGGGCCGACCATGCCGAGCCGGTCCCCCGGCGCGGCGCGCAGCGCCCAGGAGGCGGCCGGGCCGGTGTCGCCGTGCAGCACGAAGTCGACCTCGATCCGCCGGGTGCCGGGGTGCCGGCGGCGCAGGGTGAAGCTGCGCAGCACCGGGCGCTCGGCCTCGGGGAGCGCCAGGTAGGCCTGGTACCAGCCGATCGGGTCGTCCCGCTGCGCGGGCAGCACCGGCTCGCGCTGCCCGGGGCGCGGGAAGCAGAGCTTGAGCTGCTGGTCCGGAGTGGTGCCCACGGTGTCGTCCAGGGCCCGCGCCTCGAAGGCGACCCGGGCGGTGCGCGGTGTGATCCGGTCGACCGCGACGGCCTCCAGGAGGGTGACGGGCAGTGTCATCGTGAAACCCCTTCGCTGCGGAATCCTGATAACTTACGGCATAAAGAGTTGCCGCCGCGAGGATACTTTACGTCATAAGGAGATGTCGGGATGACCGTCTACGCCGGGCAGGGAGACGCCCACCGCTCGCTCGCCCTGCTGTGGGGCCGCCCCGCGGAACCGCGCACCGGGCGCAGCGGCCCGAAACCGGGCCTGAGTGTGGACGCGATCGTGTCCGCCGGAATCGCCGTGGCCGACGCCGAAGGGATGCCCGCCCTGTCCATGCGCGCCGTGGGCGAACAGCTCGGCCGCACCGCGATGGCGCTCTACACCTACGTGCCCGGCAAGGCCGAACTCCTCGACCTGATGCACGACCGGGTGCTCGCCGAACTCCCCGCCGCACCGGCGGCGTTCGACGACTGGCGGGCCGCCGTCACCGCCTGGGCCGAGGAGTTGTACGCCTGCTACCTGCGCCACCCCTGGGTGCTCCAGGTGTCCCAGGCCCGCCCCGTCCTCGGCCCGGCCGAACTCGCCGCCATGGAGCACCTGTTGACCGCCCTGCAGCCGGCCGCACTGGCCCCCGGGCGGCTGCGCGGGGCCGTCGCCGCGCTCTGGCAGTTCGTCCGCGGCACGGCCGCCACCACCGCCGACGCCCGCGGCGCGGCGGCCGCCACCGGCGTCACGGACGAGGACTGGTGGACCACCCGCTCCGCCCGGCTCGCCGAGCTGGCACCGGACTTCCCCCGGCGCTTCCCCCTGCTGACCGCCCTGCAGAGCGCCGCCGGCGGCAGCCCCGAGGACAACAGCGCGGACGCCTTCCGCACCGGCCTGGCCGTCCTGCTCGACGGCGTGGCCGCGGGCGCCCAGGGGCTGGGGACGGGCGGTCCCTAGCCGCGGCGGGCGGAGGGCAGGGCGAGCAGGGCGCCCAGCACCAGCAGCACGGCGTACCCGGCGGTCTCGTGGCCGTCCGGGACCAGGAAGCGGACGAAGCCGAACAGCCGGAAGCCCCCGAGGTGGTCGGCCAGCAGGCCGGAGCCGCCGCCCAGGATCAGGACGAAGCCGAGGTAACCGAGCAGGGTCTTCATGCAACCGAGCCTAGGAAGCCGCGGGCCCGCGCCCAACCGACTTTCGGCGCGACCGGCGTTGACCAAAGTCGCGCCCGCCGTCGTGCCCGGTGTCGCGCCTGGAGTCGCACCCCCTCCTCCCTCCGGACGGAGCAGCAGGCGCGGCGGCCCGACGGCGGCGCCGGTACGTTCGCCGTGTGCAGCCAAAGCGTGTGCAGCAGAAACCACCGTCCGTCGCCAGGGTCGCGGCCGCCTCCGCCGCCTCCGCCCTGGTGCTCGCCGCCGGCGCCCCCGCGGCCCTCGCCCAGGACGCCGCCGCCTCCACCGTCGGCGGTGAGCGGCTCGGCCGCCCGGCCGTCCAGGTCGCGCCGCTGGCCGGGGCCCCCGCCCTGCCCGCCGAACTGACCGGCCGCTCCTGGCTGATCGCCGACGCCGGCACCGGCGAGGTGCTCGCCGCCCGCGACGCCCACCGGCCGATGCCCCCGGCCAGCACCCTCAAGATGCTGTTCGCGGACACCGTGCTGCCCAAGCTCGACCGCTCCACGGAACACCAGGTCACCCCCGCCGAACTCGCCGACCTCGGCGTCGGCAGCAGCCTGGTCGGCGTCAAGGAGAACCTGCCGTACCGGGTCGAGGACCTCTGGCGGGGCGTCTTCCTCAGCTCCGGAAACGACGCCGTGCACGTCCTCGCCCACATGAACGGCGGCGTCCGGCAGACCGTCAGCGAGATGCAGGCCCGCGCCCAGTCCCTCCAGGCCCGGGACACCAAGGTGGTCTCCCCCGACGGCTACGACATGGACGGCCAGGTCTCCTCCGCCTACGACCTCACCCTGTTCGCCCGGGCCGGGCTGCGCAACGCCGACTTCCGCTCCTACTGCGCCACCCGCACCGCCCGCTTCCCCGGCGGGCTCGACAAGGCCACCGGGCAGCGCACCGCCTTCGACATCGCCAACACCGACCGGCTGCTCGGCAAGTACCCCGGCCTGATCGGCGTCAAGAACGGCTACACCACCAACGCGGGCGCCACCTTCACCGGCGCCGCCGAGCGGGGCGGCCGCACCCTGCTGGTGACCGTGATGCACCCCGAGGCGCAGGGCAAGGTCTACGACGAGGCCGCCAGCCTGCTCGACTGGGGCTTCGCGGCCGCGGGCAAGGTCCAGCCGGTCGGGCAGCTGGTCGAGGACCTCGGCGCCCCGAAGGGCGCCGCCAAGGACGGCGCGCCGGGCGCACCCACCGCCCCGGCCGACGGCGCCCCACACGCCGCCGCCGACAACGAGGCCGACCTGCCGCCCTGGTCCCGCACCCCCGTCCTCGACGGCAACGACTCCGTCCTCGCCCCCGCCCTCTGGACCGGCGCCGCCGTCGCCACCGGACTCGCCGTCTGGGGCACCGCCCGCACCGCCGCCCGGCGCCGCACCACCCCGTCCACCGCCCGCACCGCCGCCACGGCGCCCGAGGCCGCCATGCCTGCCGACGGCCGCACCGGAGCCGACCGGATCGGCGCCACCGGCGTCGGCGCCACCGGCCTCGGCCGTACCAGCCGCCGCCTCACCCGCCGCGCCCGTGCCCTCCTCCGCGGCACCCGCCCCCGCCGGGACGGCTGACCCCGGTTCCGATCACGGCACTGTGGCTGCCGAACCACCTGTCCACCGCCTGGCCCGGTCTGCCGGTGGGAGTTCGGCATCTCGCCGGAGCCGTTCAGGCAGAGCGCCCTCGCGCGGTTCCGGTGCCCCGGCTCGGCCCTCCGACCTCGTAGACTCTCGGCCATGACCACGCCCGACCCCGCCGCAGCGGACCGGCTCGCCCGGATCGTCAGCCTCTCCTCCGGCAGCTACCTGCTCGTCACCACCTACCGGAAGGACGGCACCCCGGTGCCGACCCCGGTGTGGGTGGTCCGGGACGGGGAGGCGCTCGGCGTCTGGACCGTCGCGGACTCCTGGAAGGTCAAGCGGATCCGCAACCGGGCCGATGTCCTGGTCGGCCCCTGCGACGTCAAGGGCCGCCCGACCGGCGAGCAGTACCCGGCCACCGCCGAACTCCTCACCCCCGAGCGCACCGCCGCCTACCGGACCCTGCTGCGGCAGAAGTACGGGCTGCTCGGCGTGCTCACCCTGCTCGGCAGCCGGCTGCGGCGCGGCGAGCGCGGCACCGTGGGCATCCGGATCACCCTGACGGACTGACGACCCGGCGGCCCAGGGTGTCGTGGGCGACCTGCGCGTGCGGCGCGGCCGCCGGGAACTCGTTCATCGCCCCGCAGTCGTCCGCCTCGACGTGCCCGAAGGTCACCCGGCGCAGCCGCTCCAGCGGCACCACCCGGCTGATCGCCTCCGGGACGGCCAGCGGTTCCTCGGCGTCGGCCAGGAAACCGTTGTCGGCGTCGGCGTCAGCCGGTGCCGGTGCCGGTGCTGGTGCTGGTGAAGCGGCGGCGGTACTCGGTGGGGGTGGTGCCCAGGTGCCGGGCGAAGGCGCGGCGGAGGGTCTCGTCGCTGCCCAGGCCGCTGCGGCGGGCGGCGGAGGTGACGCCGTGTCCGTCGAGGAGGAGCTGCTGGGCACGGTCCAGCCGGACGCGTTCGACCCAGCGGGCGGGGGTGGTGTGCAGTTCGGCCTGGAAGAGCCGGGTCAGGTGGCGGGTGCTGACGGCGGCGCCGGCGGCCATCGCGGGCAGGCTGTGGTCGGCGGCCGGGTCGGCGAGGACGGCGTCGGTGAGGGTGCGCAGCAGCTCGCTGCGGGCGGGCGGGGTGGCCAGCGCGGTGGAGAACTGGGACTGGCCGCCGGGGCGCTGCATGAAGACGACGAGTTCACGGGCGATGGACCGGGCGGTGTCCGCGCCCTGGTCGTGTTCGACCAGGGCGAGGGCGAGGTCGATGCCCGCGCTGATGCCCGCGCTGGTGTGGTAGCGCCCGTCGCGCACGTGCAGGGCGTCGGATTCGACCCGGACGCGGGGGTGGCGCAGCCCGAGCGCCCTGGCGTGGCGCCAGTGGGTGGTCGCCCGGCGGCCGTCGAGCAGGCCGAGCGCGGCGAGGACGAACGCCCCGCTGCACACCGAGGCGACGCGCTCCGCCCGTTCGGCGAGGCCGGCCGCGGCGGCGAGCAGCGGCTCGTCGGGCCCTTCGACGGCGAGGTGGTCGGCGCCGGCGACCACCAGGGTGTCCAGCGGGCCGGTGGGCTCCGGTGCGGCAGTGGCGGCCAGGGCCACGCCGTTGGAGGCGGTGACGGTGCCGCCGAGCGGGGAGACCAGCGCGGCCCGGTACGGGTGGCCGAGCCGGCCCGCCTGGTGGAAGACCTCCAGCGGGCCGCTGACGTCGAGCAGGGTCACGCCGTCGAACACGAGGAAGGCGACCCGCCGCGTCATGTCCGGATCCGAGGGGTTGCTGTCTGTACGGACATGGCTCCAGCCTACGCCGCCGGGCGAGGGTGGAGGAGTCCACCGATCCACTCCCGATCGACTCCCCGATCGACTCCCGGAGGAGAGAACCACGATGAGCGAGACCGTCGCCGGCGTACGGATCCCCGACAGCGCCCTGGCCCGTGAGGCGACCGAACTGGTCCGGGACGCGGCCTCCCCGCTGCTGTTCGACCACTCCCGCCGGGTGTTCCTGTTCGGGGCTCTGCGCGGCGCCGAGCAGGGCCTGGCCTTCGACCCCGAGCTGCTGTACGTGGGAGCGATGTTCCACGACCTCGGTCTGACCGAGCGCTTCGCCAGGACCGACCAGCGGTTCGAGATCGACGGTGCCGACGAGGCCCACCGGTTCCTGACCGCCCACGGCATCGCCGAGGAGCCCGCCCAGCGGGTCTGGACGGCCATCGCCCTGCACACCACGCCGGAGGTCCCGCTGCACATGGCGCCGGAGATCGCCCTGGTCACCCGGGGTGTGGAGCTGGACGTCCTGGGGCTCGGCTACCACGCCGTCAGCGCCGAGCAGCGCGCCGCCGTCACCGCCGCCCACCCCCGGCCCGACTTCAAGAACCGCATCCTGGCCGCGTTCACGGAGGGCCTGCGGAAGCGCCCGGACACCGCCTTCGGCAACGTCAAGGCCGACGTCCTGGCGCACTTCGTGCCCGGCTTCGAGCGCGGCGACTTCGTCGAGGTGATCCGGGGCTCCGACTGGCCGGAGTGACCGGCGCGACCGGGGTGACCGGCGTGACCGCGGTGACCGCCCCGCCGTGGCAGGCTTGGCGGTCATGGAGTCCTTGGAGCTGAGCGGGCCGCCACTGCTGGTGGTGGACGGCGCGAACGTGGTCGGGTCCGTCCCGGACGGCTGGTGGCGGGACCGGCGCGGGGCCGCCGAGCGGCTGCGGGACGCCTTGGTCGCGGTCGCCGCGCAGGGCCTGCCGGAGCGCCCCGGGCCGCTGGAGGTGGTGCTGGTGGTCGAGGGCGCGGCCCGCGGCGTGACCGGGCTGCCTCAGGTCCGGGTGGTGTCGGCGGCGGGCAGCGGGGACGACCGGATCGTCGAGCTGGTCCGGGAGGCCCGCGCCGGGGCACCGGCACGGGCCTGCCTGGTGGTCACCGCCGACCGTGAACTGCGGTACCGGGTGGGCGCGTTGGGCGCCGAGGTCACGGGCCCGCGCAGCGTCCGGCGCTGAACGGCCGACTTCACCTCGCGGCCGTCCCGCTCCTGCCGCTCCCACTGCTCCTACCGCTCCTGCCGCTCCTGCCGCTCCTGCCGCTCCTGGGCGACGAACCGGCTGAGGAGCTCGTGCAGTTGGCCCCGCTGCTCGGCGTCCAGGACCACCAGCAGATCCGCCATGGCGCCGCGGAACAGCTCTCCCGCCTCGCGCAGGCTCCGCTCGCCCTCCGCCGTGATCAGGATCCCGTAGGCCCGGCGGTCGTTCGGGGTGCGTTCGCGCCGCAGCAGGCCCCGCCGTTCCAGGTCGTCGACGATCCGCACCAGGGTGGACTTGTCGATGCCGAGCGCCTCGCCCAACTCCCGCTGGCTGCGCGCCTTTCCGTCCCGGACCGCGGTGAGCACGCCGGCGTGCTGCAGCTCGATACCGGTCGGCCGGGCGGCCTGGTTGGCCTTGGCGCGGGCGAGTTGGTGGGCGCGGTACATCAGCAGTCCGAGGGCGGCCGGATCGCCCGGTTGTGTTTCCATGGGCCCGATGCTAGCTTCCGAGAAAGTCTCACCTGAGATGATCTCAACTCGGGGTTGCATCATGCGTGTTCTGATCATCGGCACCGGCCTCGCCGGCCCCTGCCTCGCCCACGGCCTCCGCCGCCACGGCCACGACGTACGGCTCTTCGAACGGGACGCCGCCGTCGACGCCCGCAGCCAGGGCTACCGGATCCACATCAACGGCGACGGCGCCGCCGCCCTGCGCGCCTGGCTGCCCGCCGAGGCCTACGCCCAGGCCGCCGCCACCGCCTGCGCCGCCACCGCCGGGGTCAGCATGACCGGCCCCGACCTGCGGGACGTCACCGAGATCGAGCTGCCCCCGGGCGCCGCGGGCATCACCGTCGACCGGCTCACACTGCGCCGGATCATGCTGCGGGGCCTGGCCGACGCGACCCGCTTCGGCGCGGGCTTCGCCCGCTACGAGCTGCCGGCGGACGGTACCGTACGGCTCTTCCTCACCGACGGCAGCACCGCCGAGGGCGACCTGCTGGTGGCCGCGGACGGGGCCAACTCCGCCGTCCGGCGCCGGCTGCTGCCGGACTTCCGGGTCACCGTGCGGGACAGCCGGATCATCTACGGCCGCACCCCGCTGACCGATCCCGTCCGGCGGCTGACGCCCCCGGCCGCCCTGGCCGGCTTCCTCGGCGTGAACGGCCCCGATGGCCGGCAACTCGCCCTGGCCGCCCAGCACTTCCGCCGCGACCCGAGCGAGTTCGGGCTGCCGCCCGCCGCCGACTACGTCATGTGGGGCCTGACCGCGCCGACCGCGCTCCTCGGGCACCGCGGGCCGGAGTTCTTCCGGCTCGGCGGCGCCGAACTGCTGGCGCTGGCGGAACGGGCCGTCGCCGACTGGCACCCGTCCCTGGGCGCACTGATCCGGCTCGGGGAGCCCGGGCACGTGGTGCCCGCGGCCGTCCGGAGCTCCGAGCGCCCCGAACCGTGGCCGGCGGTGCCCGTGACCCTCGTCGGTGACGCGGCCCACCCGATGCCCCCGGTCGGGATCAGCGCCGGAGTCGCCCTCCACGAGGCCGGACTGCTCGCCTCCCGGCTGCTCCCGGACGCGCCTCTGCTCGACGCCGTCCGCTCGTACCAGGCGGAGATGCTCGACCACGGCTTCGCCGCGGTCGCCACCGCCGCCCGCCGCCACGGCGGCGACCGGTCGGGGTGAGCGTGCAGCCCCGGGCCGGGGCGTGGAAGCAGCTCAGCCGGTCGGCGAGTCAACGGGCGGGCGGACCTGGAGGGCGTTGATGCCCCAGTGGATCGACGGGTCCGAGGTGTGCACGGTGAACTGGAAGTCCCGGCCCGGACGGGCGGGGGTCCGCACCGAGCCGACGCCGACGGAGTCCACCGGGCACTGCACCGTGAAGTCGGCCGGAGCCAGGCCGCCGACGCGCACCCGCACCGACCCGCCGCCCCGGCAGCCGACGGTGATGTCGATCGGCAGCGTCTCGATCGCCGAGGCGGTCACCGCACCGCCGTTCCCGATCCAGTCCGGGATCGAGAACATGGTGTCCTCGTCGGGGGTCGGCGGCAGGATCCGGCCCGTCCCCGGGCCGCCGATCGGCGTGTCCGGGCCCGATCCGTCGGTCGGCTGCGCCGACGCCGTCCCGAGCAGCGTCACCGACACTCCCAGCACTCCGGCCGCCACGGCCAGGGCGCGCGTCCTCGTCGGGCTCATCGTCTTCATCGCCATCCCCCCGGATGTCCGTCATCCGTGCCGGTCTTCGGCACACGAATGATCGTACGACGCCCGGACGACAGTGGTCGGCGGATCGTGACGGGCGCCACCCGGAGACTCGTCGGCCGCATGGGAACCAACCGTTCCGCCCGTCCGACTGGTGGAGGGTGAAGCCGAAATCGCCGGGTGCCCGGCCGTTGAGTGTGCTGGCGGGGTTCGCCCTGCTGCTGGTGGTGGTGTTCGTGGTCTCCTACGCGGTGGGGCGGCAGGCGGGGCCGGTGGCCCCGGGGCTGACGCCGAGCCGGGGCGGCGGGGCCTCGCCCGGCACGGGCGGGCACGACATGGGCGGGATGCGGTGAGCCCGGCCGCGGGGACGGACACCGGGGGGCTGGTGTCCACCGATCTGACGGTCGGCGGGATGACCTGCGCGGCCTGCGTGGGCCGGGTGGAGAAGCGGCTGGGCCGGATCGACGGGGTGACGGCCGGGGTGAACCTGGCGACCGGCCGGGCCCGGGTGCTGCACCCGGCCGGGGTGTCCGTGGACGAGCTGGTCGCGGCCGTCGAGCGGGCCGGGTACACGGCCGAGTCGGCGGCGCCGGGGGTGCTCGGCGGAATGCCGGAGGAGGAGCCGGACGAGCGGTGGCGGCTGCTGGTCACCGCCCTGCTGGCCGTCCCGGTGCTGGCCCTGTCGATGGTGCCGGCGCTCCAGTTCACCGCCTGGCAGTGGGTCTGCTTCGTACTGGCCGTGCCGGTGGTGACCTGGGGTTCGGCGGGCTTCCACCGGCGGGCCCTGCAAGGGCTCCGGCACGCCGCCGCGACCATGGACACCCTGGTCAGCCTGGGGGTGGTGGCCTCCTTCGGCTGGTCCGCGTACGCGCTGTTCCTCGGCGGGGCCGGGGAGTTGGGCATGCGGATGCCGTTCTCGCTGACCGCCGACGGCGGCGGCGCGGCGCACGTGTACCTGGAGGCGGCGGTCGGCGTGCCGCTGTTCGTCCTGGCCGGGCGGCTGCTGGAGGGCCGGGTGCGCCGCCGCAGCGGCTCCGCGCTGCGAGCACTGGCCGAGCTGGGCGCCAAGCAGGTGTGCGTCCGGGCGGAGGACGGCGAGGAACGCCTGATCCCCGTCGAACTGCTGCTTCCCGGGCAGGAGTTCGTGGTGCGGCCGGGCGAGCGGGTGGCCACCGACGGGGTCGTGGTGGAGGGCGGTTCGGCGCTCGACCTGAGCCTGCTGACCGGGGAGAGCGTACCGGTGGAGGTCGGCCCCGGGGACGCCGTGGCCGGAGCCACGGTGAACGTCGGCGGCGCGCTGGTGGTACGGGCCACCGCGGTCGGCGCGGACACCCAACTGGCCAGGATCACCGCCCTGGTGGCCGACGCCCAGGCCGGCAAGGCCCGGGCGCAGCGGCTGGCGGACGCGGTGGCCGGGGTGTTCGTCCCCTGCGTGCTGGCGGTCGCCGTGTGCGTGCTGGGCTTCTGGCTGGGCGCGGGCGCAGCCCCGCAGGCGGCGGTGACGGCGGCGGTCGCCGTCCTGGTGGTGGCCTGCCCGTGCGCGCTGGGCCTGGCCACCCCGACCGCGCTGCTGGCGGCGACCGGGCGCGGCGCCGAACTGGGCGTGCTGGTGCGCGGACCGGAGGTGCTGGAGAGCCTGCGCCGGGTGGACACCGTCGTGGTCGACAAGACCGGCACGCTGACCACCGGCCGGATGGAGCTGGCGGCGGTGACGGTGGCCGAGGGGGTCGCCGAGGAGGAGCTGCTGCGGCTGGTCGGCGCGGTCGAGCACCGCTCGGAGCACCCGATCGGACGGGCCGTCGCGGCCGCCGCCCGGGAGCGCTGCGGGGCCCTGCCGCCGGTGGACGGCTTCGCCGCCGCGACCGGCCTCGGGGTGTCCGGCACGGTCGAGGGCCGCCCGGTCCGGGCCGTCCGGCCGGACGGCGCCGCGCTGCCCCCGGAGCTCGCCGGCGCGGTCACCGCGGCCGGCACGGCAGGCCGCACCGCCGTCCTGGTGGAGCTGGACGGACGGGCCGCAGCCGTCCTGGCCGTCGGCGACACCCTGCGCTCCGGCAGCTGGCGGGCGCTCCACCGGCTGCGCGGGATGGGCCTGGAGGCCGTCCTGCTGACCGGCGACGGCCCCGGCGCGGCCGGGGCCGTCGCCGCCGAGCTGGGCATCGAGCGGGTGCACGACTCGGCCTCGCCCGAGCGCAAGGCCGAGGTGGTGGCCGAACTGCGCGCCGCCGGACGAACGGTGGCGGTGGTCGGGGACGGCGTCAACGACGCGGTCGCGCTGGCCTCGGCCGACCTCGGGGTGGCCCTGGCCTCCGGCTCCGACGCCGCGATCGGCGCCGCCGGGCTGACCCTGGTGCGCGGCGACATCGAGGCGGTGGTGGACGCCGTGCGACTGGCCCGGCAGACCCTCGCCACCATCCGGGCCAATCTGCTCTGGGCCTTCGGCTACAACCTGGTGCTGATCCCGCTGGCGGCCGTCGGGCTGCTGAACCCGATGCTGGCGGCGGTCGCGATGTCGCTCAGCTCCCTGCTGGTGGTGGGCAACAGCCTGCGGCTGCGCACCTGGGAGCCGGGGCGCGGACGGACGACGGGCGGACAGGCGAGGGGCGGGCAGGCGACGGGCGGACGGACGAGGGGCGGGCTGCGGTGAGGATATCCAGGACGCTCGACCGGCTCGCCGTGGTCGGCCCGCCGGTCGGCGCGGCGGCGCTCGCACTGGCCCTGCTCACCGGCTGGACGGCGGTCGGCGGAGCCGGCGTCGGCCCCCGCCCGGTGGCGGCCGACGCCGGCTGGGTGCTGCTGCCCACGACGGGCGCGGCCACGGCCACCGCGGCCTTCTTCACGATCCGCAACCCGGGCGACGTACCCGACGAACTGACCGGCGTCGACTGGGAGTTCGGCGGACAGATCACCCTCAAGCGGCATCTGCACCAGGGCGCGGCGGGCCGCTGGGAGCCGGTCTCCGGCCTGCCTGTCCCCGCCCGGGGCGAACTGGCGATGTCCCCCGAGGACGCCGACCTGATGATCGCCGCCCCGCCCCCGCTGCAGGCCGGCCAGTGGGTGGGCTTCACCCTCACCTTCCGGCACAGCCCGCCGCTGCGCCTGGTCGCCCGGGTGCTGCCACCGGGCGAGCGCCCGCGCTGAGCGGCGGGCCCGGCGGCGCCGGCCCGGTGATGTCGCACCTCACCGGGCCCGCGCCGCCGGGCCGTCCGTCACCCGTGCGGGACGACCGCCACCGGCGCCTCGGCGTGGTGCAGCGCCGCGTGGGCGACCCCGCCGAGCCGGGGGCCGAACTCGACCGGGCGCCGGCGCCGGCCCACGACCACCAGCCCGGCCCCGGCGGACGCCTCCACCAGGCCGCGCGCGGCGCCCAGCCGGACGTCCTCGACCACCTCCACCGCCGGGTGCCGCTCGCGCGGCCCGGCCAGGGCCAGCGACAGCAGCTTCGCCTCCAGCGCCTCCAACTGGTCGACCTCCCCCGCCGGTACGGCCCCGCCCGCGTAGCCGAACAGCGGCGACAGGTCCCAGCCGTGCACTGCCCGGACCCGGGCGCCGCGCAGCGCCGCCTCGCGGAAGGCGAAGTCGAGCACCTCCTCCTCGGGTGCGTGGGCGTCCACGCCGACCACCACCTCGCCCGAGGGCCGGTGGCCCTGCCCGGTCTCCCGCACCACGACCACCGGCGTGCCGCTGCGCCCGGCCACCGCCATGCTGACCGAGCCGAGCAGCAGCCCGGCGAAGCCCCCGCGTCCGCGCGAGCCGAGCACCAGCAGCTCGGCCTCCGCGGCGGCCGCCACCAGGCCGTCCACCGGGGCGTCCAGCACCGCGTCGGTGTGCACGGCCAGCTCCGGGTGGCCCCGGCGGACCGCCTCGGCGGCCTCGGCCAGGGTGCGCTGGGCGGCGGCCGGCAGATCGTCCGGCTCGGCATAGGCGGCGACCCCGTCGGTCAGCCACGGCCAGGCGTGCACCAACCGCAGCGACGCCCCACGGCGCCCCGCCTCCTCGGCCGCCCACTGGGCGGCGGCGGTACTCTCCGGCGAGCCGTCGACCCCGGCCACCACGGTTGACGTCATGACGGTTCCTCCACTGTTTCGGCACCGGGAACGGTGCGCGCTGACGCCCCGTCCGCTCTGCTCCCACCCTGTCGTCCCCCGGCGGCGCGCCGCCAGAGGCCGCAAGCCCCCCGCCCACGGGACGAAAGACCCCCGGCCGGGGACTCCAGGCCGGAACACTACGGGCGACCCCGGCCGCCACCCCGCCGACACCCGGGCACTACGGTGTGGACACGGAATACCCGCCGGTCGGAACGGCCCCTGGTCGGCCTCACCGATGAGGGCGGCCCAGGGCCGGTCGGGGCCGGTCGGGGCCGGTCGGGGCCGGGCGCGGACGAGGAGGACAGCGGTGGGCGGAGCGGACGGCAGCGCGGCGGGTGGCGGCGCGCGGATGCCCCGACTGCGCCTGGACGAGCTGCTGGAGGAGCTCCAGTGGCGGATCGACGCGGCGCGCGGCACCCAGAACCGGGTGCACAGCCTGCTGGAGGCGGTGCTCGCGGTCGGCCGCGAGCTGGACCTCGGCCAGGCGCTGCACCGGATCGTGGAGGCCGCCGTGGACCTGGTCGACGCCCGCTACGGCGCACTGGGCGTGATCGGGCCGGACGGGCACACCCTGTCCCAGTTCCTGACGGTCGGTCTGTCCGACACGGAGATCGAGGAGATCGGCCCGCCGCCCTCCGGCCGGGGCATCCTCGGCGAGCTGATCCGCCACCCGCAGCCGCTGCGCTGCCCGGTGCTGTCCGACCACCCGGCCTCGGTCGGCTTCCCGGCCGGCCACCCGCCGATGCACACCTTCCTGGGGGTGCCGGTGCGGATCCACGGCGAGGTGTTCGGCAACCTCTACCTCACCGACAAGCGCGGCGGCCTGGACTTCGACGAGGACGACGAGGCGGTGATCGCCACCCTGGCGGTCGCCGCCGGGGTCGCCATCGACAACGCCCGCCTGTACGAGGAGGCGCAGCTGCGCCAGCGCTGGCTGCGGGCGAGCACCGAGATCACCCGCAGCCTGCTGTCGGGCGCGCCGCGCCTGGAGGTGGTCGAACTGATCGCCCGGCGGGCCCGGGAGATCGCCGGCGCCGAGCTGGCGGACGTATCGGTGGCGCTCGCCGGGCCGGAGGAGCGGGCCGAGGAACTGGCGGTGGAGGTCGCGCTCGGCGCCGAGCCCGCCGCCCGGCTGGGGGTGACGGTGCCGGTGGCCGGCACGCTCTCCGGCGCCGCGTACGCCTCCGGCTCGCCGGCCACCAGCGACGACCTGGCCTGCGACGCCCGCTTCCCCGCCGGTCCGGCGGGCCGCTTCGACGGGCTGGGCCCGGCCGTCGCGGTGCCGCTGGGCACCGGCCCCGGCTACGGGCGGGGTGTGCTGCTGCTGGCCCGGGCGCAGGGGCAGCCCGCCTTCGGGCCGGAGGAGACCGGCCCGCTGCTGGGCTTCGCCGACCAGGCGGCGCTCGCCCTGGAACTGGCCGAACGGCGGCGCGACGCCGAGCAGTTGAACCTGCTGGAGGACCGCGACCGAATCGCCCGGGACTTGCACGACCTGGCCATCCAACGGCTCTTCGCCACCGGGATGACCCTGCAGAGCGCGGGCCGGCTGATCGAGAGCCCGGCCGCCGCCGACCGGGTCGCCCGCGCGGTGGCGGACCTGGACGAGACCATCAAGATCATCCGCTCGACCATCTTCGGCCTGCGCGCCCACAGCGAACCCGACCGCGGCCTGCGCGCCCGCGCCACCCGGGTCGTCACCGAGGCCCAGGGCCCGCTCGGCTTCGCCCCCCGGCTCAGCCTGGAGGGCCTGCTGGACACCGACGTCCCGCAGGAACTGGCCGAACACGTGGTCGCCGTCCTGGCGGAGGCGCTCAGCAACGCCGCCCGGCACGCCCGCGCCACCCGGGTCGAGGTCACCCTGCGCGCCCTGGCCGGGCGGGTGGTGCTCACCGTCGCGGACGACGGGACGGGCATCCCCGAGGGCGGCCGGCGCAGCGGGCTGCGCAACCTCGCCGAGCGTGCCGAACGCGTCGGCGGGGCCTTCACCCGCGGCCCGGCGGACGGCGGGGGCGGCGGCACCCGGCTGGTGTGGGAGGCCCCGCTCGGCTCGTGACCGGCGGTGCCGTACCAGGTGTGCGCGGTGTACCCGGCGTGCCCGGTGCACCCGGCGTGCCCGGCGCCGGACCCGCCGGACCCGCCGCCGTACGGGGGAACTCCGCCGCGGCCCCAGCGCCGCGGCGACGGCACCGCCCGGCGCGCCCCTAGGGTGCTCGCGTCCCCCGAGCGCTGCGCCGAGCTTCCGGCCGCGCGGTGCGCCGAGCGTCGAGCACGAGGACGGCCGATGGCCCACGAGTCACCCGCGACCGCCACCCCGCCCCCGGGCACCGCCGAGGTGCCGTCCGCGCCGCCGCCCAGCGGGTCGGTGACGGCGCTGCGGCTCGCGGCGGCCACGGCCGGCGCGCTGCCGGCGGTGGTGCTGCGGCTGGCCGGGATCCACCCCGAGCCGGTGCCGTCCATGCTGCTGTTCGGCCTCGGTGTGCTGTCGGCGGCACTCCTGCTGATGTGGGCGGCGGAGACCGCCCGGGCGGACATCTCCGGTCCGCTGGCGCTCGCCCTGCTGGCCTTCATCGCGGTGCTGCCCGAGTACGCCGTCGACCTCTGGTTCGCCTACACGGCCGGCACCCGCCCCGAGTACGCCGCCTACGCGGCCGCCAACATGACCGGCGCCAACCGGCTGCTGGTCGGCGTCGGCTGGCCGCTGGTCGCCCTGGCCGCCTACCTGGCGGCCCGGCGCCGCGATGTCGCCCCGGGGATCGTCCTGCGGGAGCACCGCCGGATCGACACCTCCTTCCTGGGCGCCGCCGCGCTGGTGGCCTTCGTGATGCCGGCGATGCGGCGGATCTCCTGGGTGCTCGCGGTGGTGCTGATCGCCTGGTACGCCTACTACCTGTTCCGGATCAGCCGCTGCAGCGAGACCGACGAGGAGGAACTCGTCGGCGTCCCGGCCCGGTTGGCGCTGCTGCCGCGGGCCCGTCGGCGGTCCGTCACCGTCCTGGTGTTCGTCGCGGCCGCAGCCGTCGTCTTCGCCTGCGCCGAGCCCTTCGCCACCTCGCTGGTGGACGCGGGCTCCTCGCTCGGCATCGACCGCTTCCTCCTGGTGCAGTGGCTCGCCCCGCTCGCCTCCGAGGCCCCCGAGCTGATCGTCGCCGTGGTGTTCGCCTGGCGGCTGCGCGGCGACGACGGCCTGGGCGCACTGCTCTCCAGCAAGGTCAACCAGTGGACGCTGCTGATCGGCTGCCTGCCGCTGGCCCACCTGCTGGGTGGCGGCCCCGCCTCGCTCCCCCTGGTCGAACGCCAGGTGGACGAGGTGCTGCTGACCGCCGCCCAGACCGTCCTCGCCGTCGTCCTGCTGCTCGACCTGCGCTTCCTCCCCTGGAAAGCCGCCCTGCTGCTCGTCCTGTTCGCCGCCCAGTTCGCCCTGCCCGGCGAGTCCTCCCGACTGGTCCTCAGCTGGGTCTACCTGGGCCTGGCGCTGCCACTGCTCGCCCGGCGGCTGCGCGAACTGCCGCCCACCGTAAGGGCGCTGGCGGGTCGGATCGCGGGCGACCCGCACTGAGCGGACCGCTCACGGCGTGGGCAGCCGCGCGCCGGAAGGCCGGCGGGCGGGCGGCGAACTCCTTGCCCGTCCCGCTGGCGGCGTCCGGCACCGTGCGCGCGCCTCGGCGCCGTGGTCGGGCATCGCCCCCCTCCGTTCCGGGCGACAGTCAAGCGAACCGGCGGGCGGTCCGGCAAGTACCCCACGAAGAAATGACGCATCGTCAGAGCAGCTCGGGCACACCGTGCCTACCCGAACGACCGGACCGTCGGGAGCGGTTCACAGTTCCACCACGAGGCCTTGGAAGAACACTCTCAACATCCATTGTCGCCACGCATGTTCGAAGGTAGAGTCGCCGTTCGCCGAGCACGGATGAGCAGTTCTCAGCAGTTCTCAGCGCATTTGGGGCGGGCATGTCAAATAACCACGGTTTCCCCCAGGTCGCCCCCGACCTGATTGACGTGTTCAGAGATATCGCACGTCGAAATCCCCGCCGTCCGGCGATCGTCCACCACGGACCCGCCCTGACCTACGGCCGACTCCTGGAGTCGGCGAACGCCCTGGCCACCCGCCTGGGCCCGGAGCCCGGCACGGTCGCCGTGCCGGCCGTCCACGCGCCGGAAACGGTGGTCGCACTGCTCGGCGTGCTGACCGCCGGGGGCACCTATTGCCCCGTCGACCCGGCATTCCCGGCGGCCCGCCGACAAGCCATGGCGGCGGCCGCCGGGTGCCGTACCGCGGTGCCCGGAAGCTCCGGAGACCTCCTCCGACTCGCAATCCGATTAGTGGAGTTACCGGAACCGTCGAAAAACTCCGGGGACCCCCCGGGCAGCCCCCCGGCGCACCCGCCCGGGACGGCCCCGGAACAACCCGCCTACATTCTCTTCACGTCGGGTTCGACCGGGCAGCCGAAACCCGTCCTGACCCCCCGCCGGGCCGTCACGGCCACCGCCCACGCACTGGGCGGGCTGTTCCGGCTCACCCCCGAGGACCGGGTGCTCCAGTTCGCCTCGCTCAACTGGGACACCTGCTTCGAGGAGATCCTCCCCACCCTCACCACCGGCGCGACCCTCGTCCTCCACGAGGACGCCCACAGCGGCTCCTTCCCCCGGTTCCTCCGGCTGGTCGAGCGCGAGCGGATCAGCGTCCTCGACCTGCCCACCGCCTTCTGGCACGAACTGGTCCACCACCTGGTCGACTCCGGCGACCGACTGCCCTCCTGCCTGCGCCTGCTGGTGATCGGCGGGGAGGCCGCCGCGCCCGCGCGCCTGGCCGACTGGGCCCGGCTGCCGACCGGCGGGATCCGGCTGCTGAACACCTACGGCTGCACCGAGACCACCCAGATCACCCACGCCGTGGACCTCGCCGGCCCACTGGCACCCGGGCGGACCTGGGACGGCACCACCCCCGCACCGATCGGCCGCGCCCTGCCGCACGTCGTCGAACGCCTTGGCGAGCAGGACGAGTTGCTGATCGGCGGCCCGGCCCTCGCGCTCGGCTACCTCGGCCTGCCCGAGGCCACCGCGGCCCGGTTCACCACCCTGGACGGCCGACGGTTCTTCCGCACCGGCGACCGGGTGGGCCGCGATCCGGACGGCAACCTCACCCACCGGGGGCGCCTGGACGGCGAGTTGAAGGTCCGCGGGATCCGGGTGGACCCGGCCGAGGTGGAGGCGCACCTCACCGGCCACCCGGACGTCGCCGCGGCCGCCGTCACCGGCGTCACCGCGGCCGGCCGCACCACCCTGGTCGCGTACGTGGTGGCCCGCCCGCAGGCCGCCGCCGCCCGCGCACCGGAGGGCGAACCGGACCCCGAGCCGGGCAGACCGGACCGCGAGCTGGGCCACGAGCTGCTGGCCCACCTGCGGGCGCGCCTGCCCGGCCACCTCGTGCCGGCCCGGATCACCCTCGTGCCCGCCCTGGTGCACACCCCGAGCGGCAAGGTCGACCGGGCCGGCTGCCACCTGCGCCACGCGGCTCCCCCCGACAGGTCGAAGGAGACCTCCCATGAGCACTGACCTCACCACCACCCCCGCCACCGCGGAGGCCCTGGCGGCCGTCTTCCGGCGCGTCCTGGAACGCGAGGACGTCACCGCCGACTCCGACTTCTTCGACCTCGGCGGGGACTCCCTGGTCGCCACCCGGGTGCTCAGCGCCGTCGCCCGCGCCCACGGCGTCGAGCTGGCCTTCGAGGACTTCCTGCTCGCCCCGACCCCGGCCGGCCTGGCCAGACGCATCGCGGCCGCGGCATGAACGAGGACGACGGACCCGGTACCCCGACACGCAGCGCCGTCGTGGTCGGCGCGGGCCTGGCCGGGCTCACGGCGGCGACCGGACTGGCGGCCCACGGCTTCGCCGTCACCGTCCTGGAGGCCCGGGAGCGGGTCGGCGGGCGCACCCACGGCATCGCGGCCGCCCCCGGCGTCCGGATCGACGCCGGCGCCGCCTACCTCGGCGACCGGCACACCGAACTCAACGCACTGGCAGCCGAGTTGTGCCTCAAGACCACCCCCACCACAATGCTCGGCGCCAGCCGCTTCGCCCTCTCCGACGCCGACGACCGACCCGCCACCTCGGACGGCCGGTTCCCCCCGCTCGACGCCGTCGCCCTCGGTGACCTCTTCGAGCGCCTGGCCGAACTCACCGACGCCGTAAGGCCGGACGCCCCCTGGCTCACCCCGGACGCCGAACGGCTGGACGCCCTGACCGCCGCCGAGTGGGCCGAGCGCCACCTCACCCACCCGGACGCCCGACTGTTCTTCCCGCTGTTCCTCGGCGAGATGTGCGCCGCCGACCCGGCCGACGTCTCCGTCCTGCACCTCGCCTTCTACCTGCGCTCAGGCGGTGGCCTGCGCTACCTCAACGCCTTCGCCGGCGGCGCCCAGCAGGACCGGATCGCCGGCGGCGCCCACCAGTTGTGCGAGCGGCTGGCCGCGCCGCTCGGCACCGCGGTCCGGCTGGGCGAGCCGGTCCGGGCCGTCCACCAGGACGACCGCTCGGTGACCGTCCGCACCGACCGGGGCGCCTACCGGGCCGAGGTGGCGGTGCTGGCGCTGCCGCCGCTGCTCGCCGACGCGATCGAGTACCGGCCCGCCCTGCCGCAACCCCGTTCCGGGGAGCACACCGCCCGCGGCTGCGCGGTCAAGGTCCACCTCGTCCACCCGGCGCCGCTCTGGCGCGACCACGGCCTGTCCGGCTGGTCGGTCAACGCCCGGGGCCCGCTGCTCTCCACCGTGGACGACTCCCCCGAGGACGGGATCGGCGTCCTGACCGGCTTCGTCACCGGCGCGGAGGCCCACCGCTTCGGCGCGCTCACCCCCGAACGGCAGCGCGCCGAGGCCGTCGAGCAGGCCCGCCGGCTGTTCCCGATGCTCCCAGAGCCGCTGGGCGTCCACATCACCGACTGGCTCGCCGACCCGTACAGCCGGGGCTGCTACGCCGCGCTGCTGGGGCCCGGCGACTGGACCCGGATCGGCCCGGCGCTGACCGCGCCGCACCGGCGGGTGCACTGGGCCGGCACCGAGACCAGCACCGCGTTCTTCGGGCTGATGGAGGGCGCGGTCCGCTCCGGCCGCCGGGTGGTCGCCGAGGTCCTCGCCCGCGGCTGAGCTCCGCACCCCGCTCCCGCCCCGCTCCCCCTCGCCCCTCCCCCGCTTCCGTCCCCCTCGCCCCTCCCCCGCTTCCCTCCTCCCCCTCACCACACCCCAGGCGCCCGGCTCGCGAGGCCGCGCGCCCGGCACCCCACGTCCGGAGACCGCCATGAGCGACCAGAGTCCCATCGCGCCCCTCGCCGCCCGCGAACGGCTGATGACCGAACCCGACCTCGGGGCCGGCAACTTCCTCGACCACGCGGTGGCGGCGAACCCCCACCGGTCCGTGCCGTTCGTCTTCACCCACCGCACCGACCACCGCGGCGAGGTGGTGCTGCGCGGCCACAGCCTGCTCGACCTGGTCGCCCTTCGCGACCGCTACGCCGCCTGGTACCACGCCAACGGGGTGCGCCCCGGCGAGCCGGTCGCCGTGGTGGTCGGCGAGGGGCTGGAGCCGCTGCTGCACTTCCTCGCGCTCACCTCGCTCGGTGCCGTCCCCGCGCCGGTCAACGACGCGATGCGGCACGACGTCATGGTGCGCTATCTGGACCACGTCGGCGTGGTCGGCGTGGTCGCCGACGACACCACCCGGCTCGCCGCCGCCTACCGGAGCGACCCGCAGCGCCGCCCGCGCTTCCTCGCCCTCGCCGCCGAGGTGCGCGCCTTCGACGCGGCCGCCGTCGAACTGCCCGCCGGCCACCCGCACCGGCACGCCGCCGAGGACGTGGTGGCGCTGATCCACTCCTCCGGCACCACCGGCACCCCCAAGTCGACCATGCTGGCGCACCGCGGCTTCTGGGACGGCAAGCAGCCCCGCATGGTGCGCTTCCCCGCCGAGCCGTACGACCGGCTGATGTCGCTGATGCCGCACACCCACGCCGGCGGCCTCAGCTACTTCCTCACCGCCGTCCTGCTCGGGCTGCCGACCGTGGTGATGTCCGACTGGCGCCGCGCCGTGGTGGAGCCGGTGATGGAGGCCTTCCAGCCGACCATGGTCGCCTCCTTCCCGCGGACCTTCGTCGAACTGGCCACCGGGGAGCTGCCGGTGCGCGGCGCGGCCCGGGTGCACTCCTGGTTCAACACCGGCGACAGCGCCCACCACGGGCACATCCGCCGACTGGTGACCCTCGGCGAGCGGCCCGCCGGGCTGATCCGCCCCTGGCTGCTGCCGAGCGAGCGGGCCGAGCAACCCGCCCTGCCCGGATCGCAGTTCATCGACGGCCTGGGCTCCTCCGAGATGGGCATGGCCCTGTTCGGGCAGGTCAGCACGCCGGAGAGCGGCCGGGACGACCGCTGCGTCGGCAAGCCGCTCGAAGTGGTCCGCCGGGCCGCCGTGCTGGACCACGACGGCACCGAACTCCCGGACGGCACCGTGGGGTTGCTGGCCGTCGACACGCCCTCGCTGACCCCGGGCTACTGGCACGACGAGCGGCTGACCGCGAGCTTCGAACTGGCCGGCTACTGGCTCACCGGCGACGTCGCCCGCCGCGACGCCGAGGGCCGCTTCCACCACCTCGACCGCACGGTGGACGTCATCGACACCGCCTCCGGCCCGGTCTACAGCCTGCCGATCGAGGAGGTGCTGCTGGCCGACTGCGCGGACCTCGTCCGGGACTGCGCGGTGGTCGGCGTCCCCGCCGGCCCCGGGAACGGACAACACCCCATCGCCGTCGTGCAGTTGCAGCAGGAGGCGACCGACACCGAGGCCGAGGCGGTACGGGCCGCAGCCAACGCGGCACTGGCCGCGGCCGGGCTGGCCGCCCTCGCCGCCGTCCGGATCGCCCGCACGGCGGAGGACTTCCCGCTCGGCCCGACCGGCAAGGTGCTCAAGCGCGAGCTGCGCACCCGCTACGCCGGCCTGCTCACCGGCCAGTAGACGGCCATGGACCACCCCGCGATCCAGCCCGCGAACCGCCCCGCGACGCACCCCGCGACCCACCCTCCGGCCCACCCCCCGATCCGCCAGCCCTACCAGTACGCCCGGACGGAACTGGTCGAACCCGACTGGCGCCGACTGCCCGGCTGGCGCCGGGTCACCGCGGCGCAGTGGCGCGACGCCCAGTGGCAGCGCGCCCACTCCGTGCAGAACGCCCGCCAGCTGCGGGCCGTCGTCGGCAACCTGCTCACCGACCGCTTCTACGACGAACTGGCCGTCGACCAGGCCGAGTTCGCCACCATGCCGATCCTGCTGCCGCCACAGGTGCTGAACACGATGGCACCCGGCGCCGACACCACGCCGGAGGCCTTCACCGAGGCCTTCCTGGCCGACCCGGTGCGCCGCTACATGCTGCCCGTGCGCGCCGACCGCCACCCCCGCTGGCCCAGCCACCCGCTGGCCGCCCGGGACTCGCTGCACGAGGCCGACATGTGGGCGGTCGAGGGCCTGACCCACCGCTACCCCACCAAGGTGCTCGCCGAGCTGACCGCCACCTGCCCCCAGTACTGCGGCCAGTGCACCCGGATGGACCTGGTCGGCACCTCCACCCCGCAGGTCGCCAAGACCCGGCTGCGGCTGCGCCCCGCCGACCGGCAGGAGCAGATGCTCGACTACCTCAAGCGCACCCCCTCGGTGCGCGACGTGGTGCTGTCCGGCGGCGACCTCGCCAACGTGCCCTGGCCGCGCCTGGAGTCCTTCCTGCTGCGGCTGCTGGACCTCGGCTCGGTCCGCGACATCCGGCTGGCCAGCAAGGCCGTGGTCGGCCTGCCCCAACACTGGCTGCAGCCCGCGGTGCTGGCGGGCGTGGCGCGGGTGGCCGCCGTCGCGGCCCGCCGGGCCGTCAACCTCGCCGTGCACACCCACGCCAACCACGTCCGCTCGGTCACCCCGCTGGTGGCCGAGGCGGCCCGGGCCCTGCTGGACGCGGGCGTGCGGGACGTCCGCAACCAGGGCGTGCTGATGCGCGGCGTCAACGACACCACCGAGGACCTGCTGGACCTCTGCTTCGCCCTCCAGGGCGAGGCCAACGTCCTGCCGTACTACTTCTACCTCTGCGACCTCGTCCCCGGCGCCGAGCACTGGCGGACCCCGCTGCACCGGGCCCAGCACCTCCAGGAGGCGATCATGGGCTACCTGCCCGGCTACGCCACGCCCCGCCTGGTCTGCGACGTCCCGCGGGTCGGCAAGCGCTGGGTGCACCAGGCCGTGGCGTACGACCGCGAGCGCGGCATCTCGTACTGGACCAAGAACTACCGCACCAGCCTGGACGCCGACGCCCCGGGCACGCCCGACGCCCCCGAGGCCCCGGGGGCTCCCGACGCCCTCGACCGGCGCCACCCCTACTACGACCCGGTGGACACCCTCCCCGAGGCCGGCCGCCGCTGGTGGGCCGGGCCGTCCACGACGACCGCACGCCGAGGAGCACGATGACCACTCCCGACCCGGCCGGCCCGCTGCGCCGGCTGTGCTGGATCTTCCCCGACCGGGAGTCCTCCCGGATGGCCGAGATGTGGCACGGCTTCTTCTGGGACCTCTACGCCGAGAGCGCCGCCGACCTGGGCCTGCGCTGGACCCGGCACGCCCCGGACGCCGTCAGCGTGGACGCCACCGGCCCCGGCCGCCCCCGGGTGTACGTCGACGACGAGTCGGTGACCCCCGAGGACACCCTGTTCATCACCGCGCTCTACTCGCTGCCGTACCAGTCGATGGACGTCTTCAACCAGTACGCGCTCTACGCGGTGCTCGAACAGGCCGGCTTCTACCTGCCGTTCCCTCCGCAGGTGTCGCTGATCGGCAACGACAAGCTGGCCACCCTGCTGTTCCTGGCCGACTCCCCGGTGCCGACCATCCCGACCGTACGGATCGGCACCGGGCGGGACACGAGCAAGTACGGCTACGAGGTCGCGCTCGGGCGGATGACCTACCCCGCCATCGTCAAACCGGCCGGCTGGTGCGGCGGCGGCGGGATCAATCTGGCCCGCGACCCCGAGGAGGTCCGCGGCCTGGCCAGCCTCGCCCAGGGCGGCGACACCACCCTGGTGATCCAGCCCTACCTGGGCGACGGCACCGTCGACTACCGGGTGTACGTGGTCGACGGCCGGCCCTACGCGGTGATGAAGCGCACCCCCGAGCCCGGCTCCCCGGTCGCCAACGCCAGCCGCGGCGGGGCCATGGAGTTCCCCCCGGTGCCGCCCGAACTCGCCGCCGCAACCGCCTGGTTCGCCGAACGGCTGCCGATCCCGTTCTTCTGCGTCGACTTCCTGTACGACGGCGAGCGGTACTGGTTCTCCGAGCTGGAGCCGGACGGCGTGATCGCCCCCGACCACACCGACCCGGACCGCATCCTCCAACGGGACGTCACCCGTGCCCGGTTCGCCGCCTACCGGGACGGCCATGCCCGGTGGCTCGCCGACGGCGGGCGCCCGCTCACCCTCGGCGCCGCCCCCTCCACCTCCACCCTCCTCCCCGCCCACCGGACGGACCCCCGATGACCGCCTTCTCGCTGTCCCCCGAGGCCGCCGCGCCCCGGCTGCACGTGGCCCGGCGCACCCTGGAACGGCTGCGCGGCGTACCCGCCCTGGCCGCGCGCTACCCGCGCCACCTCGACGCCGACTCCCTGGAGCGGCTCGCCCAGCTCCCGCCGCTGGCCAGGGACGACCTCAACACCGCCCTCGCCCACCTGGAGCCGGCCGCCGACCGGTCCGCGACCTGGCTGTTCCAGAGCGGCGGCAGCACCGGCGCCCCGAAGGTCGGCTACGCCCCCACCGGCTTCTACATGGCCGGCGTGCACGCCCACTGGCAGCCGCTCGACCGCACCGACGTCTTCGTCAACGCCTGGGGCGCCGGCCGGATGTGGGGCGCGCACTTCCTCGCCGCCGCCCTCGCCGACCTCTCCGGCTGCCGGATCATCGCCCTCGGCTCGGTCGCCAAGGACGAGTACGGCGCCTGGCTGGAGTTCCTGGCCGCCCGGCGGGTGACCGCCATCGGCGGCACCCCCAGCGTGCTGCGGCTCTGGTTCGCCCACGCCCGGGCCGCCGGGCTCCGCCTCCCCTCGCTGCGCAAGGTGCTCTGGCTCGGCGAGGCCTGGCAGCCCCGACTGGACGACGACCTGGCCGCGGTGGCCCCCGAGGCCCGCCGCTGGGGCATGTTCGGCAGCACCGAGACCTGGGTGGTGGGCACCAACACCCCGGACTGCCGGGCCGACACCTTCCACCCGCTGCCGCACCAGCTGGTGCACACCGGCGACCACGGGCTGCTGGACTTCACCGCCCTCGACCCGGCGGTGCTCAACCCGGTGCTGCGCTACCGCACCGGTGACGCGGGCGAGTTGACCGCCTGCCCGTGCGGGCGCCCCGAGCCCGCCATGCGCGTGCTGGGCCGGCGCGACAGCGTCGTCCAGGTCCGCGGACTCGGACTGGACGTGGACGAGCTGGTCGCCCGGGCGGAACGCGCCCCGGGCGTGGCCCGCGCCCAGGTGGTGCTCACCGAGCGGGGCGGCCGGGCGACCGGCCTGGAGCTCCTGGTGGTGGCCGCCGGCCCGGCGCCCGCCCCGGACCTCCCACGGCTGCGCACCGAGCTGCTCACCGCCACCATCACCCTCGGCACCGCCTTCCAGCACGACCCCGGCTCCTTCCGGGTGCGCCCGGTGGACGAGCTGGTCAGCAACGACCGCACCGGCAAGACCGCCGCCCTGGTCGTCCGGGAGGAGTCTTGACGGCCGGCACCGCACCGGCCCGTCCGGAGGAGTCGGGCCCGCCCGCCCCGCTCGGGCGCGGCTTCGCCCTGTTCTGGGCCGGACAGACCGTCAGCCTGGTCGGCGACAAGGTCACCGTCTTCGTCGTCCCGACCCTGATGATCTTCGTGCTGCACGCCTCCGCCCTCCAGGTCGGCGTGGTGGCGATGGCCCAGTACCTCGGCATCCCGCTGCTCGGGCCGGTCGCCGGGGTGCTGGTCGACCGCTGGGACAAGCGCCTCACCATGCTCGCCTGCGACCTGGTCCGGCTGGCCGCCGTCGCCGCGATCCCGCTCGCCTACGCGCTGGACGCGCTCTCCACCCCGCTGCTGTTCGCCTGCGTGGCCGTCATCAGCGGCGCGACGATCTTCTTCAACGTCGGCTACCTGGTCGCCGTCCCCGCCGTGGTGCCCGAGGACGGGATGGTCCGCGCCTACTCCCGGCTGGAGGGCAGCGGCTCGGTCGCCGAGGTCGCCGGGCCGTCCATCGCCGCCGCCCTCTACAGCGCGCTCGGTGTGGCCGCCCTACTCGTCGACGCGGCCAGCTACCTGGTCTCGGCCGCCTGCTTCCGCCACATGCGCCCCTGGGGCGAGCGGACCGTCGAGGAGGGCTCGATCCGGGAGCGGCTGACCCGCGGCTTCCGGCTCAACTGGGCCGACCCGGTGCTGCGCCGGGTGGTGCTGGCGGCCGTGGTCCTCAACTCCGGCGGTCCGGTGTACGTCACCGTGCTGCCCGTCCTCGCCTACCGCGGCCTGGGCGTCCGGGTCGGCGTCTTCGGCGCGGCCATGTCGGTCGCGGCACTCGGCGCCCTGCTCGGGGCCCTGGTCGCCCCCCGGCTCTCCCGGCGGTTCGGCCTCGGGCGCACGATGGCCTGGTCGCTGCTGCTGCACTGCCTGGTCGGCCTCGGCGTGCTCGCCGCGCCCGCGCTGCCGCCCGGCCCGGTGATCGCCGTGACCATGGGCTGCTACGGCTTCTTCATGTCCTGCATCAACGTGTGCAGCGCCCCCGCCCGGCAGTCCCGGATGTCCGCGCGCAACCAGGGCGTCATGCACGCCGCCTTCCGGACCGTCACCTGGGGCGTGATCCCGCTCGCCGCGCTCGTCGGCGGCCTGGCCGTCTCACTGCTCACCGGACCGCTCGGCGTCCTGGACGCCGCCCGGCTCACCATGGCCGGCGGCACCCTGCTGGCGGCCTGCTCCTTCGCCCCGGCCCTCGGCCTCCAGCCGCTGCTGGACGCCGCAGAGCGCGCGAGGACCGCCGCGGAGAGCGCCTCGGAGGTCACGAGGACCGCGGCGCAGGAGGGCGCCGCGTGAACGGGCCCGACTCCGTGGACCCCACCGGCCGGGTCCTGCTGATCACCGGCACCTCCTCCGGCATCGGCCTGGCCGGCGCCGTCGCCGCGGCCCGGGCCGGCTACACCACCGTCGCGACCCTGCGCGCACCCGACCGTGCCGGGGCGCTGCGGGCCGCCGCCGAGGCCGCCGGGGTGGCGGTGGACGTCCGCCGGCTGGACGTCACCGACCCCGACTCGGTGACCGACTGCCTGGCCGCCGTGCACCGGACGTACGGGCGGCTCGACGCCGTCGTCAACAACGCGGGCGTCTCCAACTCCGACCCCACCCTGGAGATGTCCACCGACGCGGCGCTGCGCGCCAACCTGGACGTCAACTTCTTCGGCGTCGCCACCGTCAGCCGGGCCGCACTGCCGCTGCTGCGCGCCACCGGCGGCCGGCTGGTCACCGTCGGCAGCGTCCACGGCGTGGTCGGCCAGCCCTTCAACGAGGCGTACTGCGCGGCGAAGTTCGCCGTCGAGGGCTTCATGGAGGCGCTCGCCCCGGTCGCGGCGGCGCACGGCGTCCGGGTCTCGGTGGTGGTACCGGGCTTCGTCCCGGACACGGCGTTCGGCATCTTCCCGGACGTCGACCGGAGCACCCTTCAGGCCGCCTCCGGCCCGTACGCGCCCACCTTCGCCGACTACCTGCGCTGGGTCGGCGGTGCGGGCTGGGAGTCGGCCGGCCAACCCGCCCGGGAGGTCGCCGAGGTCGTGGTCCGCACCCTGCGCGCGCCGCGTCCGCCGTTCCGGGTGCCCACCAACGCCTGGGCCGCCGACTACCTGGCCGCCAAACTCGCCGACCCCGACGGCTCCGCCGTCCAGGCCCTCGCCCACGGCTGGCTCGGGCGGCCCGCGACCACCCCCTGAGCCCTCCGAACCCCGCCACCGGCCCGCTTCCAGACCCACGGAGTCCCGCCATGCCCGCCAAGCCCCTGGCCGAACTGATCCGCTTCGCCCGCGCCAACTCCCCCTTCTACGCCGATCTCTACCGCGACCTGCCCGAGGCCGCCGACCGGCTCGACCAGCTCCCGGTGATCGACCAGACCGCCTTCTGGACGGCCAACACCTGGCCCGACAACCGCGTCCTGACCGGCCCGCTCACCGACGCCGGCGTCTACAAGACCGGCGGCACCACCGGCGTCCCCAAGTTCTCGCCCTGGACCCGCGCCGAACACGCCGACTCGGTCACCGCCTTCGGTGCCGGACTCGTCCGGGCCGGCCTGCGGCCCGGCCACCGGGTGGCCAACCTCTTCGTCGCCGGCGAGCTCTACGGCGGCTTCCTCTACATCGAGAACGCCCTGCACCACGCACCCGTGGACAACGTGCGCCTCGGCGTCGGCGGCGCCGCCCCCGACGGCTACATCGCCGACCTGATCACCGGCTTCGGCGTGCACGTGCTGGCCGGCGAGCCGATGAAGCTCAGCGCCGTCGCCGAGTGCCTGGTCGCCCGCGGCGAGCGCGCCGACGGCGTCGAACTGCTGCTGTTCGGCGGCGACCTGCTCTTCGCCGACCTGCGCCCGCTGCTCTCCCGGGCCTTCCCCAAGGCGGCCGTCGCCTCGGTCGGCTACGCCTCCAACGACGCCGGACTGGTCGGCGCGCCCGTCCCCGGCGAGGACGTCCGGGTGCACGAGGCCTTCGCCGACCGCACCGTGGTCGAGCTGCTCGACGAGGTCACCGGCGAGCCCGTCACCACCCCCGGCACGCCCGGCCGCGTCGTGGTCACCAACCTGTTCCGCACCCTGATGCCGATCCTGCGCTACCCCACCGGCGACCGCGCCGAATGGGTCGACGGCGAGTGCCGCCGCTTCCGCCTGCTCGGCCGCTCCACCGAAGGCGCCCGGGTCGGCACCGTCACCCTGCCCACCGAGGAGATCCGCACCGTCCTGCTCGCCGCCGACCCGGACCGGCACATCGCCGGGATGCAGCTGGTGCAGCGCCGTTGGGACGGCCGCGACGGCGTCATCCTGCGGCTCGGCCACATCGGCCAGCCGCCGCCCGCCGACCTCGCCGACCGGCTCGTCGACGCCGTCCACCGGGCCCTGCCGCTCTACCCCTCGGAGGCCGCCCTCGGCAGCATCCACCCCCTCGCGGTGGAGTGGGTGCCGCGCTCGGAGCTGGTCACCAACCCGCGGACCGGCAAGCTCCAGCAGGTCCTGGACGAGCGTCCGCGGGAGTAGCCCCGGGCCGCCCACCGGCCCCGGCGGGCGACCGGCAGAAGCCTGACACACCGTCAGCACCCTTCCGGTGAGCCGCCGATGAGCCGCCGGTGAGACGCCGGTGCTGCGAGCGGTCCGTCCGCGTCCTGCGGGCGCTCCCGCGGAGGCCGCTCGACGACAACACCACCGACCCACCGGAAGCCACCGTGTCGACCACCACCCTTCCGCTCGGCCTGCCCGAGCCGGACAGGCCCTACGCCTGACCTCCCGGTACCGGGACGCCCCGGACCAGGCAACGGCCGATGACCAGCTCCGGCCGGATCCGGATCCGTACCGCGTCCGGGGCGGTCGCCGCCCCCGGGCGGACCTTGGCGTGGCCGAGGACGGTGACGAACCAGCCGGAGCCGTCCCGGCCGTCCACCTCGTCGGCCTCGAAGGCGACCACCGCGCCGTCGACCGCCCGGGCCAGCTCGGCGTCGGCGGGCGCGGAGACCAGGACGCCGCCGGGCACCAGCCGGAACCTCACCGGCAGGACGGCCGGGAGGGCCCCGACGGTGTAGACCACCCGCCCGACGGCGGCCCGGCCCAGCAGCTCCAGCGCCCGCTCCCGGTCGAGCTCGCGGGGCCCGGACCGGTCCGGGCGGTGGGGGAGGTCGGACGACGCGGGCCGGGGGGAGGGGACGTGATCGCGGTTCATGCGAGCGATGCTCACCCGGGGCCGGGCCCGGTCACGAGGGCCGATGGTCCCGCCGAGGGGCCCCCGCGGTGCGGACCGGCGTCACCGGACGTCAACCGTCAGGTCCAGCCGCGGCCGACGCGCAGCGGTGACGACTGGGCGGCGGCCGACTGCCGCAGCTCGGTGGCGATCAGCGCCGCCTGCACCCGCCGCTCCACGCCGAGCTTGGCGAGCAGCCGGGACACGTGGTTCTTCACCGTCTTCTCGGCGAGGTAGAGCCGCTCGCCGATCTGCCGGTTGGTCAGGCCCTCGCCGATCAGCGCCAGCACCTCCTGCTCACGCGCCGTCAGCCCCGGCCCGGCCGTCACCGGCCGGGCGGGCTCGGCGTCGCTGCGCAGCCGGTTCATCAGCCGGGTGGCCGCGCCGGGGTCGAGCATCGAGCGGCCGGAGGCGACGGTACGGACGGCGGCGACCAGGTCGGTGCCGCTGATCTGCTTCAGCACGTACCCGGCGGCGCCCGCCATCACGGCGTCCAGCAGCGCCTCCTCGTCGTCGAAGGAGGTCAGCATCAGACAGGCCAGGTCGGGCATCCGCGACCGCAGTTCACGGCAGACGGACACCCCGTCCCCGTCGCCCAGCCGGACGTCCAGCACCGCCACGTCGGGCCGCAGCGCCGGCACCCGCACCAGGGCCTGCTCGGCCGTCGCCGCCTCCCCGACCACCACCAGGTCCGGCTCGCCGTCCAGCAGGTCGTGCACCCCGCGGCGCACCACCTCGTGGTCGTCCAACAGGAACACCCGGACCGGCGCCGAAGCCTCGACGCCCTCCACCTCGGTCGCCATCACTCGGCTCCACCTTCGTCACCCCCGCACACTCCCAGCGGGGCCCACCGCATCATCCCCCGCCACGCGGCAGCGGCCCAGGGCCCAAGGACCCCATTGCGCCGCCCCGGAGAACCTCCCGCCGGGCTTCCCTCCCGCCCCTCGCTCCCCGGCCTACTTCCTGCTGCGTGTCATTCCCCGGCCGGCCCTGCGCCCCGGAGGGGAGCAGGGACTCGGGCCCGGCGGGGTCGAAAGGGCGCCGCGGAGCGGCGCGGCCCACCCCCCTCAGCGCTCCCGCCGCCGGACGTTCCCCCACCCCACCAGCAGGAACGCCAGCGCCACGCCCGCCCCGCCGACCGCCGCCAGCGCCGCCTTCGAGGCCGTCCCGCCGCCGTCGGACAGCAGGATCGCGACCGCGCCCAGCACGGCCACCGCCGCGCCCACCACCAGCCAGCCGACCAGAACGACGGCCGCCGGACGGCCGCTGCGCGGCAGCGGGCCCGCGTCGAGCGCCGCCCACCGGGCCGCGGTCTCCCGCTGCTCCCCGTGCCGCTCCCACAGCGCCCACACCCGCAGGGCCGTACCGCCGACCAGTCCGGCGAGGGCCACCTCGGCGGCGGGCCGCCGGTCGGCCCCGGCGAGCAGCAGTCCACCGGCCAGCGCGAGCGCCGCCCACCAGAGCACGCAGGCCGCCGCCGCGGTGCGGGTGGAGCGGGGCCGGTCGGCGCCGGCCTGGAGGTCGGCGATGGCGGGCAGGTACCAGACGCAGCCGCTCGCGGTGATCGCGGCGGTGCCGATGGCGAGGACGGTGTGGGTCATGGGCCGGCCTTCCGGTTTCGCACGAGGAGGGGTGAGGAGGAGCCGTCCCCGCCCGCCCGGGGGCAGCGACGCGGGCGGGGACGGCGTTCAGGGGGGACCGGGCCTCAGCCGTCGATGGAGTCGATGGACGAGGCCCGTGCCCGTTCCGCCCGACTCAGCGGCCGGTCGTACTTCACCGGCTCCACGTCGCCGAGGTGCGTCGCCGGCTTCCCGGTGTGCACCAGCACGTCCCGGGCCGCGATGTCCGGGTGGTGGAGGTCGAAGGCCGGGGATTCGGAGCGGATCCGGGGCAGCTTGACGAAGTTGTGCCGGGGCGGCGGGCAGGAGGTGGCCCACTCCAGCGAGCGGCCCCAGCCCCACGGGTCGTCCCCGGTGACGCGCTCGCCGTACTTGGCGGTCTTCCAGACGTTGTAGAGGAACGGCAGGATCGACAGGCCCAGCAGGAAGGACCCGATGGTCGACACGGTGTTCAGCGTGGTGAACCCGTCCGAGGCCAGGTAGTCGGCGTACCGGCGCGGCATGCCCTCGGCACCCAGCCAGTGCTGCACCAGGAAGGTGGTGTGGAAGCCGACGGTGAGCGTCCAGAAGGTGATCCGGCCGAGCCGCTCGTCGAGCTTCTTGCCCGTCATCTTGGGCCACCAGAAGTGGAAGCCGGCGAACATCGCGTACACCACCGTGCCGAACAGCGTGTAGTGGAAGTGGGCGACGACGAAGTACGAGTCGGAGACGTGGAAGTCGATCGGCGGCGCGGCGAGCAGCACGCCCGTCAGCCCGCCGAACAGGAAGGTGACCAGGAAGCCGACGGTCCACAGCATCGGTGTCTCGAAGCTCAGCGAGCCCTTCCACATGGTGCCGACCCAGTTGAAGAACTTGACTCCCGTCGGCACCGCGATCAGGAAGGTCATGAACGAGAAGAACGGCAGCAGCACCTGCCCGGTGACGTACATGTGGTGCGCCCACACCGTCACCGACAGACCCGCGATGGCCACCGTCGCGGCGATCAGGCCCGCGTAGCCGAACATCGGCTTGCGGCTGAACACCGGGATGATCTCCGACACGATCCCGAAGAACGGCAGCGCCAGGATGTACACCTCGGGATGGCCGAAGAACCAGAACAGGTGCTGCCAGAGCATCGCCCCGCCGTTGGCCGGGTCGAAGACGTGCGAGCCGAACTTGCGGTCGCACTCCAGCGCGAGCAGCGCGGCGGCCAGCACCGGGAAGACCAGCAGCACCAGCACCGAGGTGAGCAGCACGTTCCAGCAGAAGATGGACATCCGGAACATCGTCAGGCCGGGGGCGCGCATGCAGATGATCGTGGTGATGAAGTTGACGGCGCCGAAGATGCTGCCGAAGCCGGACAGCGTCACGCCCATGATCCACATGTCCGAGCCGACGCCCGGCGAGTGGACGGCGTCGGACAGCGGGGCGTAGAGGAA
Organism: Kitasatospora sp. NPDC096128; assembly: GCF_040303105.1. Classification (NCBI taxonomy): domain Bacteria; kingdom Bacillati; phylum Actinomycetota; class Actinomycetes; order Kitasatosporales; family Streptomycetaceae; genus Kitasatospora; species Kitasatospora sp. NPDC096128. The sequence goes on along the minus strand of NZ_JBEOSP010000002.1, from coordinate 382,660 downwards.
CCAGCCGAAGTCCGCGGCGCCCTGCGGGGTGGCGAAGCCGGCGGCGGCGATCAGCGAGCCGAACATGAACAGCCAGTAGGAGAGCATGTTCAGGCGCGGGAACGCCACGTCGGGCGCGCCGAGTTGCAGCGGCATGATCCAGTTCGCGAAGCCGGTGAACAGCGGCATCGCGAACAGCAGCAGCATCACCGAGCCGTGCATGGTGAAGGCCTGGTTGAACTGCTCGTTGGAGAGGATCTGCGTTCCGGGCCGGGCGAGTTCGGCGCGCATGACCAGCGCGAGGATGCCGCCGATCAGGAAGAACGCGAACGAGGACACCAGGTACATGGTGCCGATCGTCTTGTGGTCGGTGGTGGTCAGCAGCCTGACCAGGGCCGAACCGGGCCGTCGGGCCCGAACCGGGCCTGGCGGAGGGGGCGTTGGCGGTGAGGTGGGGTCGCCCTGTGCCTGGGTGGCGCTCAAGGACGCACTCCTTCGGAACGTGGTGCGAATGGATGGCGATCCATGATCCGAACGCACGCCCCCCGCGCCCCAGGGCCGTTGGGCCCGCCCGGCCGGGGCCGTCAGGCCCGAGTTCCCGGCCGCGACCGGGACCTCCCGACCGGGCCGCGACCGGGACTCCCTGCCGGGGACCGCTCCGAGCACCGGGCCGGCAGCCGCTCGGGCGTGCCGGGGGCCGCCGGAGCCGCCGACCGCTCGCGCCCCGCTCGCCCCGCCGCCCAGCCCCGCTGGAGGACCGACGGAGCTCCCCCGCCCCGCCGTTCCCGAACCGTCGGACGGCGAACCCCCGTACGGCCCCGTACGGCCTCCGGCCGTCGCCCGCCGCCACCGGCCCGCACCCCGCCCGACCAGCCACGCCCCCGACAGGCCTCGCCCGAATCCGACCGACCCGGACCCCGCGCACCACCGCCGGCCCCACCCCCGGCCCCCCGAGTCGTGCGGACGGCGTGACCGAGCCCCGCCGATCCGGTGCCCTTCAACGCCCGCCGACCGCCCAGTAGCCTGCGCCCGGGAACCCCACCGCCGCCGGTCACGCCCCCGCGCCCACCCCGACCCCTCCCCCACCCGACCCCTCCCCACCCTCACCCCCACCCGACCCGGAGGTACGCCGATGCCCCAGCCCCGGCCCGCCGCCCCCGTCCGGCTGCGCTTCGCCGTCCTCGGTCCGCTCGCCGGCGAAGCCGACGGCCGCCCGCTCAACCTCGGGCCGCTCAAACAGCGGCTGGTGCTCGCCGTGCTGCTCAGCCGGGCCAACACCGCCGTCCCGGTCGACCTCCTCACCGACGCGGTCTGGCCCGAGGAGCCCCCGCGCACCGCCCGCAAGAACCTCCAGGTGTACGTCTGCGCCCTGCGCACCCTGCTCGGCCGCCAGGACGGCCCGGACCGGCTCGCCCACTCGGCCGGCGGCTACCTGCTGCGGATCACCGAACCCGAACTGGACGTCCTGCGCTTCCGTGCCCTGGCCCGGGCCGGCCGCTCCGCCGCCGACAGCGGCGCGCTCGCCCCCGCCGCCCGGTTGCTGCGCCAGGCCCTCGACCTCTGGCAGGGCCCGCCGCTCGCCGACCTGCGCTGCTCCCCCGCCGTCCGGGCCGAGGCCGACCGCCTGGAGGCCCGCTGCCTGGGCGTCCACGAGGACTGGGCGGAGACCGAGTTGGAGCTCGGCAACGCCACCGCCGTGGCGGAGGAGCTGGCCGACCTCGCCGAGCGCCACCCGCTGCGCGAACGCCTCCAGGCCGCCCGGATGAACGCCCTCCACCTGTCCGGCCGCCAGGCCGAGGCGCTCGCCGTGTACGACACCCACCGCCAGCTGCTGGCCCGGGAGTTGGGCCTCGAACCCAGCCCCGCCCTGACCGACCGCTATCGCCTGCTGCTCGCCCGCGGCCGCACCCGGCCCACCGCCGGCCGCCCCGACCGGCCCACCGCCCCCACCGCCGCCCTGCTGCCCGCCGACACCGCCGACTTCACCGGACGGACCTCCGAACTACGCCGACTCCTCGCCGAGTTGGGCGACAGCGATGGCGACGGCAGCGTCACGGTGCTCTGCGGACCGGCCGGCAGCGGCAAGACCGCGCTCGCCGTCCACGCCGCCCACCTGCTCGCCGACCGGTTCCCGGACGGCCGTCTGCTCGTCCGGCTGCGCACCGGGGACGGCACTCCGCGCCCCCTCCCCGAGCTGCTCGCCGAACTCACCGCCCTCACCGGCCACCCGGACCCGCTGCCCACCGACCCCGCCCGGGCCGCCGCCCACTGGCGCGCCTCCCTCGCCGGTCGGCGGACGCTGCTGATCCTCGACGACGCCGCCGGCGAGGCCGTGGTCCGCGAACTGCTGCCCGCACTCGGCCCGGGCGCCGTCCTGGTCACCTCCCGCAGCCAACTCGCGGGCCTCGCCCCCGTCCACCGCATCGCCGTCCCCCCGCTCACCCCCGCCGAGGCCCTCGACCTGCTCGCCCGCACCACCGGCCCCGGCCGGATCGGCACCGACCGCGCCGCCGCCGCCCGGATCGTCGACGCCTGCGGGCTGCTGCCGCTCGCCGTCCGGGTCGCCGGCGCCCGTCTCTCGGTGCTGCGCCACCTCCCGCTCGCCGAGTACGCGGCCCGTCTGGAGGACCCGTCCGGCACCCTGGACGAGCTCGTCGCCGGGGACGTCACCGTCCGCGCCCGCCTCGACTCCGGCTGGCACGACCTCCCCCACCAGGGCCGTCTCGCCCTCGCCCGCCTCGCCACCCTGCCCCTCGCCCTGCTCTTCACCCTCCCCGAGGCCGCCACCGCCCTCGGCCGCCCCGAACACCTCGCCCTGCGCACCCTCGAAGCCCTCACAGACACCGGCGCCGTCACCTCCCCCACCGGGGAGGTCACCGCCCACGCCGCCCTCTACGCCCTCCCCCGCCTCACCCACCTCCACGCCCGCGAACGCGCCCCCGAAGCCCTCACCGCCCCCTCCCTCACCCTCCCCTGAGCACCCCCACACGCGCCCGCCCCTCCTCCACCGGCCGATCCTGCGCCCCGGAGGGGAGCAGCAACTCGGCCCGGAGGGGCCTGAATGCGCTGCGCCGCGGCGCAGCCCACCGCCCCCACCCCTCACCCCAACGTCACCAGGTCCGCCCCGCCCCGCCCCACCCCCTCCTCCAGTCCGCACAGCGCCAACAGCACCCCGGCCGCCCCGGTGTGCAGGTCCGCCGAGAAGCGCCGCAGCCGCATCCCCGGCACCAGCAGCCCTTCCGGCCGCGCCACCAGGTGCCACTGCAACTTCCGCACCTGCCCGAGCACCGCGTCCCGCTCCCCCGACTCCCCCAGCCCCGACTCCCCCAGCCCCAAGAGTGCCAGCAGCAGCCCGGCCCGCCCCCGGAACAGCCCGGGTTCCCGGATGAACCCCGGTGCGCACACCTTCCGCACGTCCGCGACGAAGTCCTCGGCCCCCGCCACCTCGACGCCCAGCTCCGCCAACTCCCGTACCACCAGCGCGACCCCGCTGCTCCCCCGGTCCAGGTACGCCAGTCGCCGCCCCCGGTCCAGCACCTGCACCGACCCGTCCGGCACCCGGACGCACTGCCCCATCGCCCGTTCCACCGCTCCGCGGGCCGCGTCGAGCAGCCAGCGCTCCCCGGTCCACCGGTACAGCCGCAGCTGGAGCAGCGCGACGCCGGCCAGCCCGTACAACAGCCCGGCGCCGGTCGGCCCGGCCAGGCCGGGTACGGTCTCCCCCCTCACCACGGCTGCCAGGTCCCGGGCGTCCTCGATCGCCTCCCGAACCGGCGTGTCGCCCACCGCCGCCCCGAGCGAGGACGCCAACCGCACCCGGGCGAGCCCCGCCCCGGCCCGTCCGCCGTACAGCCCGGCCTCCGGGGCCGGCCGCGCCCCACGGACCCGCGCGAGCAGTTCGAGCGCCGCGTCCGCCCGCCCGATCCGGGCCAGCACCGCCGCGACGCCGAGCGGCCCGTCGTGCAGCCCCCCGGCCCCGAACCCGGACCCGGACCCGGACCCGGACCCGGACGACGCACCCCGCCGCCGCATGGCCGCGATCAGCCAGTCCGCGTACTCCTCGGGCCAGTCGGCCCCGGCCCGGTGCAGCGCGTACAGCACCCCGGCCGCGCCGTGCGCGACGCCCGTACCGCCGTCGGCGAAGCCGGCCACGTCACCGGGGAAGAGCCGGTCCGGCCGGTCGGGGGTGGCACCGGCGTGGATGCCGGCGACCAGTTCGTCGCGCACAGCGCCCAGCCCGGTCCCGTCGAACCTCCCGAGCCCGTCGAACAGCTCACGCCCCCTCCGTTCACCGTCCGAGTCCCCGGCCGTGACGGCCCGGGCCCGCACCACCATCGGCCGCACCGGCCCCTCCCCCTCCCCCACTCCGAACCATTCCCGCGCCCGCCGTTCGAGCGCCGCCGCCTTCCCGGGATCGTGTTCGGCGACTTCCATGACGGGCATCAGCAGCGTCAGCCAGCTCGCCCACAGCATGTGCCGGTCGGCCGCGGCCCCGTCCAGCCCGGCCGGGACGGGCAGACCTGCCACCCCGGCGGTGGGCACCTGCCGGTCGGCCAGTTCGGCCGCGTACTCGAAGTCCACGAGCACCACGGACCCGTCCGGCCGGAGGATCGCATTGGCGGGGTGGAGGTCCCCGAACCGCACGCCCCGCCCGTGCAGCGCGTCGAGCGCCCGCTCCAGTCCGGTGACCACGCCGGCCACCCAGGCCGCGTACTCGGCCCGTTGCGCGGCGGTGCAGTTCTGGTGCACGAGCGGGTAGCGCCGGATCGCCTCGGCGAACAGCTGGACGCCCTCGATGTGCTCCTGCACCAGGAAGGTGTGCTCCCAGACCGTTCGCACCTCGTGCAGCCGGGGCACGCAGTCCAGTCCGGCCAGGCGTTCCAGCGCCCATTGCTCGCGCCGCAGCCGGGTGAGGGCGTCCGCGCCGGCCGCGTCGAGTCCGGCGTGCGGGCGGGCCTCGCGCAGCACCACCCGCCGCCCCGTCCTGCGGTCCGCGGCGAGGTAGATCCCGCCCGCGTTGGTGAACTGCAGCACCTCCAGGATCCGGTAGGGCAGTTCCCCGGCCGCCGCCTCCCGGGCTGCGAGGTGCGGGCGCAGTGCCGCGGGCGGCCGGACCCACCCGGGCAGCCGGAACACCGGTTCGCGCGGGTCCGGCACCAGCTCACCGGCCGGGTCGCGCAGCGCGGGGACGGTCCGCCCGGTCTCGTCCTGGCACCGGAGTTCGACGAAGGCGCCGTAGCGCGCGTACACGGGGGCCGTCCCGATCCGCAGGTCGGTGAGCACGTACGGGCCGGGGCGCCCGTCCAGCGCGGTAGCCAACTCCTCGGCAAGCCGCAGGAATTCGGCTTCGCCCGCCGGGTAGACCGTGATGAACTTGCCGCTGCTGCCGCGCCCCGCGTACTTGCCGTCGGCGACCCGCAGGGCCTGGGCGCTGCGGAGGAACTTGTACGCCGTCCGGTGCCCGGTGCAGATCCGGGCGACCACCGCCAGGGTGTCGGCCGCCTGGTCCTCCACGGTGGAGACATGGAGCTTCCAGCCCTGTTCGGGCAGCGGGGCGCCGGCCGGCAGCAGCACGGTCCACAGGCCCTGTTCCCGGCGCCGCCACCCGGCGGGCACGGCGCCGAGCCCGTGCGGGTAGCGGCTCGCCCGGTCGGGCAGCCGCCCGGGGGTGTCGTAGTAGGTCGGGTCGGCGAGGCAGTACTGCTGGGTCTCGTGAGCGCCGGCCACGGCGCACCACCCCCTTTCCACCAAGAGCTCAGGCGGCCGGAACAGCCGGAACAACTGGAACAACCGGAACGGCCGGACCAGCAGGAGCCGCCGGTACGGCCGGAACAGCCACCGGCCCGCGCCGCACCGGCGGCGCCCAGGTCACCACGGCCGCGCAGAGCGCGATCGCGAGGGCCAGCAGGGCGAAGGTCCGGGTGCCGCCGAGGGCGCCGAGCAGGGCGCCGCCGGCCAACGGGCCGAAGGGCTGCACCAGGGTGGACAGGAATCCGGCCGCGCTCTGCACCCGGCCGATCCGGTCCGGCGGCGCGGCGAGCAGCATTCCGGAGACGAAGCCGATGCTGGCGACGGTGGACAGGCACACGCAGACCGCGCACAGCAGCCCGATCAGCAGCGGCAGCCGGGTGAGCACCAGGACGGCGGCGGTCACGGCGCAGGCCCAGCAGGCCAGCGCGACCAGCTTGCCGTCGCCGGTCCTGGCGTCCAGTCTCGGGGCGAGCAGCGCGCCGGCCAGGGCCCCGGCGGCGGTGCAGGAGACGACGGTGCCGCCGCCGAGGCCGGAGTGCCCGCCGTCGGAGGCGACGGCCAGGGTGGTGAACATCAGCGCGCTGAACGCGAAGTTCATCCCGAGGCCGAAGATCAGCAGCAGGGTCCGCAGGTAGGGCCGGCGCCAGAGGAAGGCGATCCCTGCGGTCAACTCGGCGCGGCTGAACACGGATCCGTCCTTGGTCTCCGGTCGCGAGCGGGTCCGGATGAGCGCCACGCAGACGGTGGAGAGCAGCAGTCCGACACCCTCGGCCACGAAGGGCAGCACCGGGTGCCAGGCGAACAGCGCACCGCCGCCGAGCGGCCCGACCAGCCGGGCGGCGGCGCCGCGGGCCTGCATCCGGGAGGAGGCTTCGCGGACCTGCCCGCGCGGCACCACCGCGCGCAGCAGGCCGCCGGCGGCGGGCCCGTACGTGCCGGCGATGACCGCCCCGGCGCCGGCGACCAGCAGCACCAGGAGCAGCGGCGCGCGCCCGTTCAGCACGGCGAGCACCAGGGCGGTGACGGCGAGCAGGCTGCCGACGTCGCACAGCCGCATCAGCCGACGGCGTTCGATCCGGTCGGCGAGCACTCCGCCGGGCAGTGTGCTGAGCAGCAGCGCGCCGACCGAGACGGTTCCGATGGCGCCCGCCCGGGCAGCCGAGCCGGTGTCCCGGAGGACGAGCAACGGCAGGGCGATCGAGGAGAGTTGGGAGCCGAGCGAGGCGAGCAGGCCGCCGACCCAGAGCAGCCGGAAGTCCCGGTTGCGGGTGAGCGGGGTGGAGTCCATGGCCGTCCTCCGTCGTGGGTGGGGCCGGAACCGGGCCGGGCCGAAGCCGGACCGAAGCCGAGCCGGGGCGGAACCGCCGGCCGGGGGCGGTGGTGCGACCGCCCCCGCGCCGGGGCCACCGGGCCTGCCGCGGCTCAGGAGGCCGAGGTCTCCGCGGAGTTGACGTAGCTGACGATGCTGAAGCAGTTGCCGTCGGAGGAGGCCTGGAGGAACTTGAGCGCCTGGAGGTCCAGCACGTTGGCGACGTGCGCCTCGACCTCCGCCGTCTCCTCGCCGCTCTCGTCGACGTTCTGCTCCATGTTCTCGATGTTCTCGGCCATGGTGGGACTCCCTTCCATGAGTGGGCTGCCGGTACCGCACGGGCCGACGGTCCGTCGCAGCGGCAAAGCTAGGCGGGCCCGGCTGCGGACGGCCTGGGAATCGGTTGGCCGGCGGTATGGCCGCAGGTCGGCGCGGGTGCCGAGGCCACCCGCAGCACCGCCCGTCCCGCTGCACAGCCGCCCCGCACCCGCTCCGGGCTGCGGCCATACCGCCCGCATACCGCCCCCGAACCGGCTCCGAAGCCCGCCCCGCGACGCTGGCCGGGCACGCCCGTACGCCGTCCCGGCGCCGAGCACGCCCGCACAGCGAAGGACTAGCGAAGGACTGCCACCATGCCCTGCCCACTCTGCGCCCAACTCGCCAACACCAACGACCAGTTCTGCCCCGCCTGCGGCACCTCCCGGGCCGCCGCCCTCGACCTGGCGGCCGAGGAGCGCAAGCTGGTCACGGTGGTCTTCTGCGACCTGGTCGACTCCACCGCCCTGTCCGGCGCGCTCGACCCGGAGACGCTGCGCGAGGTGATCCTGCGCTACTTCGAGCGGATGCACCGCCAGATCGAGGCGCACGGCGGCACCCTGGAGAAGTTCATCGGGGACGCGGTGATGGCCGTCTTCGGCGTCCCGGTGATCCGCGAGGACGACGCCCACCGGGCGCTGGCCGCGGCCCTGGCCATGCTGGAGGACCTGGAGGACCTCAACGCCGAGCTGGACGCCACCCTCGGGGTCCGGCTGGACGTCCGGATCGGCGTCAACACCGGCCAGGTGGTGGCGGGTGCGGACGCCTCGGCGCGCCAGGCGCTGATCTCCGGCGAGACGGTGAACATCGCCGCCCGGCTGCAGACCCGGGCCGCCCCGGGCCAGGTGCTGATCGGCCCGCAGACGCTGCGGGCGGCCGGGCCGGCCGCCCAGGTGGACGAGGTGGGCCCGCTGCAGCTGAAGGGCAAGGCCGAGCCGGTGACCGCCTACCGGCTGGTCGGCCTGGACGAGGACGACCCGGAGCTGTTGCGCCGCTTCGACGTGCCGCTGGTCGGCCGGGAGCGCGAACTCGACTCGCTGGACGCGGCATTGGCCCGGGTGGCGGGCGGCGGTGGCGCCGAGCTGCTGCTGGTGGTCGGGGAGGCCGGGATCGGCAAGACCCGCCTGGTGCGTGAGTGGCGCGAACGCTCGGCCCGGCTCACCGCGCGCTGCGGCACCGGCCGCTGCCGCAGCTTCGGCGAGCAGGGCGTGCAGGCCCCGCTGGCCGAGGCGGTCCGCACCCTGCTGGACGAGCCGGGGGCACCGGCCCCCGCCGAAGCGCTGGCCCGCCTCGCCGAGGCAACCGACACCATGACCGACACCATGACCGACACCGCACCCGACGCCGCACCCAGTGCCGTGCCCGGTCTCGACCGCTCCCTCGACCAGCTCGCCGGGATCCTGCGCGGCCGCACCGTGGAGCGCCCGGCCGTCCTGGTGCTGGACGACTGCCAGTGGGCCGGCCCCGTCCTGCTGGACGCCGCCGAGCGGCTGGTCGCCGCGCTCGGCCCGGCCCCGGTGCTGCTGCTCTGCCTGTCCCGCCCGGAGCTCCTGGCCTCCCGCCCGGAGCTCCTCTCCCCCCGGCCGAAGTCGGCGACCCTCCCGGTCGGCGGCCTGTCCTGGGACGAATCCGCCCTGCTGGCCGCCCAGTTGACCGAGCTGAGCGCCCACCAGGACACCGTTCCGACCCGGCTGCTGGATCGTGCCGAGGGCAATCCGCTGCACCTGGAGGAGCTGCTGGCCGCCCTCACCGAGGCCGACGGCCCCGGCGACGCCGCCCTCGCCGATGAACTCCCGCCCACCGGACGGGCCTTGCTCAGCGCCCGGATCGACGGCCTGGAGCGGGACGAGCGCACCACCCTGGACCTCGCCGCCGTGCTCGGCCGCGCCTTCACCGCCGCCGAGCTCGCCGAACTCGCCCACGGCGGCACCGACCAGGACGCCTTCGCCGACCCGGAGGACGACGTGTTCACCGGCCCGATCGACGGCCTTCCCGCCGCGCCGCCCGCCGACGGGGACGACACCCCGCCCCGGCTGCACGCCGCGCTGGACCGGCTGGCCGAGCGCCGGCTGGTCGAACCGGCCGGCACCGGCTACCGGTTCAGCAGCGGCCTGGTGCAGGAGTCGGTCTACCAGTCGATGTCGAAGCGGGCCCGGGCCGAGCGCCACGAGCGCGCCGCCGACCTGCCTGCCGTCCGCGCCACCGGGGCCGCGGCCGTCGGCGGCCACCTGGAGCGCGCCCACCGCTACCGGCTCGAACTCGGCCTGCTGGACGCCCGCACCGACACCCTGCGCACCCGCGCCGCCGCCGCTCTGGGCGCCGCCGGGGCCGCGGCCCTGGCCCGTGCCGACCTCGCGGCCGCCGACGACCTGCTGGAGCGCTCCGCCCGCCTGCACTACCCGAACGAGCGCGCCGCCGGCCCGGTGCTGCGCCGGCTCGGCGAGACCAGGCTGGCGCTGGGCCGCGCCGAGGAGGCGCTGCCCGTCCTGGCCCAGGTCCGCGATTCGGCCGCCGACCCGCTGGACGCCGCGCACGCCCGTCTCGCCCTCGCCGCCCGGGGCCTGCCGCCCGGCCCGGAGCAGCCCGCCGCCACCGCCCGCGCCGTGCTGCCGCTGTTCACCGACGCCGGTGACGCCCTCGGCCAGGCCCGCGCCCGGCTGCGGCTGGCCGAGGAGCACCTGCTGGCCGGCCGGCACACCGAGGCGGACCGGCTGCTCGACCAGGCGCTCGGCGAAGTCTCGCGCACCGACGCCGAGTTGGACCGGGCCGCAGTGCTGTCGGCGCTGGCCGCCTCGCTGCTGGCCGGCCCCGAGCCCGCCCCCGCCGCCACCTTCCGACTGCGCGCCCTGCTCGCCGAGCACGGCGCCGGCCGACGGACCGTACGGGTGGCGCTGAACGGCCCGCTGGCCGTCCTGCTCGCCCTGCGCGACCGCCCGGACGAGGCCGAGCTGCTGCTCGCCGAGGCCAACGGCCTGGCGGGCGAGCTGTCGCTGGCCGAGGCGATGGTCTCGCTGCCGACGCTGACCGCCCAGGCCGCGGCCGCCGCCGGGCTGTCCGGCCACGCGCTGGACCTGCTGGCCGACGCCGCCGAGATCGCCCGCCGCCAGGGCAGCGCGGCCCCGTTGCCGCGGCTGGCCCTCACCACCGCGCGCGTCCTGCTGGACTCCGACCGTCCCGAGCCGGCCGCCCGGCACCTGGACGGTGTGGACGCCGCCGCGGCGCTGCCGCCGGTGCTGGCCGTCGAGCTGGACGCGCTGCGCGGGCGGCTCGCCGCCGCCCGCGGCGAGTCCGCTCCGGCGCTGGAGCTGACCGGATCGGCCCTGCGCGCCGCCGAGGCCACCGAGTCGGTGCTGCTCCAGGCGCTGACCGCACTGGACCGGGCGCATGCCCTGCTGCTGCTCGACCGGCCCGCCGAGGCCGCGGTGGCCGCCGCCACCGCCCGGGACCGCTTCACCGCCAAGGGCCACCTGCCGGGCGTGCGCCGGGCCGAGCGGCTGGGCGGCGGCCGGTGACCGCCCCGGCCGCCGGCCTGACCTGGAGTCTGCGCGAGCGCCGGGTGGACGAGCCGCCGGTGCTGGCCGACCCGGTCGAGGAGCACCCGGGCGGCACCGGTGCGGGCGTGCGGGTGTGCGTGGTCGACTCGGGCATCGAGCCCGACCACCCGCTGGTCGGCCCGCTGCACGGCTCCTGGGCCGTGGTCCGGGACCCGGTCTCCCGGGAGCTGGCCGTCCGCCCCGACACCGTCGGTGACACCTGCGGCCACGGCACCGCCTGCGCGGGCATCATCCGGCGCACCGCCCCGGACTGCGAGCTGTACAGCGTCCGGGTGCTCGGCGAGCGCTTCACCGGCACCGGCGACATGCTGATCGCCGGGCTGCGCTGGGCCGTCCGGCAGGGCTTCGACGTGATCAACCTCAGCCTCTCCACCACCCGGACCCGCTTCCTGGAGGAGCTGCACGCGATCGCCGACGACGCCTACTTCGCCCGCACCGCGATCGTCGCCTCCGCTCACAACACCCCGGTGGAGAGCTTCCCCTGGCGCTTCTCCTCGGTCATCTCGGTGGGCAGCCATCAGGAGGCGGCCCCGGACCTGCACCTGTACAACCCCGCGCCGCCGGTCGAGTTCTTCGCCCCCGGCCAGAACGTCCGGGTGCCCTGGCTCGGCGGCTCCACCATCCGCACGACCGGCAACAGCTTCGCCACCCCGTACGTGGCCGGGCTCTGCGCCCGCATCCTGTCCCGGCGGCCGAGGCTGACGACCTTCCAGCTGAAGAGCGCGCTCTACCTCACCGCGGCCAACGTCCAGGTCCCGTCCACCCCCACCCCGGAGGCGTCCGATGACCCTCAGCACTGACCCCGCCGTCGACCCGCTCGCCCGCGAGCTGCTGCAGTCCGTGGTGGACGTCGCCCGGGCGATCTTCGGCGCCCAGGCGGGTTCGGTCTGCCTGCTCGACGAGGCGGCCGGCGAGCTGGTGTTCCAGGCGGTCTCCGGCCGGGGCGAGGAGTCCCTGGTCGGCCGGCGCTTCCCGGCCGGGCGGGGCATCGCCGGCTGGGTCGCCGCCTCGGGCGAGCCGATGGTGGTGGACGACCTGGCCGCCAGCCGCACCTTCGACCGGGCCTTCGCCGAGTCCACCGCCTACGTGCCGAACGCCCTGATGGCGGCGCCGCTCACCCACGGCGGCCGGGTGCTCGGCGTGCTGGAGGTGCTGGACCCGGCCCCGCAGGTCCGCCCCGGCCTGCCGGAGCTGGACCTGCTGGCGATGTTCGCCCGGCAGGCCGCCGCCGCGCTGCGGGTGCTCGCCGAACGCGGCACCCCGGCCCCGCGCCCGACACCCGACCGGGCGGCGGCGCTCGGCCTGCTGGCCGACCTGGAGGAGCTGCTGCGTCAGCCCTGACCGCCCTGACCGCCTTGAGCGCTGTCCGGACCCTGAACGCCGTCCAGCCCCTGAGCGGCGTCCAGGCCCTGAGCGGCGCCGGCCGGCCGCCGTGTCCGCACCTGGTACCAGGTCGGCTGGACGAGCCGCCCGCAGAGCACGTCGCAGACCACCTCGACGTCGTCGGGGACCCCGGCCTCGTACAGCCGCCGCACGAAGGCCCGGTGCTCGGCCGGGTCCTCGGTGCTGTGCAGCACCTCCCAGGGCCCGGCGGCGGCCTCCCGCTCGGCCCGGCGCTCGGTCGACCGCCGGAGGTCCTCGGCCTGCTTGCGCTTGCGGGCCCGCTGCCCCGGCACGGCGGCTCAGCCCGCCAGCCGGGCGATCTGTCCGCGCTCCAGCGCGGCGTACACCGCTCCGTCCGGCCCGACCGCGATGCCGTGCGGTTCGGCGCCCGGGCCGGGGACCGGGTACCCGTCGAGCCGTCCGTCCGGGGTGAGCACACCGATCCGGCCGGCGGCCCACTCGGTGAACCAGAGCCGCCCGTCCGGGCCGGCGGCGATCGCGTGCGGCCGGGCGGCCCGGTCGGCCAGCGGGTACTCGGTCACCTTGCCGTCCACGGTGATCCGCCCGACCAGCCCGCCACCGATCCCGACGTACCAGAGCGCCCCGTCCGGCCCGGCGGTGATGCCGACCGGCGCGGTGCCCGCGGTGGGCAGCCGGTGGACGGTCACCTCGCCCCGGACGCTCACCCGCGCGACGGCGTCCGCCTGGTTGAGCGCGCACCACAGCGCCCCGTCCGGCCCGGCGGCGATGTGCGCCGGGAACGCCCCGGCCAGCGGCAGCGGGTACTCCGTCACCTGCCCGTCCACCGTGATCCGCCCGACCCGGTCGGCGTTCAGCTCGGTGAACCAGAGCGCCCCGTCCGGCCCGGTGACGATGCCGCCCGGCCCGGCGTCCGCCGTGGGCGGCGCGAAGGAGGAGGCTTCGCCGTCCACCGTGATCCGCCCGATCCGGCCCGCGTTCAGCTCGGTGAACCAGAGCGCGCCGTCCGGCCCGACGGTGAGCGCCGACGGCCCGCACCGCGCCGAGTCGAGGGCGAAGCGCCGCACCGTCCCGTCCGCCGCCAGCCGCCCGATCTCCCCGGCGTGGACGAGGGTGAACCACACCCCGCCGTCGGGCCCCACCGTGACCCCGTACGGCCCCGCCCCCGGCTCGGCCACATCGAACAGTTCCATCCGCACCCCTCCGGGGCTATCGCGACTCTCGTCGCATTAGTGATGCTGCCATGCCCCTCCCCCGTCCGGCAACCGGGTTCTCACCGGGCTACTCGGGAGCCTCCGCCAGCCCCCGCAGGACCGAGATCACGCCCATGCCCGCCGCGCAGACCGGCACCGCCAGCAGGGCGCCGATGATGCCCGCGACGCCTGAGCCGGCCACCACCGCGACCATGATGGTCGCCGGGTGCAGCTCCACCGTCCGGCTCTGGATGACCGGCTGCAGGACGTTGCCCTCGATCATCTGCACCGTCAGCACCACCCCGAGCGCCCACAGAGCCGTCCCCAGGCCGCCGTCGGCCAGCGCCACCAGCACCGCGACCGTGCCGGACAGGAACGCGCCGACGAACGGGATGTACGCGCCCATGAACACCAGCGCGCCCAGGCCCGGGGCACCGGGCACACCCAGGGCCACCAGGCCGACGGTGATGAAGCCCGCGTCGATCAGGGCGATCAGGGTGGTGCCGCGCATGAAGCCGGCCATCGCCTCGAAGGCCCGCTCGGCACAGGCGATCACCGTCTCGGCGCCGCGCCCGGGCAGGTTGCCGCGGATGGCGTCGCCGGTGCGGTGGCCGTCGCGCAGGAAGAAGAACACCAGCGCCAGGGCCAGCACCGCCCCGGTGATCAGCTGGGTGAGCAGGCCGAGGCCGGACAGCACGCCGTTGGTGAGGGTGGAGACCAGCGAGTTGGTCTCGCCCTTGGCATTGTTCAGCGCGTGCTCGATCTTGGCCCCGAACGGTCCGAGCCACTCGGCCAGCCGGCGTCCGGCCGCCGGGAGCGAGGCGGCGATCTGCGGGGCGCTGTGCACCAGGGAGTTGACCAGCAGCGCGATCACCCCGACCACCGCGACCACCAGCAGCAGGCAGGTCAGCCCGGCGGCCAGCCCGCGGCTCACGCCCCGCCGGACCATCCAGGGCACCACCGGGTACAGCAGGGAGACCCCCAGCAGCGCCAGGACGAACGGCACGGTCGCCGCCCGCAGCTCCACCAGCGCGAAGACCACCAGCGAGCCGACGGTGATCAGCAGGATCACCGCCACCGACCAGGCCGCCGCCCACCGCACCGCGGGCGGCAGCATCAGGTACGGCCTGCGGTGGTCGGGCCGCCCACCGGGCGGGCGCTCCACGGACACCGGCACCTCCGCCAGGGTCGTCGTCGTTGTCATCGTTGTCATCGTCGTTGTCGTCGTCGAGTCCGGCAGCGATGAGCAACGATGAGCAGCGCCGAGACCGGACCGACCCAGCTCAGCAGAGAATGTGACGATCCGCCCGTTCTACGACTGCTCCGCCACGGCGATCCGCACCGACCCGCCGCGGCCCGCGCCCCCGCCCGCGAAGGCCAGCACCCGCTGCGCCTCGGTCTCGGCCGCCTCGCGCTCCGCCCGCGCCAAGCGGACGAACGGCTCGACGACCACCTCCTGCTCCCCCGTCAGCCGCCACGTCCCGGCGACCAGCCCGTCCACCAGCAGGGTGCCGAGCACCAGGCCGTTGCGGGTCATCACCCGGTCCTTGTACCGCTCCGGCAGCACCCGGCTCCGGTCGGCGTGCGAGAGCAGCAGGTTGTCGAACGGCGCGACCAGCCGCACCGGCGCCGGGACGTCCGGGTCCGGCCGGGGCGCCTCGGGCAGGTCGTACAGCACCCGGCCCTGCTCGTCCCGGAACGTCAGCAGCTCCGACCCGAGCCGCTTGAGCACGGGCCCCAACCGGCTGAGGCCGCACCACTTCTGCAGGTCGGCCACGGTGGCGGGCCCGAAGGCGGCGAGGTAGCGCAGCACCAGGCCGTCCGGCGCGGGCGCGGGGTCGAGCGGGCGGCCGAGCCAGGCCTCGGCGGTGGTGTGGGCGGCCGGGCCGCTGCGGCCCCACAGCCCGCGCGGCGGCACCTGGACCAGCGGCAGCAGGCAGCGCGCCGCCTGGGCCAGGGCGGCCGGGTCGCGGTCCGGCCGGGTGGCGGCGAGCAGCGTGCCGAGCTGCTGGAAGGTGCGCGGCTCCGCCTCGACCAGTACGCGGGCCTCGGCGGCGAGCGCGGCCGGGTCGAGTCCGCTGAGCCGTTTGCCGTAGGTGGTGCGCAGTGCCTGGTCGAGGACGGGCTGGAGCAGCGGGCGCAGGGTCAGGCAGTCCTCGGCGGTGACCAGGTGGATGGTGCCGCGCTGGAGCGCGATCCGGACCGCCGCCCGCTGTTCGAGCAGGGTGCTGAGCGCCTCCGGGGTGAAGCCGTCGAGCCGGGAGAGCAGCCCGAGGTAGGGCGGCTGCGGTACGGCCTGGGCCTGGAGTCCGCCGAGGTGGTGGATGACCTCGAGGGGCGCCAGGCCGGTGCGGGCGAGCAGGTGCTGACGGGCCAGCAGGGCGCGGCCCAGGGCCCGGAGGCCGAGCACCCGGGGGCCGGGCGCCTGGTGACCGGGCGCCCGGGAGCCGCGCACCGTCACCGGCGGCCGTCCAGGACCGAGCGCAGCACGGAGATCCGGTTGGTGGTGATGGAGGCGGCCCCGGCGTCGCGGAGCCGGCGCATGGTGCGGCGCAGGTCGGCGGTCCAGGTGGAGACGGCGAGCCCCTCGTCGGCGGCGGCCCGCACGAAGTCGGGGGTGACCAGGCCGAACGGCGGGTTGAGGAAGCGCGGGCGCAGGTCCCGCAGCAGGGCGGGGGCGGGCATCCGCGGCTGCTTCCAGGTGAGCGCGATCTCGGCGTCGCGGCTGAGTGCGCGCACGGCGAGCATGGCGGTGGCGGGGCCGCAGAAGGCGACCAGGTCCTCGGCGCCCTGCCCGGTGACGACGGACCAGGTGGCGGCGGCCGGGCCGGGTTCGTCGAGGTCGATGAGCAGCCGGGGACCGTCGGCGGCGGCGACGGTCTTGATCGCCTCGGCGAGGGTGGGGACGGCCAGGTCGCCCTGGCGCAGCTCGGCGAGCTGGTCGGTGGTGACCCGGCCGATCGCGCGCGGGTCGCCCCAGAGGCGTTCCAGGGTGGTGTCGTGCAGCAGCACCGGCACCTTGTCGCGGGTGAGCTGGACGTCCACCTCGACGGCGTCGGCGCCGGCGGCGAGCGCGGACTCGACCGAGGGCAGGGTGTTCTCGCGGTGGCGGTACGGGTCGCCGCGGTGGGCGACGGCGAGCACCGGGCGGCGGTCGGCGGGGGCGGAGGCAGCGATGCTCATCGGATCTTTCCAGAAAGCCAGGGGGTGAGGTCGTGGACGCCGAGGGCCTCGCGGTAGGAGGGCTCCCCGGGGACGGTGACGATCAGGGTGCTGGACGGCGGGAAGGTCCGGACCTTGACGTGCACCAGGTCGGACCAGACCGAGTGCAGGAAGGCCGGGACGCTGTCGCGCGGGACGTCGAAGGCGATGCCCTCGACGGTGACGACGGCCTCGTCGTGGGTGAACAGCCGGACGGCGGTGCGCGGGCTGCCGTCGAACTCCAGCAGCGCCTCGTGCGGGACGGCGCCCGGTTCGCCGTCCGGGCCGACCGCTCCGGCGCCGACCAGCCCGGCGAAGGTCCGGTCGCCGCCGATGTCGTGCTCGGCGCGGACGGCGCGGCCGTGCCGGGCGGCGACCGCCTCGACCGCCGGCACGGCGGCCTGGGTGGTCGGCAGGTTCGGGTGGTTCATCCGGGCCTTTCGCTCGAGAACTCGTCAGGACTCAGGACTCAGAACTCGGAACACAGCGCACAGAGCACGGCGCACAACGCACGGCTAGCGCCGTTCGATCATCACATTGGTCGACTTGATGACCGCAGTGGCGGGTGCGCCCGGTACCAGGTCGAGCTCCTCCGCCGCGTCCCGGCTGATCAGCGACACCACCCGGAACGGCCCGGCCTGCACCTCCACCTGCGCGGCCACGTCGCCGAGCCGCACGTCGGTGACGATGCCGGGGAAGCGGTTGCGCGCCGAGGAGGGGCGCCCCTCGGCCTCGGCGTTCTCCGGCTCGGCCAGCTCCCGGGCGAAGGCGGCGAGCTCGACGCCGGGGATGATCCGGTGCCCGTGCTCGTCCCGTACGGCGGCGAGCCGCCCGGCGTCCACCCAGCGCCGCATGGTGTCCGCGCTGACGCCGAGCAGCGCCGCCGCCTCGCCGATGCGGTACGGGTTGACCGGCACCTCGGGCTGGCCCATGTGCGACTCCTGACGGTGGTTCGAGGTACGGGGTGGACGCCCCGAGCCGCCATCCTGCCGTACCGGGGTGGCCCACGGAAAACAGGGCTACGGCTCGCCGAACAGGTCCCGCCGTGCGGCGTCCCCGGCGGTGAGCACCGCCCCCGCGAGGACGGCGCCGCCGCCCGCCGTACCGGCCCGCACCTCGGTGCGCAGCGGGGAGAGCCCGGCCAGGCGCCGTTCGACCCGGCCGGCCAGGTCGGCGCCGCCGGCCCGGCCGATCTCGCCGCCGAGCACCACGCAGCCGGGGTCGAGCACCACGCAGACGCCGGCCGCGCCGAGCGCGATCCGTTCGGCCAGCTCGTCCAGGAAGGCCGCGCCCTCCTCGCCGGCGACCAGGGCGGCGCGTACGGCGGCCTCGGCGGCGGGCGCGTCGCCGGCCGGGTCGGCGGGGAGCCCGTGGGCGCGGGCGAGGGCGCACAGGGCCGCGCTGCCGACCAGCCCGTGGAAGCCGCCCTCGCAGCTGTCGGCGCTGGGCAGCCCGGTGGCTCCGGGGACGGGCAGGAAGCAGATCTCGCCGGTGCCGCCGGAGGCGCCGCGGCGCAGCCGCCCGTCGAGGATGACGGCGGCGCCGACGCTCTGGCCGAGCCACATCAGCACGAAGGTGTCGCGGTCGCGCGCGGCGCCGACCCGGTACTCGGCCCGGCCGGCCAGGTTGACCTCGTTCTCCAGGATCACATCGGTGCCGGGCAGCTCCCGCAGCGCGGCGAGGAGTTCGGCGTGCCAGCCGGGGAGCTGGCCGGTGCTGTGCAGCCGTCCGGTGGCGGGGTCGACCAGGCCGGGGGCGCCGACCGCGACGGTGTGCAGCCGCTCGACGCCGGCGTTGCGCGCGGTCTCCCGCAGGGTGCGCACGATCGCCGCGGCGGTGTCGGGGGTGCCGTCGCCGTGGACGGGGATCTCGGCGGTGCCGAGGGTGCGTCCGGTGAGGTCGGCGACGACCAGGCTGACGCCGCCCTCGCGGACGTCGACCGCGCCGAGGTGGGCGCGCGAGGCGACCAGCGCGTAGAGCCGGGCGTTGGGGCCGCGCCGCTGTTCGCCGCGTTCGCCGGCCAGCGCGACCAGGCCGGTGCGCTGGAGGCGGTCGAGCAGGTCGGCGACGGTCGGCCGGGAGAGGCCGGTGAGGTCGCGCAGCTCGGTCGCGGTCAGGGGGCCCTGTTCGAGCAGGAGGTTGAGCGCCAGCCGGTCGTTGATCGCCCGGGCGGTGCTCGGCGTTGCCGTACGCACGGTGGTCATGGCCGGTCATCCTTCCAGAGTGTTTCTATCAGGGTCCCTTCCTGATAGTTTATCGACCACCAGTACCGGGAGGGAACGCCGCATGACCACCGCCACCACCCTCGATCCACTCGTCGAACCACGCCGCTCCCGACGGAGCATCGCGCTGGTCTTCGGCGTGCACGGCGCCGTCGGCGGCACCTTCGTCACCCGCATCCCGTGGCTCCAGGAGCGCCTCGACCTCTCCCCCGGGCAGCTCGGCCTCGCCCTGGTGATGCCCGCCATCGGCTCCTCCCTCGCGATGCCGCTGGCCGGGCGCTTCGTCCACCGGTACGGCGGCAGGGCCGCCGTCCGCGCGCTGATCTCGCTCTGGTGCCTGGCCCTCGCCCTCCCCGCGCTCGCCCCCTCGCTGCCCGCACTGTGCGCGGTGCTGCTGGTGTACGGCGCCACGGCGGGCATGGCCGACGTCGCGATGAACGCCCAGGGCGTGGAGATCGAGCAGCGCCTCGGCCGCTCGATCATGTCCGGACTGCACGGGATGTGGAGCGCGGGCGGCCTGCTGGCCTCCGGATTCGGCATCCTGGCCGCCCACCTCGCCCTGGACGCCCGGCTCCAGCTGGCCGCCACCGCCCTGGTCCTGCTCGCCCTCGCCCAGCCGGTCTGCCGCGGCCTGCCCGACCTGCGGGCGCCCGCGGAGGCCGAGGCCCCGCCGCGCTTCACCCTGCCGCCGCGCAGCTCCCTGGTGATCGGCCTGGTCGGCTTCTGCGCGGTGTTCGGCGAGGGCGCCTCGATGGACTGGAGCGGCGTCTACCTCAAGGACGTCACCGGCGCCTCGGCCACCGTCGCCGCCGCCTCGTACACCGCCTTCGCGCTCACCATGGCGGTCAGCCGCCTGGCCGGCGACGCGGTGATCCGCCGCCTCGGCGCCGTCCGCACCAGCCGGCTGAGCGGAGCGGTCGCCACCCTCGGCGGCGTGCTGGTGGTAACCGCCGACACCCCGGCGCTGGCCATCCCGGGCTTCGCCCTGATCGGCGTCGGCGTCGCGGTGATCGTCCCGCTCGCATTCGCGGCCGCCGGCCGGATCGGCAGCAACCCCAGCCAGTCCATCGCGGGCGTCGCCACCGTCACCTACACCTCCGGCCTGATCGCCCCCGCCGTGATCGGCGCCCTCGCCCAGGCCACCTCGCTGACCGTCTCCTTCGGCCTGGTCACCCTGCTCGCCCTCGCCCTGCTGCTGAGCGCCGGCGCCCTGCGCCGGGCCGAACCGGACGCCCCGGGGGACCACGTGACCGCGGTTGCACCGGAAGGTGCCTCCGGGAAGGACCTCTCCGCGATCTGACCGCGGCGGGCTGGGGCCTGTTGCACCGGCCTGCTGCCGCCCGGGGCCCTGGCCTGCGACCGGTGCAAGGACGACGCCTGCGCGCCGGGCGCGGGGCTCGTCCTCGAACCGCACTGCGCCACGGGAAGCGGTTAGGCTCGGCCCGTGCCCGCAGCCCTGACCACGCCCGCCGCTCCGAACACCGCCGGGCCCGCCGACCCCAGCGCCTCCGCCGCACTCGTCGAATCCGCCGGAGCCGCCGGGCAGGCCCCGGCGCGCTCGCCCTGGTGGCGGTTCGGCCTGCTGGTGGCCCTGCTGGGGGCGTGCGCCGGGTCGCTGCTGCTGTGGAGCCCGACGGACCTGCTCTCCGGCGGCCTGGCGGACCGGATGCCCGGCTACTGGTTCGCCCCGCTGTTCGCCCTGGTCTACGCCGTCGGCACGCTCGCCTTCGTCCCGCGCCCAGCGCTCAACGCGGTGGCCGGCCTGCTGCTGGGCATCCAGCAGGGCGTGCTGCTCGCCGTACTCGGCACCACCCTGGGCGCGGCCCTGGCCTTCGGCCTCGGCCGGGGCCTGGGCCGGGAGGCCCTCAAGCCGTACCTGCGGGGCAAGGTGCTCGGCGCGCTGGACCAGCGCTTCACCGACCAGGGCTTCCGCAGCGTCCTGATCCTGCGCCTGCTCCCCGGCCTGCCCTTCCAGGCCGGCAACTACGGCGCCGCCTTCTCCGGGGTCCGCTTCCTCCCCTTCCTGCTCGCCACCGCGATCGGCGTGGTCCCCACCACCGCCGTGTACGTGGTCGCCGCGGCCAGCGCGGGCCGGCCCGGCTCGGCGGCCTTCCTGGTCTCCGCCGGGGTGATCGCCCTGCTGGTGGTCGGCAGCCTGGTCGGCCTCTGGCGGGCGGCCGCCGCCCGCCGCCGGGCCCGCACCTCCTGACGCACCGGGCCGACGGCCCCCGCCCGCCCACCGGGCGACAATTCGGTCGCACGAGCGGGCCGACCGCGAGCAGGATGTCCGCCATGACCGAACTCACACCGCGGGTGGACCCGCCGATGGCCGCCGACGAGGCCGCCATGCTCACCTCCTGGCTCGACTACCACCGCAGCACGCTCGCCCTGAAGTGCGCGGGCCTGACCGACGACCAGCTGCGGCTGCGCTCCGTCCCGCCGTCCACGCTCTCGCTGCTCGGCCTGGTCCGGCACATGGCCGAGGTGGAGCGGCACTGGTTCCAGGGCGTCCTGCTGGGCGAGGAGTTCGCCACCGGCCACTACTGGACCGAGGCGGACCCGGACGGGGACTTCGACAACGTGGCCACCGCCGACGTCGCGGCCGACTTCGCCGTCTGGCGCACCGAGATCGACGCCGCCCGCCGCGCCGCGGCCGGTCTGCCGCTGGACACCGTGGGCAAGCGGCTGCGCCACGACCAGGAGGTGACGCTCCGCTGGATCCTCGTCCACATGATCGAGGAGTACGCGCGACACAACGGGCACGCGGATTTGTTGCGCGAACTGGTGGACGGTTCGACCGGCGAGTGAAATCGTTTCCGCATTGTTGACAGAAGGTCAATTACGCGGTGACCGCTACCGATATGGTCTACGCGCGCAACCGTACGGCGCTGCGCCGCGTCGCTCTCTGTGCCCGGGTCAGCCCGGGTTTCCGGCGCGGCACGACTCGTACGGGGGCCGCGAGCGGGCACGGGACCGGTGAACAGTGCGATACTCGGACAGTTCCGACGAGTGGATGACGTGTCAAGAAGGACACCCACCCCCGGGGGACCAGACGGGACGAGGCAGGGAGGCGCGGCATGGGAGCACTTCGCGACGAGCACCACAACGGGTGGCTGATGCCCTCCGGGAACTACCCGGCCGCGGCGTACGACGACGAGTGGGTGGATCAGGAGACGGTGCCGGCCGTCCCCGCGCCCGCGAAGATCGTCTCCCTGCGGCCGACGGGCTTCGAGGCGGCCCGCACGGTCGGTGAGCACATCCGGGCGTCCATCCCCGTGGTGATGGACCTCACCGAGATGAACGAGGCCGAGGCCAAGCGCATGGTCGACTTCGCCTCCGGGCTGATCTTCGGCACCCAGGGCGGCATCGAGCGGATCGCCCGCCGGGTCTTCCTGCTCACCCCGGCGGACGTCGAGGTCATGGTGATCGACCGCCCGCTCGACGACACCGGGTTCTACAACCAGAGCTGAGCGCGGCGCGCCACACGGCCCGCGCCACGCCCGCTCCACCCCGACCGGGGACGGCACACCGCCGTCCCCGGTTTTTTGCTGTCCGGGGGCCGGTCGCGGACAGCGCAGATGAGATCCCCACATCAATAATGAGACGCAGATGTCTCACTTGGCCTACACTCGACTCATGGCCACCGACCGCGACACCGTTCTGGAAGCCGCCGTCGGCGTGCTGTCCCGCCGCCCCACCGCCCACCTGGACGAGATCGCCCGCGCCGCGGGCATCAGCCGGGCCACGCTCCACCGGCTGTTCCCCGGGCGCGACGCGCTGATCCGCGAGGTCGGCCTGCTCAGCCTGCAGCGCTTCGCCGCCGCCCTGGACGCCGCCGCCACCGAGGAGGGCGAGGTCGAGGCCGCGCTGCGCCGCCTGGTGGACGCCGCCGTCCCGGACGCCATGCTCTGCGCCTTCCTGGCCGGCGAGAACCAGCTGTACGACCACGCCGACATCAACGACCTCTGGGAGGTCCAGATCGACCGGCTGCACGCGCTGTTCCTGCGCGGGCAGCGGGAGGGCGTCTTCCGGATCGAGCTGAGCGCCGCCTGGCTGAGCGAGGCCTTCTTCGACCTGGTGGCCGGCATCGGCTGGGCCATCCAGGACGGCCGGCTCGCCCCCCGCGACGCCGCCTTCTCGCTCGCCGAGCTGTTCCTCGGCGGCGCGCTCCGCCGACCGGAGGCCCCCGGCCCCACCCCCGCACCAGTCGCCACGACCCACAGCACCTCGGGCCGGAAACCGGAAACCGATACACCATGAGTAGCACCCCCGTTCTGACCGTTCGCCAGCGCTGGACCGGCCTCGCCGTCCTGGTGCTGGCCGTCACCGTGGTCGCCCTCGACGCGACCGTGCTGTCCCTCGCCATCCCCTCCATCAGCGAGACGCTGCGCCCCAGCGGCACCCAGCTGCTCTGGATCGGCGACTCCTACTCCTTCGTGCTGGCCGGTCTGCTGGTCAGCATGGGCGCCCTCAGCGACCGGATCGGCCGCAAGAAGCTGCTGCTCACCGGTGCCGCCGCCTTCGGCGCGGCCTCGCTGCTGGCCGCGTACGCGCCGGGCCCGGGCTGGCTGATCCTGGCCCGGGCACTGCTCGGCGTCGCCGGGGCGACGATCATGCCCTCCACCCTGTCGCTGATCCGCAGCCTCTTCCCGGACGACCGGGAGCGGGCCACCGCGATAGGCATCTGGGGCGCGGCCGCCACCGCGGGCGCCGCGCTCGGGCCGGTGGTCGGCGGAGTGCTGCTGGAGCACTTCTGGTGGGGCTCGGTGTTCCTGCTGAACATCCCGGTGCTGCTCCTGCTGCTGGTCCTCGGTGCCTGGCTGCTGCCGGAGTCCAAGGACCCGGAGCCGGGCCGCTGGGACGTGCTGAGCGTCGGGCTGTCGATGGCCGGTGTGATCGGCGTGGTCTACGCGGTCAAGGAGGGCGCCGCCCACGGCGTGGCCCGCTGGGACGTCCCGGTCACCTTCCTGCTGGGCGCGGCGGCGCTCACCCTGTTCGTCCGCCGCCAGCTGCGGCTGGAGACCCCGCTGCTGGACGTCCGGCTGTTCCGCGACCGGCGGTTCACCGCCGCCGTCACGGCCTCGCTGATCTCGCTGGTCGGCCTGTCCGGCGTGATCTTCGTCGTCTCCCAGTACCTCCAGCTGGTGCGCGGCTACGAGCCGCTCCAGGCGGGCCTGGCGGAGCTGCCGGCCTTCGCCGGCTCGGTGGCGGGCGGGCTGCTCACCGCCCGGATCGCCCGGCGCTTCGGCGCGCGCAAGGCGCTGACCGTCAGTCTGCTGGCGATGGGCCTGGCCGCGGGCGCGCTGGGCTGGCTCCAGCAGGACACCACCTACCTGCTGTTGGCCGTCTCCTTCCTGATCACCGGCACCGCGGAGGGCGTGGTCTACACCCTCGGCGCCGACCTGGTGCTGAGCGCCGCGCCCGCCGACAAGGCCGGGGCCGCCTCGGCCGTCTCCGAGACGGCGTACGAGCTGGGCACCGCGCTCGGCATCGCGCTGGTCGGCTCGGTGGTCGGCTCGATCTACGCCGGCGGGCTGGCCGTCCCGGCCGGGGCCTCCCCGGAGGTCGCCGCCCGGGCCGGGGAGTCGCTGGGCGCGGCCGTGGAGACGGCGAACGGGCTGTCGCCGGACGTCGCCCAGCCGCTGCTGGCGAGCGCGAAGGACGCCTTCGTGCACGGCATGAACAGCGCCGGGCTGCTGGCCGGGGTGCTGCTGGTCGGCGCGGGAGTGCTGGCCTGGCTGCTGCTGCGCGGGCTGTCCGCGCCGACGGCGCCCGAGCCGGTCGCCGTCGGCGGCCCGGAGGAGCCGGGGAGGGCGGAGCGGGCGGAGCAGCCGCAGCTGCACGCGTAAGCGCCATGCGAAGTGAGAACGGCCGTTCCCCATTCGGGAACGGCCGTTCTCGCACGTCGGGCGGCGGCTAGGAGACTCCGAAGGGGAGCTCCAGCTCGGCCCAGACGACCTTGCCGTCCCGGGTCAGCCGGCTGCCCCAGCGCTGGGCGAGTTCGCTGACCAGGAACATCCCTCGGCCGCCCTCGTCCTGTTCGGCGAAGGGGCGCAGCTGCGGGGTCGCGCCGCCCGCGTCGGAGACCTCGACGGTGAGCACCCGGTCGCGGAACAGCCGCAGCCGGCGAGGTGCCTCGGCGTGCAGCAGGGCGTTCGTGACCAGTTCGCTGACCAGCAGTTCGGCGTAGTCGCAGAGCGCGTTCAGGCCCCAGGCGTCCAGGGTGGCGCGGGTGAAGCGGCGGGCCGTGCCGGGGAGCCTGCCGCCGCCGGTGAGCGGGAGGGTGGCGATCCGGTCGGCGGGCACCGGCAGCGCCCGGGCCATGATCATCGCGATGTCGTCCTCGGTGCCGTCGGTGACCAGGGCGCCGATCACGGCGTCGCAGCTCTCCTCCAGTGTCCGGCCGGGCCCGGCCAGGGTGCCGGCCAGCAGGTCGATGCCGAGGTCCAGGTCCTGGCCGCGCCGCTCGACCAGGCCGTCGGTGTAGAGGGCGAGCATGGCGCCCTCGGGGAGGGTGAAGGCGATCGACTCGAAGGCGACCCCGCCGACGCCGAGCGGGACGCCGGGCGGCACCTCGATCCTGCGGGCGGTGCCGTCGGTGCCGACCCAGACTGGCGGCAGGTGCCCGGCGGAGGCCACCTGCACGGTGCGCTCCAGCGGGTCGTAGACGGCGCAGATGCAGGTGGCGAACTGGCCCTCGCCGATCCCCGAGGCGGTCTCGTCCAGTCGGGTGAGCACCTGCTCGGGCGGCATGTCCAGGGTGGCCAGGGTGCGGGCGACGGTGCGCAGCTGGCCCATCGTGGCGGCGGCCCGGATGCCGTGGCCCATCACGTCGCCGACCACCAGGGCGACCCGGCCGCAGGACAGCGGCACCACGTCGAACCAGTCGCCGCCGACCTCGCTGACCACGCTGCTGGGCAGGTACCGGTAGGCGATCTCCAGGCCCAGGGTGCGGTGGATCTCCTGCGGCAGCAGGCTGCGCTGCAGGGTGAGGGCGGTCTCCCGCTCGCGGCGGTAGAGCCGGGCGTTGTCCAGGGCGAGGGCGGTGCGGGCGACGAGTTCCTCGGCGAGCGCGACGTCGGCGTCGTTGAAGGGCTCGGGGTTGCGCATCCGGATGAACTCGGAGCCGCCGAGGACCATGCCCCGGGCGGTTATCGGCACCATCAGGTACGAGTGGATGCCCGCCGCCATCCCGGGGGCGACCCGGTCCTCGCTGGACACCAGGCCGCGCAGCACCTCCTCGTCCACGTGCTCACGCAGCAGCGGCCGCCCGCTGCGCAGGCACTGGGCGTAGCTGCGGTCGGGGGCGTACTCGGAGGTCTCGCCGACCACGTCCACGGCGTGGGCGAGGCCGGTGTCGTAGTTCTCCCCGACCGCGACGGCGCGCAGGGTGACGGAGGGGTCGGCGGGGATCGGGGTGGGCTCGGCCCCGCGCAGCACCGGTTCCAGCAGGTCGACGGTGGCGAAGTCGGCGAACCGGGGGACGACGGCCTCGATCAGCTCCTCGGCGGTGCGCTGGAGGTCGAGGGTGGTGCCGATCCGGGCGGTGGCCTCGGCGATGGTGGCGAGCCGCTCCTGGGCGCGGGCGGCCCGGGCCTCGGCCTGGAAGCGCTCGGTGACGTCGATGATCGAGGAGCAGACGCCGAAGACCCGGCCGCTGGAGTCCTCCAGCCGGAAGTAGGAGGCGGACCAGGCGCGGTCCCGCTTGGGGTCGCCCGGGACGCGGCCGTGCGAGCGGGCGTCCACCACGGGCTTGCCGGTCTTGAGGACCTGTCTCATGGTCTGTTCGATCTCGGCGGTGTTGATGCCGGGCAGGACGGCGGATATCCGTCGGCCGAGGTGGCCGGCGACCGGGACGCCGTTCATCCGGGCCAGTGCCTCGTTGATCCGGACGAAGCGCAGGTCGGTGTCGTAGACGGCCATGCCGATCGGGGAGCGGCCGAAGATGCCGCCCAGCACGGCGAGGTCGGCCTCGATCGCGTGCACGGCCCGGGTGTCGGAGGCGGTGGCGAGCAGCAGCAGGGTGCCGGCCGGGCCGGCGATGGGGTAGGTGCGGAACTCCAGCTCGACCCGGTGGCCGTCGCGGTGGCGGACCGGGAAGACGAAGGAGGCGCCGCTGCCGGACATGCTCTTCTGGAACAGGCCGAGCACCGCGGGGCGGTCGGTGTCGTCGGTGAGCAGCCGGGCCGCGTAGCTGCCGACGGCCTCCTCGGCGGAGTAGCCGAGCAGTGCCTCGGCGTCCTCGCTCCAGTGCAGGATCAGGCCGTCGCTCTGCAGCAGGGCCGTGGCGAGCGGGACGAGGCGGTGACCGTCCGGGCGTACGGGATCGCCGCTCGGCGCGGGGCCGGCGGCGGCGGTCGCGTCCCACTCGTGTCCGTGCATTCAGGCAGCACCCCGGTTCGGCTCGTGCCCGGCCGGATGGGGACTCGCGGTCCGTGCCGGCCGGGGTTCTTCTCCAGACTGCACGGACATCGGCCGCCCGGCGACCCCTTGGTCAGGGGGCGTCCGGTCGCTCGGTTGTACGGGCGTCATGGGCGTACCGGCCGCAGCGTACTCTCCAGGACGCCCGCCCACTGCCGGATCACTCCGGAACGTCGAAGGCTGTCGTCGGTGAGCAGGTTGGCCAGGCCGAGTCCGCGGGCGAGGTCGAGGGTGGCCTGCACCGATTCGCGCACGCCGGGGCGGGTCTCGTCGGCGTCCAGGAACTCCACGGCGGCCCGGTGGGCCTCCCGGCCGACATGGCCCTCCAGCGCGATGATCCGCTCGCGCAGGCCGGCCTCGGTCGCGGCGGCGGTCCACAGGTGCAGGGCGGCCCGGAACAGCGGGCCGGTGTAGAGGCGGACGATCATGTCGACCACGGCCCGGGTGCGGTCGGGGCCGGCGGCCGGCAGCTCGTCCGCGTGGGCGCGGACGGCTGCCAGCCGCTCGGTGGTGACGTGCTCGACGGCCGCGGTGAAGAGGTCCTCACGGGTCGGGAAGTGGTGCTGGGCGGCGCCCCGGGAGACGCCGGCCCGCTCGGCGACCACGGTGACGGTGGAGCCCTGCCAGCCGAGCTCGGCCAGGCAGTCCACGGCGGCCGCGAGCAGCCGGGCCCGGGTCGCGCGGCTGCGGTCCTGCTGGGGGGTGCGGACGGCGGGGTGGCTGGTCATGGCGGGTGGCGGTTCCTGGATCGATGGGGTCTGTTCCGGTCGGGGCGCGGCGGGTCGGGGCGCCGCGGGTCGATCCTCACAGACGGGCCGCGGCCTCGGGCCGCCGGGGCTCCGGCTGCCGGGGCTCAGCGGGAGGCCTCGCGGGCGCGCAGTTCGCGGCGGAGGATCTTGCCCGCCGGGGACTTGGGGACGGCGTCCACGAACTCCACCGCGCGCACCTTCTTGTAGGGGGCGACGTGCCCGGCGACGTAGCCGGTGACCTCCTCGGCGGTCAGCTCGCTGCCCGGGGCGCGCACCACGAAGGCCTTGGGGCACTCCGTCCCCTCGGCGTCCCGGACGCCGATCACGGCGGCGTCGGCGATCTGCGGGTGGCCGAGCAGGACGGCCTCCAGCTCGGCGGGGGCGACCTGGTAGCCCTTGTACTTGATCAGCTCCTTGACCCGGTCGACGACGAACAGGTAGCCCCGCGCGTCGACGTAGCCGACGTCGCCGGTGTGCAGCCAGCCCTCGGCGTCGACCATGGCGGCGGTGTCGGAGGGGCGGCCGAAGTAGCCCTTCATCACCTGGGGGCCGCGGATCAGCAGCTCGCCCGGCTCCCCCGGGCCGAGGTCCACGCCGGAGCCGTCCAGGGCGATGACCCGCAGTTCGGTGGAGGCGACCAGCCGGCCGACCGAGCCGGGCACCGGGTCGGTCTCCGTCGGGGAGACGACATGGGTGACCGGGGACAGCTCGGTCATCCCGTAGCCCTGGAGCAGGTGCGGCAGGCCCAGTCGGCGGGCGCAGGCCTCGGCGAGGTCCTGGTCCAGCGGGGCGGCCGCGCACAGCAGGTACTCGACCGAGGAGAGGTCGAACCGCCCGACGACCGGGTGCTTGGCCAGCGCGAGGACGATCGGCGGGGCGACCACCAGGCCCTGCACCCGGTGGCGTTCGATCGCGCCGCAGAACTGCTCAAGGTCGAAGCGGGGCAGCACGACCACGGTGGCGCCGCACCGCAGCGGCTGGTTGAGCAGGGCCGTCAGGCCGTAGATGTGGAAGAACGGCAGCACCGCGAGCACCCGCTCGCCGACGGAGGGGCGGTAGAGGGCGTCGGTCTGGGCGAGGTTGGTGGCGATCGAGCGGTGGGTGAGCATCACGCCCTTGGGCAGTCCGGTGGTGCCGCTGGAGTAGGGGAGCACGGCGACGTCCTCGCCGGGGACGATCGCGGGTTCCGGGGCGGGGCCGGTGGCGGCCAGCAGGTCGGCGAGCGAGCGGTGGCCCTCGGCGCCGTCCAGGACGATGATCTCGGCCGGCGGGCGGCCCTCGGCGGCCAGCTGCTCGGCGGCGGCACGGGCGGTCGGCAGGAACGGGGAGACGGTGATCAGGCAGCGGGCGGCACTGTCCGCGGGGGGGGCGGCGGGGGGGCCGGGGGGGGGGGGGGCGGGGCGCGGGGGGGGGGGGGCGGCGCCGCGGCGGGGGGGCGGGCGGGCCGGCGGGCTCGCGGCGGGGGGGCCGCGGGGGGGGGGGGGGCCGCCCCCGCGCCCCCCCCCCCGCCCGCCGGGGGTGCTGAGGGAGGACACCGTGGTCACGGTGGCGCCGGCCCGGCTGGCACCGTAGTAGGCCATCGGGTAGACCACCGAGTTGGGGCTGAAGAGGGCCACCACGTCGCCCTTGCGCACCCCCGCCGCGGCCAGCCCGGCGGCGACCCGCTCGACGGCGGCGGCCAGCCGCGCGTAGCTGACCTCCTCCCCGGTGAGGCCGTCGATCAGGGCCGGCCGCTCGCCGTACTCGGCGGCGGCGGCGAGTACCGCGTCATGGATCGGCAGGTCGACGACGGGGACGTCCGGAAACTCGCTACGGAACACCAAGGCATGCCTCCAGCAAGGAAGTTGACGCGGCAACCAAATCGGGCGGGCGGGTGGAGCGGGGCGTGTTCAGGAGCATACGGACAGTGCGGGGGCGGGCTGGGCCATTGTGGGGAACCGGGGGCCGGGGGAGCGTGGCACGGTTGCTCCCGGGGGCGCCCGAATGGACGGTGTGCACCACGGCCGCCCGCCCGGGTGCGGCCCCGGCCCCCTGGAGCACCCCCCGTGAGACCCACCTCCGCCGCCCTGCCGTCCGCCTCCCGTCTGCTCGCCGCCGCCGGTGTCGCGGCCGCGCTCACCCTCGGCGGGGCCCCGGTCGCACTGGCCGCGCCGGGCGACAACGGCGACGTCAAGATCCACGAGAGCACCACCCCGGTGGGCGACCAGAGCGACCAGCCCAAGGTCTGCCTGTTCTACCTGGACGCCTTCAACTTCGACACCGTCCAGCAGGTCAACTGGACCATCGAGCAGCAGCCGCCGACCGGCACCGCCCAGGTGCTGGCCGGGTCGATCACGCTGATCGGCGGCACCGGGCACACCGGCGACCTCACCCTTCCGGACGGGCACTACAAGCTCGAGTGGACGTTCGTGGGTGAGAACGGCACGGCGAAGCAGAAGGTCTTCGACGTCTCCTGCGCCACCTCGTCGCCGTCCGCGTCGCCCTCGGCCTCGTCCTCGCCGTCCGGTTCACCCTCGCCCTCCTCCTCGCACTCGCCGTCCGCGCCCCCCAGCGGCTCCCCCAGCCCCTCCCCCAGCGGCTCTCACTCGGTGCCGCCCGGCCACTCGCCGAGCGCCTCGCCGGGCGGCGGGCCGCACGGCGGGGTGGGCACCGGTGGCGGCGGCACCTCCGGGGCCGACACCGTCGAGGTGCTCGGCGGGCTCGCGCTGGTCCTCGGCGCCGGCGGACTGGGCGTCCGCGCGATGCGCCGCCGGTCCGGGCGCAATGCCGAGTCCTGACCGCGCCACCCGCGCGCCGCGCGGCGGCTCCGGGCCCTGGCGGGCCGGGGTCGCCGCGCTCGCGTTGGCGGCGAGCGGCGCCTGGCTGGTCCACGACGGCACCACCGGCCGGGCCGGGCCACCGCTGCCGCCCGCACCCGCCACCGCCGCACCGACCGCGGCGCCGACACCGACGGCGAAGCCGAGCCCGACACCGCCCGCCCACCCGCCACTGCCGGCCTCGGTGCCGACCCGGATCCGGATCCCCTCGATCAAGGTCGACGCCCCGGTCACCGGCCTCGAGCTGACCCCTGCCCGGCAGCTGAGCACCCCGCCGATGGACCAGCGCAACCTGACCGGCTGGTACCGGGACGGCACCGCGCCCGGCGCCGCCGGGAACGCCCTCGTCGTCGGCCACGCCGACGGCCGCACCGGACCGGCCGTGTTCTACCGGCTCGGGCTGCTGCGCCCCGGCGACACCGTCGAGGTCACCCGCAAGGACCGGCGCACCGCGGTGTTCACCGTGGACGTCGTCCGGGTCTTCCCCAAGCAGGACTTCCCGGACGCCCTGGTCTACGGCCCCACCGAACGGGCCGAGCTGCGGCTGATCACCTGCGGCGGGAAGTTCGACCGGCACACCGGGTACGCGGCCAACACCGTGGTGTTCGCGCACCTGACCGGCGCGCGGTGACGCCTTCCCGCCCCCGCGGACCGGCGCTCAGTACGACTTGGGCAGGCCGAGGGTGTGCTGGGCGACGAAGTTGAGCACCATCTCCCGGCTGACCGGCGCGACCCGGCCGACCCGGGTGGCGGCCAGCAGCGCGCCCAGGCCGTACTCCTGGGTGAGGCCGTTGCCGCCCAGGGTCTGCACCGCCTGGTCGACGGTGCGGGCGGCGGCCTCCCCGGCGGCGTACTTGGCCATGTTGGCGGCCTCCCCGGCCGCCATGTCCTCGCCCGCGTCGTAGAGCAGCCCGGCCTTCTGGGTCATCAGCCGGGCCAGCTCGATCTCCACCGCGCACTGGGCCAGCGGGTGGGCCAGGCCCTGGTGGGCGCCGATCGGGGTGGACCAGACGGTGCGGGTCTTCGCGTACTCGACCGCCTTGCCGAGCGCCTGGCGGGCCAGGCCGAGGGAGAAGGCGGCGGTCAGGATGCGCTCCGGGTTGAGGCCGGCGAACAGCTGCAGCAGGCCGGCGTTCTCGTCGCCCACCAGGGCGTCGGCGGGCAGCCGGACGTCGTCCAGGAAGACCTGGAACTGCTTCTCGGGGGCGACGAGTTCCATCGGGATCGCCCGGTACTCGAAGCCGGGGGTGTCCCGGGGGACGACGAACAGGCAGGGCTTGAGCCTGCCGGTGCGCCCCCCTTCGGTGTCACGGGCCTCGGTGCGGGCGACGAACAGCACCGCGTCGGAGTGGTCGATGCCCGAGACGAACACCTTGCGGCCGGTCAGCAGCCAGTCCTCGCCGTCCCGGCGGGCGACCGTGGAGATCCGGTGCGAGTTGCTGCCGGCGTCCGGCTCGGTGATGCCGAAGGCCATCTTGCGGCTGCCGTCGGCCAGTCCGGGCAGCCAGCGCCGCTTCTGCTCCTCCGTGCCGTACCGGGATATCACCGTGCCGCAGATCGCCGGGGAGACGATCAGCAGCAGCAACGGGCAGCCGGCGGTGCCGAGTTCCTCCAGAACGATGGCGAGGTCGCTGATGCCGCCGCCCCCGCCGCCGTACTCGACGGGCAGGTTGACGCCCAGGTAGCCGGCCTTGCCGGCCTCCGCCCAGAGCTCCTCGGCGGGCTCGCCGGCCCGAGCCTTGGCCAGGTAGTAGCCGGAGCCGTAGCGGCGGCCGAGGTCGCCGACGGCCTTGCGCAGGGCGGTGCGTTCGGGGGTTTCGAGGAGCTGACTGCCGATGGACGACATGCGTGGTCCTTCCGCTGTGCGGGTGGTCGGGCGGTGCTCAGGACTCTTCGGGGGACTTCACGACGGCGAGCAGGGCGCCGAGCTGGACCTGCTGCCCGGGGGTGGCGCGCAGCTCGACCAGGGTGCCGTCGGCCGGGGCGGTGACGCGGTGCTCCATCTTCATCGCCTCCAACACCAGCAGCGGCTGCCCGGCGGTGACGGTGTCGCCGACGGCGGCGGTGGTGCGCAGCACCGTGCCGGGCATCGGGGCGAGCAGGGCGCCCGGGTCGGTGTGGGCGGTGGGGTCGGGGAAGCGCGGCAGCGCGGTGAGCGCGGTGCTGCCGGTCGGGGAGTCGACGTACACCCGGTCGCCGTAGCGGGCGACGTCGTAGCGGCGCCGGACCTCGCCCTCGCGCAGCAGGACGTGGTCGGGCCGGGCCGCCACCAGCTCGACGTCCGGGTGGTCGGCGGCCTCCAGGCCGCCCCTGGTCCGGCGGTAGCGGACCTCCAACTCGCCTCCGTCCGAGGCCCGGTAGCGCTTGGACTGGGGCTGGGAGGGCAGGTTGCGCCAGCCGGACGGCAGGGCGCCCGGGCGGTCGGCGGCATCGGCGAGGGCGGCGGCCAGGGCGGCCCGTCCGGCGCCCTCGGCGGCGGGGGCGAGCAGCTCGGCCGCGTGCTCGACCAGGAAGCCGGTGTGCAGCCGCCCGGCCAGGAAGTCCGGGTGCCGCAGCGCGCGGACCAGCAACTCCCGGTTGGTGGAGGGCCCGTGGATCCGGGCGCGGGCCAGGGCGTCGGCCAGCCGGCGGGCGGCCGCCGCGCGGGTCGGCGCCCGGACGATCACCTTGGCGAGCATCGCGTCGTAGTGCGGGGTGATCTCACTGCCGGCCTCCACCCCGGAGTCCAGCCGCAGCCAGGAGTCCGGTCGCGGCCCGGCGCCGCCGAACTCCTGGTGCTCCGAGGTCAGTTCGAGGCGGTGCAGGGTGCCGGTGGCGGGCTGCCAGTCCCGCGCCGGGTCCTCGGCGTACAACCGGGCCTCGATCGCGTGGCCGGTGCTCGGCGGCGGCCCGGCCGCGGGCAGCTCCTCCCCCTCGGCGACGGCGAGTTGGAGCGCGACCAGGTCCAGGCCGGTGACCGCCTCGGTGACCGGGTGCTCGACCTGGAGCCGGGTGTTCATCTCCAGGAAGAAGAACCGGCCGTCCTCGGCGAGCAGGAACTCGGCGGTGCCGGCGCCGACGTAGCCGATCGCCCGGGCCGCGTCCACCGCCGCGGCGTGCAGCTCGGCCCGCACCGCGGGCGGCAGGCCGGGGGCCGGGGCCTCCTCGATCACCTTCTGGTGCCGCCGCTGCAGCGAGCAGTCCCGGTCGCCCACCGCCCACACCGTGCCGTGGGCGTCGGCCAGCAGCTGCACCTCCACGTGCCGGCCGGCGGGCAGGTAGCGCTCGCAGAACACCTCGTCCGAGCCGAAGGCCTTGGCCGCCTCGGCCCGGGCCGCCGCCAGCTCGGCGGGCAGGTCCGCCAGCCGTTCGACCACCCGCATGCCGCGGCCGCCGCCGCCCGCCGCGGCCTTCACCAGCACCGGGAGGTCCGCCTCGGTCGGCTCGGCCAGCGCGCCCAGGACGGGCACCCCGGCCGCGGCCATCAGGCGCTTGGCGGCCGTCTTGGAGCCCATCGCGGCGATCGCGGCCGGCGGCGGACCGACCCAGAGCAGGCCAGCGTCCAGCACGGCCCGGGCGAACTCCGCGTTCTCGGACAGGAATCCGTACCCGGGGTGGACGGCGTCCGCCCCGGCCTGGAGGGCCGCCCGGATGATCAGCTCGCCGCGCAGGTAGGTGTCCGCGGGCGCGGCCCCGGGCAGCCGCACGGCCGCGTCCGCCTCCCGCACATGGGGGGCGTCGGCGTCCGGGTCCGAGTGGACGGCGGTGGTCGCGATGCCGAGCTCACGGCAGGTGCGGAACACCCGGCGGGCGATCTCGCCACGGTTGGCGACCAGCAGGTTGGTGATCATCTGACCTCTCACATCCGGAAGACGCCGTAGCCACGCGCGCCCTCGACCGGCGCGTTGTGGATCGCGGACAGACACAGGCCCAGCACCGTACGGGTGTCGCGCGGGTCGATCACACCGTCGTCGTACAGCCGGCCGGACAGGAAGACCGGCAGCGACTCCGCCTCGATCTGCTGCTCGACCATCGCCCGGATCGCCGCGTCCGCGTCCTCGTCGTACGGCTGCCCCTTCGCCGCGGCCGACTGGCGGGCCACGATCGAGAGCACACCGGCGAGCTGCTGCGGGCCCATCACCGCGGACTTGGCGCTCGGCCAGGAGAACAGGAAGCGCGGCTCGTAGGCCCGGCCGCACATGCCGTAGTGGCCTGCCCCGTAGGAGGCGCCCAGCAGCACCGACAGGTGCGGGACCTTGGAGTTCGAGACGGCGTTGATCATCATCGCGCCGTGCTTGATGATGCCGCCCTGCTCGTAGTCCCGGCCGACCATGTAGCCGGTGGTGTTGTGCAGGAACAGCAGCGGGGTGTTCCGCTGGTTCGCCAATTGGATGAACTGGGCGGCCTTCTGGGACTCCGCGCTGAACAGCACCCCCTGGGCGTTGGCCAGGATGCCGACCGGGTAGCCGTGCAGCCGGGCCCAGCCGGTGGCCAGGCTGCTGCCGTACCGCGGCTTGAACTCGTCGAAGTCGGAGCCGTCGACGATCCGGGCGATCACCTCGCGCGGGTCGAAGGGCACCTTGAGGTCGCCGGGGACGATGCCCAGCAGCTCCTCCTCGTCGTACTTCGGCGGCTCGGCGGAGCGGTCCGGGTCCGGGCCCGGCTTGCGGTGCTCCAGCCGGGCGACGATCCGGCGGGCGATCCGCAGCGCGTCCGCCTCGTCCACCGCGAAGTGGTCGGCCAGGCCGGAGCTGCGGGCGTGCATCTCGGCGCCGCCCAGCGACTCGTCGTCGGCCTCCTCCCCGGTGGCCATCTTCACCAGCGGCGGGCCGCCGAGGAACACCTTGGCGCGCTCCTTGACCAGCACGGTGTGGTCGGACATCCCCGGCACGTAGGCGCCGCCGGCCGTCGAATTGCCGAACACCACGGCCACGGTGGGGATCCCGGCCGCCGAGAGCCGGGTGAGGTCGCGGAACAGGGCACCGCCCGGGATGAAGATCTCCTTCTGGCTGGGCAGGTCCGCCCCGCCGGACTCCACCAGGTTCACCACCGGGAGCCGGTTGTGCAGCGCGATCTCGTTCGCCCGAAGCGCCTTGCGCAGCGTCCACGGATTGCTGGCGCCGCCGCGCACCGTCGGGTCGTTGGCGGTGATCACGCACTCGACGCCCTCGATCACCCCGATGCCGGTCACCAGCGCGGCGCCCACCGGGTGGTCGCTGCCCCAGGCGGCCAGCGGGGACAGCTCCAGGAACGGCGAGTCCTGGTCCACCAGCAGCTCGATCCGCTCCCGGGCCAGCAGCTTGCCCCGCCTGCGGTGGCGCTCCACGTACTTGGGGCCGCCGCCGGCCAGCGCCTTGGCGTGCTCGGCGTCCAGCTCGGCCAGCTTGGCGATCATCGCGGCACGGTGCTCCGCGTACTCGGGCCCGGCCGGGTCGACACGGGTGGGCAGGGCGGTCACAGCAGAACCTCCGGAATGTCGAGGTGGCGCGAGCGCAGCCACTCGCCCAGGGCCTTCGCCTGCGGGTCGAAGCGGTGCTGGGCGGCAACCCCCTCGCCGAGCAGGCCGGTGAGGCTGAAGTTGACCGCCCTGAGGTTCGGCAGCAGGTGCCGGGTGACGGGCAACCCGGCGGTCTCGGGCAGCAGTTCGCGCAGCCGGTCGACGGTGAGGGTGTGCGCCAGCCAGCGCCAGCCGTCCTCGGTGCGGGCCCAGACGCCCAGGTTGGCGTCGCCGCCCTTGTCGCCGCTGCGGGCGCCGAGCACCAGGCCGAGCGGGGCGCGGCGGGTCGGGCCCGGGGGCAGCGGCTCGGGCAACTCGCCTTCGACGGCTGCCACGTGGCCGGTGACGGGGGCGGGCGGGACGGCGATCCGGCGGCCGTCCGGCAGCACCGCGGTGTGCTCGACCAGCTTCGCGTCCAGGTACGCGGCGGTGAACACCCCGTACGGCGCGCCCGGGCCGGGTGGGGCGGTGAGGTGGAAGCCCGGGTACCCGGCGAGGCCCAACTCCACTGCGGCCTTGCCGAGTTCGCGGCCGACCTTGGCCGGGTCCCGGTCCCGGGCGGTCAGCCGGAGCAGGGCCGAGGCGGCTTCCTCGGTGTCGGCGTCCGGGTGGTCGGTGCGGGCGAGCGTCCAGCACAGCTCGGCCGGCCGGACCTCGGGCGGCAGGGCGGCGGCGAACTGCCGCCGCACCAGGGCGGCCTTGGCCTCGATGTCCAGGCCGGTCAGCACGAAGGCCACCTCGTTGCGGTGGCCGCCGAGCCGGTTCAGGCCGACTTTGAGGGTCGGCGGCGGGGCCTCACCGCGCACGCCGTCGATCCGCACCCGGTCCGGGCCCTCCTCGGTGAGCCGTACGGAGTCCAGCCGGGCGGTCACATCGGGGCCGAGGTAGTGCGGTCCGCCGGTCTCGTACAGGAGTTGGGCGGTGACGGTACCGGTGGTGACGGCCCCGCCGGTCCCGGGGTGCTTGGTGATCACGCTGGAGCCGTCGGCGTGCAGCTCGGCCAGCGGGAAGCCCGGGCGGTCCACGTCGTGCTCGGTGAAGAACGCGTAGTTGCCGCCGGTCGCCTGCGCGCCGCACTCCAGGACGTGCCCGGCCACCACCGCACCGGCGAGGGCGTCCAGGTCGGCGGCGGTCCAGCCGAAGTGGGCGATCGCGGGCCCGGCCACCAGCGCGGCGTCCGTCACCCGCCCGGTGACCACGACGTCCGCCCCCTCGGCCAGGCAGGCGGCGATGCCGAACCCGCCGAGGTAGGCGTTGGCGGCCAACAGGTGCCCGGGCAGGCCGAGTTCCTCCCGGCGCGGCAGCAGGTCGTCGCCCTCGACCTGCCCGACGGTGGCCGGGACGCCCAGACGCTGAGCCAACTCCCGTAGTTGTTCGGCGAGTCGGGCCGGGTTGAGCCCGCCCGCGTTCACCACGATCCGGACGCCCCGGTCGTGCGCCAGCCCGAGGCACTCCTCCATCTGCCGCAGGAACGTCCGGGCGTACCCGAGCGACGGGTCCCGCAGCCGGTCCCGGGCCAGGATCAGCATGGTCAACTCGGCGAGGTAGTCCCCGGTGAGCACGTCCAGCGGCCCACCCGTGAGCATCTCCCGCACCGCCGCGAAGCGGTCCCCGTAGAACCCCGAGGCATTGCCGATCCGCAGTACCGAGCGTGCGCGCGCCAATGCGCCTCCCCTGCCGGTGGGTTGACGACACCCCGCACGAGCGCCGCCGGGCAGCAGCGTGGCACCGGGTGGAGAAAAAAGCAATCATGCCTGCTTGTTTTTCCGCCACCGCGCCGGAGTCTCCGGACCGGCTCCGGTTTCGGCCGCCGGGGGCTCTGTTCGGGCCAGTCGCGCGCAATCGTGGCCCCTGGACCGCCCGCCGGGACGATTCTGTTGGTGCTGCACAGATGCGCTGCCGTGAACCCGCCGGCCGCCCGCCCGAACTCCTGCCACCGCACTGTAGGGAGTCCTGATCGTGCCGTCCTTGCTGAACTACGCCATCCTCACCGATCCGAACCCGCTCCTCGCGTCGCAGCCCGGCGCACCATCCGTGGGAACGCTGTACGTGATCGTCTCCAACACCCACCAGTCCGAGGTGCGGTGGGACTTCATCGACGTGGAGGTACCGGTCGGCAGCGGCCCCGACGACCTGACGGGCGACCCCACGGCGATCAGCGCGAACCTGGAGAAGGACTACACGGTCAACCGGGAACCGGAGCCGACCTTCGACTGGGACAAGACGCTCGGCCGCTTCCGGGCGCACGACCCCTCCGGCGGGAGGCTGACCCTGCCCGCCGAGGAGTCGCTGATCCTGAAGCTGGAGAACATACCGGTCTCCGACCTGGCGGGGCTGGTCAGACTGAAGATCCACGAGCGCTCCGGCGGCGGCGACGACAACCTCCCCGTCCGGCGGGCCAGATTCACCACCACCCTCGGGCTGGTGAAGCAGGCCCCGAAGGTCCCGCGCAACTTCCGCCCGGAGAAGGACTCCCTGGTCGATGCGGACGCGGGCGGGAACGTCGTACTGGCCTGGGAAGGGCCGGACAACCTCGACTACTGGATCCGCGACCCGCAGGGGAACGAGGTGCTCGTCCAGTCGGCATCCCAGGGGCCGCGGGTGACCCAGCGGCCGTACACCTGGTCGCCCCCCGTCGCGCCGAGGCGGGGCACCACCTACACGCTGATCGCCGGGACGACCGTCGCCGCGCAGCAGCACCAGGGATACTTCCTCACCACCACCGTCCACGCGCTCGTCCCCGGGTTCGACCACGGGACGCGCACTCCCTGGGTCGAGCAGGCGCCGGGCCGGGGCCGGGTCGCCTTCTCCGCGACCGGGGTGGAGATCCACAACGGGACCGGCGCCCCGGGCACCGTCCTGGCCGGTACGGTCGACGCGGACCGCGTGAACGCCGGGTCGGTGCACGGCAGCGGCGCCGGTGACGGGTGGATCGACTTCCCGCAGGGCGGAGTGCACGTGCACAAGGAGGGCAGGCAGGACCGGGGGACCGTCTGGGCCGACAAGGCCGACGTGAACGGTGTGAAGACCGCGTGGGTGCAGGGGCCCGGCGACACCGACGGGTGGATCGAGTTCCCGCCGAACGGGCTGAACGTCTTCCACGGCCAGGGTAGGGCCTGGGGAACCGTCTGGGCCGACCGGGCCGACCTCAACGGCGTGACCGCCCACTGGGCGGAGGGGCCGGACGGGAAGAAGAGCCGGATCGCCTTCACCGAGACCGGCGTGAAGATCACCGACCCCGAGAAGAAGCGGGGCACGATCGTCGCCGGCGAGACCAACGTCCGCAGCGTGGTCACCCCCTGGGTGTCGGGGCCCCAGGCCGGAGCGGGCTGGATCTCCTTCCCGAACGAGGGGGTGGACGTGCACCGGGACGGAGAGGTCTCCTTCGGAAGGATCCGCTACGCCTCGTACAAGGAGTCGCAGACGGTGAACGACCGCCCCGTGCACCGCAGGCTGCCCCCTTACGAGTGGCCGCCGAAGTCCGGGAACTAGGTGTACTGACCCGTGAGGTTGGGGACGCGGCGGGCGGCTATCCGGTGGGTTCGCGGTCGGTTCGCGGATAGCCTCGGCGGCATGAGCTGGCTTCCTGATGACTTCGTCCACCCCGTCCATGTGCCGCTGCTGGACGGGGCGTACCACCTGCGGCCGATCCGGGAGGCGGACGCACCGATGGACTATCCGGCCGTGATGGGGTCGCGGGAGCGGCTGTTCGGGATCTTCGGGCCGGCCTGGGGGTGGCCGGCCGAGACGATGACGGCCGAGGCGAACCGGGTGGACCTGGCGCGGCACGAGCGGGAGATCGCCGCCCACCAGTCGTTCAACTACGCGCTGTTGGACTCCGCGGAGACGGCGGTGCGCGGGTGCGTGTACATCGATCCGCCGGAGCGGGTCGGGGCGGACGGGGAGATCGCCTGGTGGGTGGTGGACGAGTTGGCCGGCGGGGAGGTGGAGCGGGCGCTGGACGCGCTGGTGCCGCAGTGGATCGCCGCCGACTGGCCGTTCGAGCGGCCGCGCTTTCTCGGGCGCGACCTCGCCTGGGAGGAGTGGCTGGCGCTGCCGGGTGAGCGCGGTGTCTGATCGGGCGGCGTTCGATCGCGCGGCGCCCGACCGCGCGCTGACCTTCGGGACGGTGACCGAGGCCTATGAGCGGTACCGGCCGGGGTATCCCGTCGAACTCTTCGACCTGGTCGCGGAGTACGCGGGCCGGCCGGTGCGGACCGCCCTGGAGATCGGGGCCGGGACGGGCAAGGCCACCCGGCTGTTCGCCGGGCGCGGCGTCGCCGTCACCGCGACCGAGCCCGACCCCGCCATGCTCGCCGAGCTGCGCCGGCACGCCCCGACGGGCGTCCGGACGGTACGGGCGGCCTTCGAGGAGCTGCCGCCCGACGGGCCGTACGACCTGGTGTACGCGGCGGCGGCGCTGCACTGGACGCGACCGGCCGGCCGATGGGAGAGGGTGGCCGAACTGCTGCGCCCGGGCGGGGTGTTCGCCTGCTTCGGCGGGCCCGTCCAGCCGGCCGACCCCGAAGTGGCGGAGGCCGTACGGGCGGCGCGGGCACCGTTCCTGGCGAGCGATGACGTGCCGTCCCCGGACGGCACGCCGCCGGAGCGGGAGTTGCAGTGGCCGGGCACCGAGCTGCAGCGTTCCGAGTACTTCGACGAGGTACAACAGGCGCTGGTGTCAAGGCGGTTGACGCTTGCTCCGGAGGATTACCTCGGCCATCTGTCGACCGTTTCGGCCTATCTGATGCTGCCGCAGGACGCCCGGGAGGAGGCGTTCCGCCGGATCCTGGCGGTGCTGCCGGAGCGCGTCGCACTGGACGCGGACATCACCGTCCACCTCGCGCGGCGCCGCTGATTCGTGGCTTCCGCCAGTACGACGGCCTCCGACGCTGCGGAAGACTTCCCGTCAGGTCGTCGAACCACGGGAGGAACGCGATGAGCATGCAGCAGTACGACGGGATCGGCGAGGCGTTCGAGGGCTTCAAGGCACTGCCGCTGACGCGGTACGGGGAGGTGCCGAGCCTCCTCGGCCTGGTCGGGGACGTGCGCGGCAAGAGCGTCCTCGACCTGGCCTGCGGGACGGGCTTCTACAGCCGCGAGCTCCGACGGCGCGGCGCGGCGGAGGTGCTCGGCGTCGACATCTCCACCGAGATGATCGCCGCCGCGGAGTCCTTCGAGCAGCGCGAGCCGCTGGGGGTGCGCTACGAGGTCGGCGACGTGGCCGAACTCCGGCCGCTGGAGCGGAAGTTCGACGTCGCACTGGCGGTGCAGTGTCTCAACTACGCGGAGGACCGCGCCTCGCTGGACCGGATGTGCCGCAACATCCACCGCAGCCTGGTGCCGGGCGGGTGGTTCTACGTCTTCGCCCAGAAGCCGGATTACGCCTTCGACTGCGCGTCCCTGGAGCAGTACGGGTTCCGCTGCGAGCCGACCGGTGATCACGTCGAGACCGGCCCGCGGGTGCGGGTCACCGCGCTGCTCGACCCCCGGCCGATCAGCATCCTCGGCACCGTCCCGCGCCGCGAGGTCTACGAGGAGTCGCTGCGCGGGGCCGGGTTCACCGAGCTGGAGTGGGTGCCGCTGGGGATCTCCGAGGAGGGCCTGCGCGAGTACGGCGAGGACTTCTGGGCGGACCTGCTCGCCCACCCGCCGCTGGAGCTGCTGCGCTGCCGCGCCTGAGCAGCGAGCGCTGAGCACCGCGCGCTGCGCGTGACCGTCGGCCCCGGGGAACGGCGACCACTCCCGCCGCTCCCCGGGGCCGATCAGTTTTCGAGAAGCGCCCGCCCGGGGGCCGCGCCTAGCGTTGCAGTCATGAACGACATCAGCATTCACTGGACCTTCCTCCCCCACACCGACCCCGAGGCCTCGCTCGCCTTCTACCGGGACCTGCTCGGCTTCGAGGTCCGCCAGGACGTCGGCGGCGGCCCGATGCGGTGGATCACCGTCGGGCCCGCCGGCCAGCCCGGCGTGTCCCTGGTGCTGGAGCCGCCGTTCGCGGACCCGGGCATCACCGAGGACGAGCGGCGTACCATCACCGAGATGATGGCCAAGGGGACGTACGCCCGGGTGGTGCTCGCCACCGCCGACCTGGACGGGGTGTTCGACCGGCTGAAGTCCGGCGGCGCCGAGCTCGTCCAGGAGCCCACCCTCCAGCCGTACGGCGTCCGCGACTGCGCCTTCCGCGACCCGGCGGGCAACATGGTCCGCTTCAACGAAGTGCGCTGATCCCCCGGGCCCGCCCCGGCCACGCCGGCCGGGGCGGGCCCGCCCGACGCCGGGAACGGCCCGGCACCGGACCCCCAGACCTACCGCCGGGAGCGAAGAGAACGATGGCCGAGCCGCACGTCGCCGACAGCCACGACCTGATCCGCGTGCACGGGGCACGCGAGAACAACCTCAAGGACGTCAGCGTCGACATCCCCAAGCGCCGGCTGACGGTGTTCACCGGGGTGTCCGGCTCCGGCAAGAGCTCGCTGGTGTTCGACACCATCGCCGCCGAGTCGCAGCGGCTGATCAACGAGACCTACAGCGCCTTCGTCCAGGGCTTCATGCCGACCCTGGCCCGCCCCGAGGTGGACGTCCTGGAGGGCCTGACCACGGCGATCCTGGTCGACCAGCAGCGGATGGGCGCCGACCCGCGCTCCACCGTGGGCACCGCGACCGACGCCAACGCGATGCTGCGGATCCTGTTCAGCCGGCTGGGTACCCCGCACATCGGCTCCCCCAAGGCCTTCTCCTTCAACGTCCCCTCGATCAGCGGCGCCGGCGCGGTGACCGTGGAGCGCGGCGGCAAGACGGTCAAGGAGCGGCGCAGCTTCAGCATCACCGGCGGCATGTGCCCGCGCTGCGAGGGCCGGGGCAGTGTCTCCGACATCGACCTCACCCAGCTGTACGACGACACCAAGTCGCTCGCCGAGGGCGCGATCCTGATCCCCGGCTGGAAGCCGGACAGCTGGTGGACGGTCGGGGTCTACGCCAACTCGGGCTTCCTAGACGCGGACAAGCCGATCCGCAGGTACACCAAGAAGGAGCTCCAGGACTTCCTGTACCGGGAGCCGACCAAGGTCAAGGTCAACGGGGTCAACCTGACCTACGAGGGCTTGATCCCCAAGATCCAGAAGTCCATGCTGTCCAAGGACAAGGAGGCGATGCAGCCGCACATCCGGGCCTTCGTGGAGCGCGCCGTCACCTTCGCCGCCTGCCCGGAGTGCGAGGGCACCCGGCTGAGCGCGGCCGCCCGCTCCTCGAAGATCGGGGGCGTCAGCATCGCCGACGCCTGCGCGATGCAGATCAGCGACCTCGCGGACTGGGTCCGGGCGCTGGACGAGCCCGCGGTGGCGCCGCTGCTCTCCGCACTGCGGCAGGCGCTGGACGCCTTCGTGGAGATCGGCCTCGGCTACCTCTCGCTGGACCGCCCCTCCGGCACCCTGTCCGGCGGCGAGGCGCAGCGGGTGAAGATGATCCGCCACCTGGGCTCCTCGCTGACCGACACCACGTACGTCTTCGACGAGCCCACCACCGGGCTGCACCCGCACGACATCAGCCGGATGAACGACCTGCTGCTGCGGCTGCGGGACAAGGGCAACACGGTGCTGGTGGTGGAGCACAAGCCGCAGACCATCGCGATCGCCGACCACGTGGTGGACCTCGGCCCCGGGGCGGGTGCGGCGGGCGGCTCGGTGTGCTTCGAGGGCAGCGTGGCCGGGCTGCGCAGGAGCGGCACCGTCACCGGCCGGCACCTGGCGGACCGGACGGCGCTGCGGGAGGGGGTGCGCAAGCCCACCGGGACGCTGGCGATCCGCGGCGCGAACGCCCACAACCTGCGGGACGTGGACGTGGACGTCCCGCTCGGGGTGCTCACCGTGGTGACGGGGGTCGCGGGCTCCGGGAAGAGTTCGCTGATCCACGGCTCGATCCCGTCGACGGAGGGCGTGGTCTCGGTCGACCAGGGCGCGATCAAGGGCTCCCGGCGCAGCAACCCGGCGACCTACACCGGG
Organism: Kitasatospora sp. NPDC096128; assembly: GCF_040303105.1. NCBI lineage: Bacteria > Bacillati > Actinomycetota > Actinomycetes > Kitasatosporales > Streptomycetaceae > Kitasatospora > Kitasatospora sp. NPDC096128. The sequence continues at coordinate 338,312 of NZ_JBEOSP010000002.1, read as the reverse complement.
CTGCTGGAGCCGATCCGCAAGGCCTTCGCCAAGGCGAACGGCGTGAAGCCGGCCCTGTTCAGCGCCAACTCGGAAGGCGCCTGCCCGACCTGCAACGGCGCGGGCGTGGTCTACACCGATCTGGCGATGATGGCCGGGGTGGCCACCACCTGCGAGGACTGCGAGGGCAGGCGCTACCAGGCCGCGGTGCTGGAGTACCGGTTGGGCGGCCGGGACATCAGCGAGGTGCTGGCGATGCCGGTGACCGAGGCGGAGGAGTTCTTCGGCGGCGGGGAGGCGAAGCTGCCGGCCGCGCACCGGATCCTGGAGCGGCTGGCCGACGTCGGCCTGGGCTACCTCAGCCTCGGCCAGCCGTTGACCACGCTGTCCGGCGGCGAGCGGCAGCGGTTGAAGCTGGCCACCCACATGGCGGACAAGGGCGGGGTCTACGTCCTGGACGAGCCGACCACCGGGCTTCACCTGGCGGACGTCGAGCAGCTGCTCGGCCTGCTGGACCGGCTGGTGGACTCCGGCAAGTCGGTGATCGTGATCGAGCACCACCTGGCGGTCATGGCGCACGCCGACTGGATCATCGACCTCGGCCCGGGCGCCGGCCACGACGGCGGGCGGGTGGTCTTCGAGGGCACCCCGGCCGAGCTGGTCGCGGCCCGCTCGACGCTGACCGGCGAGCACCTCGCCGAGTACGTGGGGTGAAGCCCTATCCGAGCGGGAGGACCATCTCCAGGATCCGGGCCTGCTCGTCCAGCACGTACGGGGTCTCGCCGCCGGTGTAGGTGAAGCCGCGCCGCCGGTAGAAGGCGGCGGCGCGGTCGTTCGCCTCGTGGACGCCGAGCAGCATCCACTCGGCGCCGTCCTCCCGGGCCCGGGCGATCACCGCGTCCAGCAGGGCGTCGGCGACGCCGCGCTCGCGGCCGCGGTGCGCCGGGTCGACCCAGACGCCGATCAGGTCGACGGTGGCGACCTTGCGGCTGGGGGTCGCGATCATGGTGGCGATCCACCGGTCGGTCTCGTCCACGGCGACCAGGCCGAACCGGCCGGGCTCGTTCAGCCAGTCCGTCCGGGCCCGCCAGTTGCCCTCACCCTGGAGCAGCGCGTACGCGTGGGTCTCGCCGAACGCCAGCGGGGTGTCGAGGAGCTGGGCCAGCCGGATGGTGCGCAGCCGCTCCCAGTCGTCGCGACCGATCCGCTCGATCCGGTACTCCATGCCCGCCCCCGTCACGCGATCCGCCTCCGTCGTCGGCGGCCGCCGACGACGGAGGCAGGATAACCGCAGCTCAGGTCAGGGCTTGAGGCGGACCACCCGCGGGTCGTGGTCGCCGGCCTGCTGGGCGAACCCGGCGTTGATGTGCGCGCGCAGAAGATCCGTCAGGCTTCCCCGATCCGCTCCACGATCAGCTCGCACAACTCGTGGGTGCGCAGCGCGTCATGGGCGTCCAGGGTCTTCCCGGCCCGGACGGCGTCCAGGAAGCCCAGCACGCACTGCTCGATCCCGCGCTGGCGGGCCACCGGCACCCAGTCGCCGCGCCGCCGGACGGTCGGCTGACCGCGGTGGTCGATCACCTCGGCGAGGTTGCGCACCTCGCGCTTGGAGTCGCCGCCGGAGACCTCCAGCACCTCCTCGGTGGAGCCGGAGAGCCGGTTCATGATGCCGAGGGCGGTGAACCCCTCCCCGCCGAGCGTCAGCACCACGTGCTCGACCAGGCCCTCCCGGTCCTTGCGGGCCCGGACGGCCACGTGCTCGATCTCGCCGGGCACCAGGAACCGCAGGGTGTCCACCACGTGCACGAAGTCGTCGAAGACCAGCGTCCGGGCGGCCTCGGCGAGGCCCTCGCGGTTCTTCTGCAGCACGATCAGGTCGCGCGGGCGCTCCAGGGCCTGGACGTACCCGGGCGCGTGGCGCCGGTTGAAGCCGACCATCAGCGAACGGCCGGTCCGGTCGGCGAGGTCGACCAGCCGGCGGGCGCCGTCCACGGTGTAGTCGAGCGGCTTGTCCACGTACACGTCCACCCCGGCGCCGAGCAGCCGCTCGACGATCGGCACGTGCTGGTCGGTGGCCGCGTGCACGAAGGCGGCCCGGATGCCGCTGTCGATCAGCGCGCCGAGGTCGGTGAACCGCCGCCCGGCGTCGATCCGGTGAGTCTCCCCCAGCCGGTCCAGCTTGGCCCGGTCCCGGGTCATCAGCCGCAGGTCCAGTCCGGGCAGCGCGGTGAGCACCGGCAGGTAGGCCTTCTGCGCGATGTCGCCGAGGCCGATCACCCCGACCGGCAGCGGGCCGGCGGGGACGACGGTCGAGGTCATGGGGACTCCAGGGGTGCGGCCGGTCATGTTTCCCGCCACCCTACGCGCTCCGCCCCGGACGGTTCGGGCACGATCCCGTGCCGGCGCCCAACGGCCTTCCGGCGCACGGATGGTAGGGGAAACCCGACCACCGGTTCTCGACCTGGCTGTCATGACGTCACCGACCGGCGGCGGCTGCAATGGTGGGGTGCTCACTCACCAGGCCCACCGGGCCCCGGGAGCCGGCGGGCACAGGTGGTACTGGTGCGCCGGATGGCTCGCATCCGCCGCCTGGGCCGCCTCGTTCCCCCTCGTCTCCTCCCTCGGCCCGCACCGGACCTGGGGGACGGTCGCCGCGGTCGGCTACCTCGCCGCGGCGGTCACCGTCCTGCTGCCGTCCCGGCGGGACCCGCGGACCGGGTCGATCGCCCTCGCGCTCGCCGGTGCGGTCGTCCTGCCGCTGCTGCTCCTGGTGCACTCCGGGGCGGCGCAGAGCGAGGTCGGGGTGATCGAGCGGTCCGGCTCGCTGCTGGTCCACCAGGTCTCGCCCTACCTCGACGACCCGCACACGGTGGGCGAGGTGACGCCGTACCTGCCGGCGATGGCGCTGCTGGGCGTGCCGCGCGCGCTGCTCGGCGCCGACGGCCTGCCGGCCCGGCTGGCCGGGGAGCCTCGGGTCTGGTGCGCGGCCGTGCTCCTCGGCGGCCTGTGGCTCGCCCACCGGCTGCTGCGCGCCGCCGGGCCGGACACCGGGCCGGAGGCCGGGGCGGACGACGGGCGGCGCTGGGGCGCGGTACCGTCCGGGCAGGCCCTGGCGGCCCTGGTCGCCTCGCCCGTGGTGGCGCTGCCGCTCGCGGTCAGCGGCGTCGACCTCCCGCTGACCGGACTGCTCTGCCTGGCCCTCGCACTGGCCGCGGTGGGCCGCCCGACCGCCACCGGGCTGGTGCTGGCCGCCGCCTGCGCCATGAAGTGGACGGCCTGGCCCGCGGTGGCCGTCGCCGTCGCGCTGCTCGCCGGCACGGCCGGCCGGCGGGCCGCGGCCCGCTGCCTCGGCGCGGCGCTGCTGGGCACCGCCGTGCTGGTGCTGCCTGCCGCGGTACTCGCCCCGGGGCCGATGGTCGACCAGGTGCTGGCCTTCCCGCTCGGCCGCGGCGGGCTGCGCACCGAGGCCGCCAGTCCGCTGCCGGGCAAACTGCTCGCCGACCTCGGCACGGCCGGCTGGTGCGCGGCGGTCGCCCTGCTGCTGCTCGGCGGCCTGGCCGTCGCCGTCTCGCTGGTGCGCCGGCCGCCGCGCGACCTCGTCGCCGCCGCCGACCGGCTGGCCCTCGGCCTGGGCGCGGCCTTCCTGCTGGCGCCGGCCGGCCGCTTCGGCTACCTCGCGCTGCCGGCCGTGCTGGCGTTCTGGGCCCGCGTCATGGCCGCGCCGCGCCCGGCGGGTCCGGCCCCCGGCCCGGCCCCGATTCCGATGCCGCCGCTCCGTGAGGACGCGGCCGGACCCACCACCACCCGTTCCTCCCAGGAAGGAGGTGTCCGATGAGCCTCCAGCCGCTGGACGCCACGGCCCCGCTCGACCCCACCGACCGGCCGCACCCCACCGCCGGGGCCGGCACCCGCCCCACGGGCATCCGTGCCACGGCCGTCGCCGGCGCGCTGCGCCGGGCCGGCGGCCGGCTGTCCTTCGTCGAGGCCGAGGTCGCCGGGCTGCGCGAGGTCGTCGCCCCCGGCGCCACCTGCCTCGACATCGGCGCCGAGTACGGCCTCTACACCTGGGTGCTGTCCGCCCTGGTCGGCCCGGCCGGCCGGGTGCACAGCGTGGAGCCGCTGCCCGGCCCGTCCCGCTGGCTGCGCACCGCCTCCCGGCTGCTCGGCACCCGCAACGTCGCCGTGCACCGGCTCGCCCTCGGCGCCGAGGCGGGGCGCGGCACGCTCAGCCTGCCCAAGCGGCGCGGGCTCCCGGTGCACGGCCGCACGTACCTCACCGAGGGTGCCGACGGCCCCGGGCCGAACGCCGAGTTCAGCACCTCGGTCCGGGTGCCCACCCGGGTCGCCACCCTCGACCGGGTCGCCGACGAACTGCGCCTCACCGAGATCTCGTTCATCAAGGCCGACGTCGAGGGCGCCGAACTGGCCCTGCTCCGCGGCGGATCCGCCACCCTGCGCCGCCACCGGCCGGCGCTGCTGCTGGAGATCGAGGACCGGCACCTGGCCAAGTACGGCTCCCGGGCCACGGACGTTCTGGAGCACCTGGAGCGGTACGGCTACCGGCCGCACCTCTGGTGGCGCGGCCGCTGGATCCCCGTCCCGCAGGTCGGCGACGACTGCCGGAACTACCTCTTCACCGTCTGACCACCCCTCCCGCCACCCCTCCCGGAAGCGAGGCACCGACACCCATGGGCACCACGCTGATCGTCACCAACGACTTCCCGCCCCGGCAGGGCGGCATCGAGACCTTCGTGCACGCGATGGCGGTGCGCGTGCCGGACGACGACGTGGTCGTCTACACCTCCAGCGAGCCGGGTGACGCCGCGTACGACGCCACCCTGCCCTTCCCGGTGGTCCGCGACCCGAACCGCACCCTGCTGCCCACCGCCCGGGTGACCCGCCGGGCCCTGGAGGTCGCCCGCGCCCACGGCTGCGACCGGGTCTGGTTCGGGGCCGCCGCCCCGCTGGCGGCGATGGCGCCCGCGCTGCGCCGCGGCGGGATCGAGCGGACCGTCGCCACCACCCACGGCCACGAGATCTGGTGGGCCCGCGCCCCGCTGGCCCGCCGGCTGCTGCGCCGGATAGGCAACCACGTGGACGTCGTCACCTACCTCGGCGAGTACACCCGCCGCCGGATCGCCCCCGCGCTGGGCCCGCGGGCCCGGATGGTGCGGCTCGTCCCCGGCGTGGACGCCGGGGCGTTCCGGCCCTCGGCGGAGCACGGCCGGGTGATCCGCGAGCAGCACGGCCTCGGCGACGCCGAGGTGATCCTCTGCGTGTCCCGGCTGGTGCCCCGCAAGGGCCAGGACGCCCTGATCCGGGCGCTGCCGCTGATCCGTCGGCAGGTCCCGGGGGCCGTCCTGGTGATCGTCGGGCAGGGCCCGGACGAGCCGCGGCTGCGCCGGTTGGCGAGCGAACTCGCCCCGGGGGCCGTGGTGTTCGCCGGCGGCCAGGACCACGCGTCGACGGCCTGGTACTACGCGGCGGCGAACGTCTTCGCCATGCCGTGCCGGACCAGGAAGGCCGGCCTGGAGGCGGAGGGGCTGGGCATCGTCTTCCTGGAGGCGGCCGCCAGCGGCCTGCCCGTGGTGGTCGGCGACTCCGGCGGCGCACCGGACACGGTGCTGGACGGCCGGACCGGGAGCGTGGTGGACGGCCGGGACGTGCCGGCCGTGGCCGACGCCGTCGCGGCCGCCCTGCTGGACCCGGACCGGGCCCGGGAGTTCGGGCGGCGGGGCCGGGAGTGGGTCGAGGAGCAGTGGTCCTGGGACGCCTCGGCGGAACAGCTCACCCGGCTGCTCACCCCCGGGGTGGAGCTGCGCTCGGTGACCGTCCCGCCGGGGGACAGGCCCTAGCTAGGGCGTCCGGCCCTAAGACCGGGCGCCTCCGCCGCGCAGGTAGGCCAGCACCGCCAGCACCCGCCGGTTGCCCTCCACCGGATCGAGGTCCAGCTTCATGAAGATGTTGCTGGAGTGCTTGACCACCGAGGCCTCGGTGACGGTCAGCCGCTGGGCGATGGACTGGTTGTTGAGGCCCTCCGCCATCAGCCCCAGCACCTCCCGCTCGCGCGGGGTGAGGCGCTTCAACGGCTGGTCGGCGGTGCGCTGTTGGAGCAGCACCCGGACCACCTCCGGGTCCAGTACGGTCTGCCCGCCCGCCACCCGTTCCAGCGCGTCGATGAAGTCGGTGACCTCGCCGACCCGGTCCTTGAGCAGGTAGCCCAGGCCGCCGTCGGTGGAGGAGTCGTTGCTGAACAGCTGGGTCGCGTACGCCGTCGCCACGTACTGGGAGAGCACCAGGACGGGCAACCCCCGGTGCCGGGAACGCAGTTCGACGGCGGCCTTGAGTCCCTCGTCCCGGAAGTCCGGCGGCATCCGCACGTCGGTGATGACGATGTCGGGCCGCTCGGCGTCCACCGCGCGGGCCAGTTCCCCGGCGTCGCCGACCGCGGCGACCACCTCGTGGCCGACCCGCCCGAGCAGCTCCACCAGGCCGGCCCGCAGCAGCACGGCGTCCTCGGCGAGCACTACACGGAGCACGGGACCTCCACGCGCAGTTGGGTCGGTCCTCCGACCGGGCTGGTCACGATGAGTCGTCCTCTCAGGATGGCCACCCGGTCGGCCAGCCCCTGGAGGCCGGCGCCGGCGGCGGGATCGGCCCCGCCGTGGCCGTTGTCGGTGACGAGCAGCACGAGCTTCTCGCCCTTCAGGTGGGCCGCGACGGCGACCTCGTCCGCGCCGCTGTGCTTGGAGGCGTTGGTCAGCGCCTCGGTGATGGTGAAGTAGGCGGCGGTCTCCACCGGGCCGGGCAGCCGGTGCGGCAGGTCGATGTCGACGGTGACCGGGATCGGGTTGCGCAGCGCCAGTTCGGCGACCGCCGCGGGCAGCCCGTGGTCGGTCAGCACCTGCGGGTGGATTCCGCGCACCAGGGTGCGCAGCTGCTCCAGGGCCTGCTTGGCCTCGCCGCGGGCCCGGGTGACCAGTTCGGCGGCGGCCGGGTGCTGCCCGCGCAGCTCCAGCTCGGCCAGGCCCAGGGTCATGCTCAGGGCGACCAGCTGCTGCTGGGCGCCGTCGTGCAGGTCGCGCTCGATCCGGCTCCGCTCGGCCTCGAAGGCGTCCACCAACCGGGCACGGGAGCGGGTGAGTTCGACCACCCGGCTGCCCAGATCCTCGTCCCGCACCGCGAGCAGGAACTGCGCCGTCCGCACCTGCACCCCGGCCAGCAGCGCACCGGCGTAGGCGGAGACCAGCAGCCCGAGCAGCCCGGCGGCGCTGCCGGGCAGGGCCGCCACCGGGTCGGAGATCGGGCGGCCGGGCCACAGCATCACGGTGTCCGGGCTGATCGCCCACACGATCAGCGGCGTCGCCAGCAGCATCAGGGAGAGCCCGAGCAGCGCGACGAAGCCGATCCCGCTGGCGGTGAACAGCACGGCCTGGATCAGCACGTACGCCAGCTCGCGCCAGGTCGCCCGCTCCCGGAGCCTGCTGCGCAGCCAGACCGCCGCCCCGACCCCGGGCAGCGAACCGTGCGGGTCGGGCAGCGGCACCGGCTCGACCAGCAGCAGTCGGCGCCGCTCCAGCACCGCCAGCGGCACCCCGAGCACGGCGACGCCGGTCAGCACCACCAGCCCGATCCCGACCACCGACAGCCCGACGCCGACGAACAGCAGCACGGCCAGCACCACCAGCGAGGCGGCGCCCTGGACGGTGCCGGTCAGCAGGAACGCCCAGGTGCGCAGCGGCCAGGCGGACCACAGGAAGCCCAGCGGCCGCCGCCGCACGGCCTCCCAGACGGCAACCGTCATGGCGCTCCACCCTCCCCGCACGCGTACGAACCCTCGGTCCCCGACTCTAGCGGGCCGCGGCGGAGCGGCGATGGTAGGGAAAACCAGACCCCGAGGACTCCTCGCAGACCCACTGCGTCCGCTCCCCCGCAGCGCCGTCACCCGGCTGCTGGTCGCGGCCTTGCTCGGCGGCACCCAGGCCGCCGTCCTCGACGACCCCGACCTGCGCGAGCTGCTGCTGCCGATCATCCGCAACGACTACCGGCTGATCGACCGCTACCGGCGCTCCACCGACGCGCCCCGGCTGCGCGCCGACCTGCTCGCCCTGACCGGCGACCGGGACCCGCAGGTGACGGTGGAGCAGGCCCGCGGCTGGGCCGCCACCACCGACGGCGCGTTCTCGCTGCACGTCCTGGCGGGCGACCACTTCTATCTCGTTCCGGCCGCCGCGGAAGTCGCCCGGCTCACCGCCTCGGTTTACCCGAGCACAGCCGGGAATACCTGACCGGGGAATTCCCGAACGCCCGGAACGCATTCGGTGAATTCCGCGGAGCGCAAATCGGTCAGGCGCCGGCGGCGCCCGCCTCGGCCAGTGCGTCGAGGACGGGGCGGATCAGCGGATGCCCGTCGGCGCCGGCCCGGACGGCGGCGAAGACCCGGCGGGTGGCCAGGTCGCTGTCGACCGGACGGACGGCCACCCGGGCCAGGTCCACCCCGCGCAGCGCGGAGCGCGGCACCAGGGCGACGCCCGCGCCCGCCGAGGCCAGGGCGACGACGGCCCGGAAGTCGTCGGAGGAGTGCAGCAGGCGCGGCTGGAAGCCGGCGTGCTCGCAGGCCAGCAGGACCACGTCGTGGCAGGGGTTGCCCGGGTAGGGGCCGATCCACGGCTCGTCCGCCAGCGCGGCCACCGCCAGCGGCCCGGACTCGGCGGCCAGCGGGTGGGCCTGCGGCAGCACGGCCTCGAAGGGCTCGGCGTACAGCGGGACCCTGGTCAGCCGGGCGTCGTCGGCGCGCGGGGCACCCCGGTACTCGACGGCCACCGCGAGGTCGGCCCGGCCGTCCAGCACCATCGGCAGGCTGGCGTCGCCCTCGGCGTCCAGCACCTTGAGCCGCACCCCGGGGGCGCGCCCGGCCAGCAGGCCGATCGCCGGGGCGAGCACGTGCGAGATGCCGGTGGCGAAGGAGGCGACGGTGACCTCGCCCGCGATGCCCGCGCTGTAGGCGGCCAGGTCGGCCTCGGCCCGCTCCAGCTGGGCCATCACCGCGTCGGCGTGGCCGAGCAGGATCTCCCCGGCGGCGGTCAGCCGCACGCCCCGGCCCTCCCGGGCCAGCAGGTGGTGGCCGGTCTCCTGCTCCAGGGCGGCCAGCTGCTGGGAGACGGCGGAGGGGGTCAGGTAGAGGGCGGCCGCCGCGGCGGTCACGGTGCGGTGGTCCGCCACGGCCCGGAGGGTCCGCAGCCGTCGTGCGTCGATCACACGACAATTCTGCCAGCGCGGCGCGGCGGTCCGGTCCGGGCGCGGTTCCGGGGCAGTACCACCGGTGGCGTATTTCGGCGGGAGATCGCCCGGCGCCGTTGACCGGCCCGCTCGATCGACGCTTGGCTCGTGGCCGAGCCGGGCCGCTGGGGACTCGTGGGCCCGGAGATCGTCTGGGGAGGACTGTCCATGATCACTTCACGTTCCCGCCGCCTGCTGGCCCGGACCGCCACCGTGCTGGCCGCGGTCGTCGTGGCGGGCGCCGCGGTGCCCGCCGCCGAGGCCAGGCCGCCGAAGGGCGCGACCGCCAGGGTGAGCGAGGGCTTCAAGGGGGAGCAGCTGAACGGTGCCTCGACCGGGCTCGGGCTGAGCGCGGACGGCCGCTCGGCGCTGTTCTCGTCAGGCGCGACCGACCTGCTGCCGTCCACCGGCACGCCGAACTCCGGCGAGGTCTACGTCCGCGACCTGCGCAACGGCCACATCGAGCGGGTCAGCGTCGCCGACGACGGCTCGCAGCTGAACGCCCCCACCACGGACGCCTCGATCAGCGCCGACGGCCGGTTCGTCGCGTTCAGCACCGCCGCCACCAACGTCGTCCCCGGCCAGGCCAAGCACGCGAACGACGTCTTCGTCCACGACCGCTGGACCGGCCGCACCGAGCTGATCACCGCCGGCCTGCTCGCCACCACCGACGACGAGACCATCCGCAGCGCGGACAACCCCACCCTGAGCGCGGACGGCCGGTTCGTCGCCTACGCCTCGAACCGCACCGACCTGACCACCGGCATCCACCGCGGCAAGATCAACATCTATGTCACGGACCGCTGGACCCACACCACCCGGCTGGTCACGACCGGCCCCGCGGGCGGCACCGGCGCGGACAACCACTCCTACCGTCCGACGATCAGTGCGGACGGCGGCACGGTCGGCTTCGTCTCCCGCGCCGACAACCTCACCGAGCCCGCCCCCGCCGCTCCGGCGGCCGCCCACGCCGAGCTGGCCGGCCCGCACTTCTACCCCTACTACGTCTGGTCCGCCGCCACCGGGAAGACCGTCGTCGCCGGCGTGGACGACACCGGCGCCGAGCGCGGCGTCGGCCTGATGGACGCCCGGCTCAGCGCCGACGGCCGCTACGCGCTGTACGGCATGCCGACCTACGGCGTCGGCCCCCGCCCCGGCTCGCACGGCCTCCGGATGGACCTGTACGTCCACGACCTGGCCACCGGCAAGGTCACCCCGGTCAACACCCCGCTGCCCGGCACCACCTCCGTCTACGGCTCCTACGACCCGGTGATCACCGCCGACGGCCGCTGGGTCTACTTCGACTCCGCCGACGACGACCTCGTCCCCGGCGACACCAACCAGGCCTCCGACGTGTTCCGCCGCGACCTGTGGACCGGCCGGATCGAGCGGGTCAGCCTGACCTCGGACGGCGCCCAGAGCACCGCCGGCGCGCAGAACCCGTACGTCGACGCCTCCGGCGACACGGTGCTGTTCGACGCCGAGGACGGCAACCTGGTGCCGGGCGACACCAATGCCGTCACGGACGTGTTCCGCCGCCTCCTCTGAGCCGCTCTCGCCGGGAGCCGGGCAGCCGGGCGGCCGGTCGATATACGTCTGCTGACGTAGTTTCCGATCGGATTCATCCCAGCTGTTGACTTCCGGGCCGCCGGCGCTCGGCCCCCGCCCCGCCCCGCCCGCCGGCTGCGGGAGGGCGGGGCGGGGGCGTCCGCGGAAGCTCAGCGGACGGGCAGCGAGACCTCCGCCGGGCCGAAGGCCACCGTGGCGTCCTGCGGCGTCTCGCCGCCGTACAGGCCGTCCCGGGTGCCGAGCACCAGCGCGAGCCGGTGTCCGGCCGGGAGGTCGTACGCGGTGGGGAACAGCGTGACGTCCAGCGGGAAGGACTGCCCGGCCGGGCGGCCGGCCCAGCTCTGCGGGGCGTGCGCGATCAGCCGGCCGACGCCGAGCGCGTCCACGTCGTAGAGGTAGGCGACGGCCGTGCCCTGCGGCGCGGAGTCGGTGACGGTGGTGCGCACCCGGACGGCCCCGCGCACGGCGAGGCCCTGCCCGTACGGCTCGGACAGCCGGACGGCGGCGGCGTCGCGGTCGAGCAGGGGCACCAGGACGGTCGGCGGCTGGTGCAGCCACTGGTCGACCAGGCCGCCGAGGATCACGGTGCCGCCGCTCGCGCCGGAGGCCCGGTCACCGCGGACGGTGCCGGTGCCGTCGAACGTCAGCTGCTCGGTGCGGGAGTTGACCGAGCCCCAGTCCGGGTACGCCTCGTGGCCGCCGCCCGGGCGGACCTCCAGGCCGACGCCCTGCGGCAGGCCCGCGCCGGCCGCGCCCTTGAGGTGCTGGTCGAGCCAGCCGCGGGCGTCGTCCCAGGTGGCGTTGGAGAAGCCGAGCAGGCCGGTGACCTCCTGGGTCGCATGGTCGCCGGGCCGCAGTTCGAGGCGCTTGGGGACGGTCAGCCGCTGGTAGAAGTCGGTCATCTGGCCGGGGTTGAAGAAGCTGTCGTTCCAGCCGTTGGCCAGGTAGACCGCGGCGCCGTTGGCGTTGATCCGGTCCAGGTAGGCGGCGGGCGAGCGGAGGTTCGCCCAGGCGATCACCGAGGGCAGGTCGCGGTCGGCGAACAGGTCGTCCAGCGCGGTCGCGAACTCCGGGCTCTTGCGGCCGGTCAGGCCCTCGATCCTGGCCAGCCTGGTGGCGGCGCCGATGTGCCGGGTCTGCCCGCTGTACAGCGCGTCGGTCAGGTCGGCCCAGCCGCTCAGCGAGGCGACGGCCTTGATCCGCGGGTCGAACGCGGCACCGAGGAGGGTGAGGCCGCCGCCGAGCGACAGGCCGATCATGCCGACCCGGTCCGGGTCCGCCGGGGTGTGGGAGAGGGCCCAGTCGATCACCGTGGAGATGTCGGCGACGTCCTTGGGCCCGGCGACGTCCACCTCGCCGCCCGAACCCCAGAACCCGCGCACGGTGTACGTCACGACGACGTAGCCGGCGGCGGCGAACCGGTGCCCCTGGGCGACGTACTCCAGGTCGTTCTGCCCCCAGCTCGCGGGCTGCACCACCACCGGGTAGCGCCCCCGGGCGTCCGCCCCGGGCGTCCCGGCGGGCGGGGTGAACACGTCGGCCTTGAGCACGACGCCGTCCCGGGCGGTGATGTCCGCCAGCCGGAAGCCGCCGAGCACCGTCGCAGCGGCGGGCGCGGCGGGTGCGGCGGGTGCGGCGGGCGCGGCAACTGCGGGCGGTGCCACCGCACCCGTTGCCAGCCCGAGCCCGAGCGCCAGGGCGAGGGCGGTGCTCGCCGCCCGGTGTCCGCCGGTCCGGTGGGGTCGTGCCATCACGCTCTGCTCCCTCAGTCCACCCGATGTGATCTTGGTGAGCCTAGTGAGCGGAACCGGCTCCGGAGGAGGTGATGATCAGCCAAATTACTGGCCGGTAACGTGAGCTCGGGGGCCGGAGCCGCGAACGGGGGTGGGACACCGGAGCGGGCCGGTGTCCCACCCCCGAGGCGGGAGGGTGGGGCAGTTGGTCATGGGGGCCGGGCGGCGGTGGCGAATCGATTCACCACCGCCGCCGGGCGGTTGTGAGCCCGCGGGGACGGGCCGGTTCCGAGCGGCTCGGCCCCGCGGGCGGCTTGTGGGGATCAGCCCCTTGCGGGGGTCAGCCCTCCAGCGCGGCGCGGGCGTCCACGAAGGCGGCGACGGCGCGCTCGACGTCCTCGGTGGAGTGGGCCGCGGAGAGCTGGACCCGGATCCGGGCAGCGCCGTGCGGGACCACCGGGTACGAGAAGCCGATCACGTACACGCCGCGCTCCAGCAGGAGTTCGGCCAGCCGGCCCGCCTTCGCCGCGTCGCCGATCATCACCGGGGCGATCGGGTGGTCGCCCGGCAGGATCTCGAAGCCGGCCTCGGTCATCTTGCTGCGGAACAGCGCGGTGTTGGCCGCGAGGCGCTCGCGCAGTTCGTTGGACTGCTCGACCAGGTCGAGCACCTTCAGCGAGGCGGCCGCGATCACCGGGGCCAGCGAGTTGGAGAACAGGTACGGGCGGGAGCGCTGGCGCAGCAGGGCGACGATCTCCCGGCGGGCGGCGACGTAGCCACCGGAGGCGCCGCCGAGCGCCTTGCCCAGGGTGCCGGTGATGATGTCCACCCGGTCCATCACGCCGTGCAGTTCGGGGGTGCCGCGGCCGCCGGCGCCGACGAAGCCGACGGCGTGCGAGTCGTCGACCATGACCATGGCGTCGTACCGGTCGGCCAGGTCGCAGATCTCGCGCAGCGGGGCGACGTAACCGTCCATCGAGAAGACGCCGTCGGTGACGATCAGGCGGCGGCGGGCGTCCTGGGTCTCCTTGAGCTGCTGCTCCAGGTCGGCCAGGTCGCGGTTGGCGTAGCGGTGGCGGCGGGCCTTGCTGAGCCGGATGCCGTCGATGATGCTGGCGTGGTTGAGCGCGTCGGAGATGACGGCGTCACGGTCGTCCAGCAGGGTCTCGAAGACGCCGCCGTTGGCGTCGAAGCACGAGGAGTAGAGGATGGTGTCCTCCTGGCCGAGGAAGGCCGAGAGGCGGTTCTCCAGCTCCTTGTGCACGTCCTGGGTGCCGCAGATGAAGCGCACCGAGGCCATGCCGTAGCCCCAGCGGTCCAGCGCGTCCTTGGCCGCGGCGAGCACCTCGGGGTGGTCGGCCAGGCCGAGGTAGTTGTTGGCGCAGAAGTTCAGCACCTCGCCGGGGCGGCCGCCGGAGGTGACGGTGACCTCGGCGCTCTGCGGGCTGCCGATCACCCGCTCCGGCTTGAACAGGCCGGCCTCGCGGATCTCGTCGAGGGTGGTGGCGATGTCGGCGCGCACGTTGTCGAACACGGACAGACTCCTAGTCGTAGCGGCGGGGCGGCGGATCAGCGGGCTCAGGCGGGGGCCGGGCAGGGCTCAGGCGGTCCAGTCGAGGATGATCTTGCCGCAGTTGCCGCTCGCGGCGTCGTCGAAGGCGGCCTCGAAGTCGTCCGCGGCGTACCGGCCGGTGATCACCGGGCTCAGGTCCAGGCCGCCCTCCAGCAGCACGGACATCGCGTACCAGGTCTCGAACATCTCGCGGCCGTAGATGCCCTTGATGGTGATCATCGAGGTGACGATCGAGGCCCAGTCCACCGGGAAGTCCTCGGCCGGCAGGCCCAGCATGGCGATCTTGCCGCCGTGGGTCATGTTGGCGATCATCGACTGCATCGCCTCGGGGCGGCCGGACATCTCCAGGCCGACGTCGAAGCCCTCGCGCAGGCCCAGCTTCTGCTGGCCCTCCTCGATGGTGTGCTCGGCGACGTTGAGCGCCAGCGTCACGCCGACCTGGCGGGCCAGGTCGAGGCGGTACGGGGAGACGTCGGTGATCATCACGTTGCGGGCGCCGGCGTGCTTGGCGACGGCGGCCGCCATGATGCCGATCGGGCCGGCGCCGGTGACCAGCACGTCCTCGCCGACCAGCGGGAAGGACAGCGCGGTGTGCACGGCATTGCCGAAGGGGTCGAAGATCGCGGCCACGTCGAGGTCGACCGGCACCCGGTGCACCCAGACGTTGGAGGCGGGCAGCGCCACGTACTCGGCGAAGGCGCCGTCCCGGTTGACGCCCAGGCCGACGGTGTTGCGGCACAGGTGGCGGCGCCCGGCCAGGCAGTTGCGGCACTTGCCGCAGACCAGGTGGCCCTCGCCGCTGACCAGGTCGCCGATCGCGATGTCCGCGACGCCGGCGCCGATCTCGGCGACCTCGCCGACGAACTCGTGGCCGAGCACCAGCGGGGTCTTGATGGTCTGCTGCGCCCAGCCGTCCCACTTGCGGATGTGCAGGTCGGTGCCGCAGATGCCGGTGCGCAGCACCTTGATCAGCACCTCGCCGGGGCCGATCTCGGGCTTGGGGACGTCGATCATCCACAGGCCGGGCTCGGCGTGCTGCTTGACGAGTGCCTTCACGGGCGACGGCTCCTGACGTGCTGATCCGGGACGGCCTTCGAGGGTCGGCAGGCCGCAGGGCGCGGGGCGGCCGCTCCTGGCGGGCACGCTCCGACAGGCAGAAATCTGCCTGGTGAGAGGGGGTGCGGTCCATCGAGGAATTCTTAAGGACGGCCACAGCTGGGCTGAACGATCGTGCCCGAGCTGGGCCCGGGGGCGGGTGCGGCGTGCCGGTGCTCACCCGTCCGGCCGAGCGCGGGGTACCGGTCGCGACACCAACCGGCCGTGACTCCGGGGTACTTGACAACGGTCCGCCAGTGGGAGCGGGCCAGTCGGGTGGGCTTGGGTCCGTTCGGGCCAGCCCGGCCGCCACCGGCGCGCGGGTGTTCGAGCGCGGTGCTTACGGTGGCGACGCTCCCCCACGGCCCCGTGGAGCAGCGCTCCGGGGCCCTTCGCCGCTTCGCCGCAGAGAGGCGTCCACCCCCATGACCAACACCCGACGGCCCCGCCCGGCCGCTCCCCGCTCCGCCCGGCTGGCCGCAGGAGCCGCCCTCGCACTGACCGGCCTGCTGGCCGCCACCGCCTGCTCCGGAGAGTCGACGTCCACCCGGCAGGCCGCCGAGCCGGCGGTCACCGCCGAACCGGCCGCGCTCAGCCCGTCCCCGGGGGGCTCCCCCTCGGGGAGCGCCTCCTCGAACGCGGTGGTGCCGTTGACCCCGGTCGTCACCGCCAAGCTGGACGTCGCGGTCCAGCAGGTGCTGAAGCAGAACTCGGTTCCCGGCATCTCGGTCGGGATCATCACGCCGGGCGGCACGTACCAGAAGTCCTTCGGCGTCTCCGACAAGAGCGCCAACACTCCGATGGACCCCGGGCTGTTCACCCGCATCGGCAGCGAGACCAAGACCTTCACGGCGACCGCCGTGCTGCGCCTGGTGGACCAGGGCAAGGTGGGGCTGGACGACCCGATCTCCAAGTACGTGGACGGCGTCCCCGGCGGCGACGGGATCACCGTCCGCCAGCTCGGCGAGATGCGCAGCGGCCTGTTCCCGTACAGCTCCGACCCGGACTTCGTGAACACCCTGATCGGCGACCCGAACCACGTGTTCACCCCGGACCAGCTGCTCGCCTACGGCTACAAGCACCCCGCCGTGTTCCCGCCCGGCCAGCGGTTCCAGTACAACAACAGCAACTACATCATCCTGGGCAAGCTGATCGAGAAGGTCGGCGGGCAGAGTGCCGGCGACTTCCTCCAGGCCCAGGTGTTCGCCCCCGCATCGCTGGCCAAGACGAGCTTCCCCACCGACGGGACGCTCCCCGATCCGCACGCCCACGGCTACACCAACCAGACGCCCAACGGGGACATCCAGGACGCCACCAACTGGAACCCGTCCTGGGCCTGGACGGCCGGGGCCGTCATCACCCAGCTCGCCGACCTGGAGAGCTGGGCCAAGACCATGGCCACCGGCGCGATCATCAGCCCGGCGAGCCAGGCCGAGCGGTTGAAGACCCTGCCCACCGGCGACGCGGGCGTCACCTACGGCTTCGGGCTGTTCAACAACAACGGGTGGATCGGGCACAACGGCTCGATGCCGGGCTACGAGAGCGTCGCGGTGTACATGCCGGACGCCCAGGCCACCCTGGTGCTGCTGCTCAACACCGACGTGCTCGCCCAGGGCCAGGAGCCGTCGACGCTGTTCGCGAACGCGATCACCAAGATCATCTCGCCGAACAACGTCTACGCGCTCCCGGCGGAGACCGCCCCGCCGTCAGCCCCGGCCTCGGGCTCGGCGTCCGGCTCGGCGTCCGGCTCCCCCTCGGCCGGCAGCTCCGGCAGCGGCGCACCCTCACTCCCGAGCAACGCCCCCACCACCGTGCGGGCTTGACCCCAGCGGGCAGGACGTGGGCCCGACCCGGTGCGACCGGGTCGGGCCCACGGCATTCATGACGGTCCGTCATATCCCCAGCACCTTGCCGAGGTCGTACGAGAGCGGCTCCTCCAACTGCCCGTAGCCGCAGCTCTCCGGCGTGCGGTCCGGCCGCCAGCGGCGGAACTGCGCGGTGTGCCGGAAGCGGGTGCCCTCCATGTGGTCGTAGGCCACCTCGACCACCCGCTCCGGGCGCAGCGCGATCCAGGACAGGTCCTTGCCGCCGGTCCAGCGGCTGACCGCCCCCGGCAGCCGCCCCTCCGCGTGCGCGGACTCCTCCGCCCAAGCGCCCCAAGGGTGTCGGGTGAGGTCGTCGATCCTCAGCGGGGCCAGCTCCTCGACCAGTTCGCGGCGGCGGGCCATCGAGAAGGCCGCGCACACGCCGACGTGCTGGAGCCGGCCCTCGTCGTCGTGGATGCCCAGCAGCAGCGAGCCGACCACCGGGCCGCTCTTGTGCTCGCGGTAGCCGGCCACCACGCAGTCCGCGGTGCGCTCGTGCTTGATCTTGAACATGGTCCGCTCGCCCGGCCGGTACGGCTGGTCCAGCGGCTTGGCCACCACCCCGTCCAGCCCGGCGCCCTCGTACTCGGCGAACCAGGTCTGCGCCAGCTCACGGTCGGTCGAGGCCGGGGCGGTGAACACCGGGTCGGCGGCCCCGGCGAGCGCCGTCTCCAGGGCCGCGCGGCGCACCGACAGCGGCTCGTCGACCAGCGGGTCGTCACCGAGGGCGAGCAGGTCGAAGGCGATGAAGGAGGCGGGCGTCCGCTCGGCGAGCAGCTTCACCCGGCTCGCCGCCGGGTGGATCCGCTCCAGCAGCTCCTCGAAGCGCAGCCGCCCGTCCCGGGCGATCACCACCTCGCCGTCCAGCACGCAGCGCGGCGGCAGCTCCCGCCGGAAGGCCGCCACCAGCTCGGGGAAGTACCTGGTCAGCGGCTTGCCGGTGCGGCTGCCCAGCTCCACCTCGTCGCCGTCGCGGAACACGATGCTGCGGAAGCCGTCCCACTTGGCCTCGTACTGCATCCCCGGCGGGATCCTGGCCACCGACTTGGCGAGCGTCGGCGCCACCGGCGGCATCACGGGCAGGTCCATGCGTCCCAGCCTCGCGCGGTTCGCCCCGGGGCGCGCGCCGGGCACGGCGCCCTTAGCGTGAGAGCCATGGGCTCAGCCGTCGAACTCGAAGTCGCCGGGCGCACCGTCCGGCTGTCCAACCCGGACAAGGTGTACTACCCGGAGCGCGGCTTCACCAAGCTGGACGTCGCCCAGTACTACCTGGCCGTCGCCGACGGGGTGCTGCGCGGGCTGCGCGACCGGCCCACCACCCTCCAGCGCTTCCCCGACGGCGTGGACGGCGAGTTCTTCTACCAGAAACGCGCCCCCAAGGGCCTGCCGGACTGGCTGCCCACCGCCCGGATCGAGTTCCCCAGCGGCCGCTCCGCCGACGAGATCTGCCCCACCGAACCGGCCGCCGTGCTGTGGGCCGCCAACCTGGGCTGCCTCACCTTCCACCCCTGGCCGGTCCGGCGCGCCGACACCGACCACATCGACGAACTGCGCATCGACCTCGACCCCCAGCCCGGCACCGACTTCCACGACGCCGTCCGCGCCGCCCACGAACTGCGCGCCCTGCTGGAGGAGCACGGACTACGCGGCTGGCCCAAGTCCTCCGGCGGGCGCGGCCTGCACGTCTACGTGCCGCTGGTGCCCGAGTGGACCTTCACCGACGGGCGGCACGCCGTGATCGCCCTCGGCCGGGTGCTGGAACAGCGGATGCCCGGCAAGGTCACCACCGCCTGGTGGAAGGAGGAACGCGGCGAACGCATCTTCGTCGACTACAACCAGATGGCCCGCGACCGCACCATCGCCTCCGCCTACTCGCTGCGCGCCCGACCACGCGCCACCGCCTCCACCCCGCTGCGCTGGGACGAACTCGACGACGCCACCCCCGAGGACTTCGACCTGCGGACCGTCCCCGCCCGCTTCGCCGAACTCGGCGACCTCAACGCGGAGATGACGGAGCACGCCTTCCGGCTCGACGCCCTGCTGGAGCTCTACGACCAGCAGCTGCACGACGAGGGCCTCGGCGAACTCCCCTACCCGCCCGACCACCCCAAGGCCGCCGGCGAGCCGACCCGGGTGCAGCCGAGCCGGGCCCGCAGGAAGCCCGCCTGAGCCGTGTGCGCCGATTGCCGTTCTGGCGCCGCCTGCTGGCGTACCCGCCGCCCGCGGTGATCAACTGAACGGAACGGCTTTCCAGGGAGGGAACGGACATGGGTGTACGGGGACTGGCGGAGATCCTGGCCGACGCGGCGGGCGGCGTGTTCCCGCCGCCGGACGGGACGGTGACGGTCGTGCCCCAGCCATCGCCGCGCGAAGCCGGGGTGGTCTCCTTCGCCGCGCACGCCGTGGTCTTCACCGACGAGGACCCGGACTGGGTGCACGCCGCCCTCGCCGCCGCCCCCGGCGACCCACTGTCCGTACCGCTCTGCCCGCCCTTCCTCACCGCCTTCACGGAACGGACCGGACGGACCGTCAACAACATCGACCTGCTCACCGTCGCCGACCGCCTCCCCGGCCCGCCACCGCTGCCCCTCACCCCGGTCGAGGACCGCGAACACCCCCGCGTGGTACGGGCGTTGCGCTACCGCGAGGACGTCCGGGTGTACGAGACCGACGGCGGCGTGCTCATCCTGGGCCGCGGCGTGGCCGGCCGCTGGGAGAGCGCCGTCGAGGTCGACCCGCGCACCCGGGCCCGGGGCCTGGGCCGCGCCCTGGCCACCGCCGCCCGCCACCTCCTCCCGGAGGGCGACGCCGTCTGGGCCCAGCAGGCCCCCGGCAACGCCCCCAGCGTCCGTGCCTTCCAAGCCGCCGGCTACCGCCCGGTCGGCGCGGAGGCCCTGCTGGTCCTCGGGCAGCCGTAGGGCCCGCCGGGGTCAGCGCACCCGGACCCGGTCGGTCTCCAGGTCGTACCCGAGGAACGGGCCGCCGCCCCCGACGTCCGTCGGCACCGACCTGCCCAGCCGCCGCCCGACCGCGGCCAGGAAGCCGCACAGCACGTCCAGCCCTTCCTGGCCGCGGAGTTGCTCGACATCGACGTCGAAGTCGATCCGCTCCGCCCTGCCGAACCGGAACACCACCCCCACCTCGGGCCCCGGGCGCACGCTCAACACCGGACGCGCGGCCCCGCCCTGCGGCCAGGAGAGGACCTCCTCGGCCCGCGGCAGCGGCACCTCGAAGCAGCCCACGACGAACGTCCGCTCCCAGCCCCGCTCCACCACCAGGTCCAGCACCGCCTGCCAGTCCCCCACCGTGGTGTCCACGATGCCCCCGCCCGGCAGCCAGCCGTCCCGGCCCGGATCGCGCAGCCACCCGGCGTGGTCCTGCCAGCTCAGCCCTGCCATCCCACCCTCCTGACATCGGCGGCTCCCCGCGCCGTCCTCCACCCCCAGCGGTCAGCCGCAAGGGCACTGGCGGGTACGGGTGCGTACCCGAGATCCGGTGACCGAACTGCACGTCGTCCTCGACGACACCGCCATGATCGCGGCCGGACGCGGCAACCTGCTGGCATCCCGTCCCATCCACCGCGCCCACGCCGAGCCGGGCTGGTACCTCCACGCACCCGCGTGCGCCCTGGTGGAGGCCGACCGCACCTGCCCCGGCACCGCCGGGCACCTGGCAGCACTTCCCGGCGTCACCGTCCTCGATCTGGACCTCTCGGCCGCGTTGGCCGTGGCCGGTGACACCACCTGGGCCCAGGCCCACACCCGCCACGCCGCCGCGCCCACCCCGGACCGTCCGTCCGGGGCGGTCGTGGCCACCACCGAACCCGCGCGGTGGGCCGGTCAGCCCGTGCGGGTCATCGACCTCACGCCCTGATCGAACCCCGGGCCGCCGTCAGCTCCGCGCGCCGGCCGGGGCGAGGTCGGCGATGGTGCGGACGGCGTCGGCGACCTGGGCGTCCGTGAGGTCCCCGCGGGCGGTCAGGCGCAGTCGGGAGATGCCGTCCGGGACGGACGGCGGGCGGAAGCAGCCCACCGCGAGGCCCGCGCGGAGGCAGTCCGCCGCCCAGGCGACGGCGGCCTCCGGGCCCGGGGCGCGGACCGAGACCACGGCCGCGTCCGGCTCGCAGGCGTGCAGGCCGGCGGCGGTCAGCCGGGCGGACAGGCTGCGGGCGACCTCGCGGGCCCGATCGGCGCGCTGCGGTTCGGCGCGCAGCAGGCGCAGCGCGGCCAGGGCGGCGCCGACGGCGGCGGGGGCGAGGCCGGTGTCGAAGATGAAGGTGCGGGCGGTCTCGGTGAGGTGCCGGATCACCCGGCGCGGGCCGAGCACCGCGCCGCCCTGGGAGCCGAGCGACTTGGAGAGGGTCACGGTGGCGACGGTGTCCGGCTCCCCGGCCAGTCCGGCCGCCGCCAGCGCCCCGCGCCCGCCGGGGCCGAGCACGCCGAGCCCGTGGGCGTCGTCCACCAGCAGAGCGGCGCCGTGCGCCCGGGCGGCCTCGGACAGTCCGCGCAGCGGCGCCGCGTCCCCGTCCACCGAGAACACCGAGTCGCTCACCACGAGCGCCCGCCGCTGCTCCCGCCCGGCCAGTACCTCGGCCACCGCGGCCGGGTCGCTGTGCGGCGCCCGGTGGACGTCGGCGCGGGCGAGCCGGCAGCCGTCGATCAGCGAGGCGTGGTTGTAGGCGTCGGAGACGATCAGGGTGTCCGGGTCGGTCAGTGCGGTCAGTGCGGCGAGGTTGGCGGTGTACCCGGAGGAGAACACCAGCGCGGCCTCCACCCCGCAGAACTCGGCCAGTTCCTGCTCCAGTTCGGTGTGCAGCGCGGTCGTCCCGGTCACCAGCCGCGATCCGGTCGCCCCGCCGCCCCACCGCAGCGCGGCCTCGCCCGCCGCCCTGGTCACGGCCGGGTGCCTGGTCAGCCCGAGGTAGTCGTTGCCCGCGAGGTCCAGCACCGCGTCCTCCGCGCGGCGGCTGCGCAGCCGCCGGGTCAGTCCGGCGTCGGCGCGCAGTTCGGCGGCCTCGTCGAGCCAGTCGAAGACCCGCCCGGGGGCGGGCGCGACGGCGGGCGTGACGGCGGGGCGGGTCTGGGAAGCGAGGGGGTGGGCCATGCCCGGCACTCTGGCACGGGCGGCGAGACGGGGGCAATGTGCGACTCGGCACAGCTCTGCCGGGACTTTCTTGTCACCGTCCACTTTTTGTTCACCTGATGTAAACCGAAAAAATGCTGAACGTTTCCTTTCGCGCCATCCATTCGATCATTTCGGCGAGACCTCCCACCACAACGGCAATACTTTCGGGTACGCTCCATGCCGATCTTCTCCTGGGGGTGGGAACGTGACGGACCTCGAGTTCGAGCGTCGAATGAATCCTTGGCTCTTCGACGACAAAGGCAATCTGACCGAAGCGGCCAAGAAGCAGTTCCCGGACCTGGCCGGCGGCAACGCCGCCCCGGTCTCCCTGAACCCGGCAGGCGGCGGCGCAGCCGTGACGGTCAACACCGGAGTGCTCCAGCAAGCCGCCCAGAACGCCTTCGCGCTGCGGGACGCCGTCAAGTCCGAGTGCACCCAGCCCGGTGACCACGTCGCCGCCGCGGCCGGCGCGCTGAAGGGGTGGTCCCTCGGCGGCGCACTCACCGGGTCCTGGAACACGTGGTCGAGTCAGGCCGACGCCCTGAAGGGCACCGTGGGCGACATCGGCACCAACCTGCAGACCACCGCTCAGACGTACAGCAAGACCGAGAGCGACATCCACGCCAGTTTCGACAAGCCGCAGGGCGCCAAGAGCTAGCCGCAGCGCAAGCGGGGGGAAGCAACACGATCATGGTGACATTCAGCCAGCTCCAGCAGGTCGACCTCAGCAGCCTCAACGCGGCGGCGGGCGACTTCGAGGCCCTGGTCCGCAAGTGGGACCTCACCCAGCGGATGCAGAACGAGGTCATCGGCACCATCACGCAGTCCGGCTGGCACGGTGACGCCGCCGGCCTCGCCAACGCCAAGCTCACCTGGGCCCGCGACCAGATCCACGCCGCCTTCGAGGAGGCCTCGGCACTGGCCAAGACCCTTCGGGACGCCCACACCGAGATCACGGCCGCCAAGCAGGACCTCACCAATGCCGTGCACAACGCCACCACGGCCGGCCTCACCGTCGACGGCGAGGGCGCGGTGAGCTGGCCCGCGCCCACGACCCGGGAGGACAAGCGCGACCCGGAGTACGGCAAGAGCTGGAAGGCCAAGGCCGATTCCGCGGCCAAGGCCATCGGCGACGCGATCGACCGCGCCACCGAGGCCGACATCGACGCTGCCAGGGCCCTGGGCGACGACACCGGCAGTGACGGCACCGCCTTCAACGCCAACCCGGTCGGCGGCATCCCGGAGGAGGAGGCCAAGATGGCCACCTACATCCTCGGCCTCGGCGACAAGGCCACCGACGCGCAGCTCAAGAACCTCCAGAACATCCTGGACCACTACCACCAGGACCCCCGGTTCGCCGGCAGCTTCTACGGCGGCCAGGACCCGGCGACCTTCCTGTCGAAGTACGGTGCGATGGCCCAGAGCGGGGACTACGCCAACAGCCCGGCCCGCGCCGCCGCGATCAAGGGCATCCAGACGGACCTGGGCCTCACCCTCGCCACCGCGACCGACACCAAGCAGCCGTTTCACGTCTCGGACGAGTGGGAGACGAAGCTGCGAGCCGCCGGCGCCACGCAGATCCCGGTGCCGGCCGGCGCCGATCCGGCGCACAGCCCGTACGGCTACCAGATCCTCGCCAACGTGCTGCGCAGCGGTAAGTACGACGCGCACTTCCTCGACCCGATCGCCGAGCATGTCACCCAGCTGACCAACGAGAACCCGATGCGGTGGGACGCCGCAACGAAGGCCTCGTACCCGTTCACCGAGCTCAAGTTCATCGGCGTCCCCGACAAGGACGGCAATGTCAGGGGCATCAACCCGATGTCCGCCGTCCTGGACGCACTCGGGCACAGCCCTGAGGCGGCCACCAAGTTCTTCCACGACACGCCGACGACATACAACCCCGACGGCACGGTCAAGAGCCACGGCGGCGAAAACACCTACCTCAAGATGCTCACCGACAACGGCTCCAGGTCCCTGCTGCTCGACCAGCAGTACCCGCCCCGGCCGAACCCGGGCACCGCCGACCCCTTCGACGTCACCTCCCTCGGGCACGCTCTGGAGGCCGCGACCACCGGCCGAGCGTACGACGACGTGCACGGCAAGTTCCCTCCGCACACCAGCGAGATGAACACCGTCACGCAACAGGTTGTGGCCAGGTTCGGCACCGGCGACGGTCCGGACCTCCTCAACGGCGGACGGTTCTCGAACCTCAATGGCAGCCTCGGCAACATGACCGCCAACTACATCGGCGACATTCAGGGCGCCCTGGAAGGACCGGGCTCCGACTCGCACCTCTTCAGGACGGGCGAGGTCGAACGGCTCCTCGGCACACTCGGCCGGAACCCGGACGCCTACGCCTCGATCGCTGCCGGGCAGCAGGCCTACACCACCGCCCAGATCCAGGACGTGCTGGCCCACCCCGAGCTGCACAGGGACCTGGCCGTGGCGGTCGAGAACATCGCCAAACCGGCCGGCCAGGTCAACGGCCTCATCACGAGTGCCATGGTCGACGAGGTGTACAACAAGCACACCGCCAGCGACGCCGCGTACAACGCCGCCATCGACACCAAGCGGGAACTCGCCGGCCAGCTCTGGTCGTTCGCCGGCGACGCACTGAAGGAGCGGGCACCCCTGATCGGCGAGGGCATCGACAACGTGGCCAACCAGATCATGGACAACGTCGCCGCCGGGTACAAGGTGGACACCCACAACGCCGCGAGCGACGAGGCCGTGACCGCGAAGCAGAACGCCGAGACCAACGCCCAGCAGGCGATCATCAATGCGGTGCGCGACGCCGGCCGCGCAACGGGCGCCGACCCGAACTACATCAACGACGTGGCTCGCCGGGCCGCCCAGGAGGAGAACACCGGCTACGGCAGCGGCACGAGCTCCTTCGGCACTGCCTTCCCCAAGAAGAACTAGGCGCCCGGACGCCACGTCCCAGGCCACGACCGAGAGCGTTGAGACATGGTTGACGTCGCCCACATCATCCCGCCGTCCTCGGACGACCCGCCCCGGCGCAGGTCCCGGGTCCGTCCCTGGCACGCCGCCGTCGCCCTCGGGGTGGCGGCGGCTGTGGGCGGCGGGTTGTGGGCGTGGAAGCCGTGGCAGGAGGTGGAGCTGCCGCAGAGCGCCTGTTGGTCCCTGGTCACCAAGGACGAACTCAAGGTGCTGGCGGGCCCGGACGGCCGTGGCTACGAGGGCGACCGCCAGGACCGGATGGCAACCCCGTCGGACCCGGTCGGCGGCGACCGATACGGCAAGTGCGAAGTCTGGTGGGCCGGGCAGCATACGACGGCCGACGCCCTTCTGTCGGCGACCGTCTCTCCCGCGTACGACGGGATCGACGCCGACCGGCAGAAGGACACCCGGGAGGTCGGTCGCACCATGCCACTGGACTTCGGCCAGGACTCGGTGGGCTGGGTGGCCGACGCGGGCGGCGACAACTCTCCCCGGGTGCGGTTGTACGTCCGCTGCGACGGATACCAGCTTCCGGCGGAGCTCCGTAAGGGCGACGCCGCCCCGGCGTACGTCCAGGTCTCCGTCGACGGAGAGCCCTGGGTCTCCACTTCGTCCCGTGCCAGGATCCGGCAGACGTACGCCGATGTCGCGCTGAAGATCGCGCGGGCCGCTCAGGGCGCGTACAGGTGCGCCAACACCCCCCGGCTCGCCGCCACGGCCCCCGCCGTTCCCGTCGAGTGATCCCGGGCTTTGCCCGGGGTGGCGGCGAGCAGGCAAGATAGCGGCGTGACCCTCCTTGATCTGATGCCGAAGCCCGCCACTCCCGATGCGCTGTACGAGACGTTCGCAGCCTGGGCGGAGGAGCGCGGGATCACGCTGTACCCGGCGCAGGAGGAGGCGCTGATCGAGCTGGTCTCCGGGAACAACGTCATCCTGGCGACGCCGACCGGTTCGGGCAAGAGCCTGGTGGCGGCGGGTGCGCACTTCGCGGCGCTGGCCGAGGGGCAGCGGACGTTCTACACGGCGCCGATCAAGGCGCTGGTGTCGGAGAAGTTCTTCGACCTGGTGAAGATGTTCGGCACCGAGCAGGTCGGCATGATGACGGGCGACGCGAGCGTCAACCCGACCGCGCCGATCATCTGCTGCACGGCCGAGGTACTGGCGCAGATCGCGCTGCGGGACGGCGCCCGGGCGGACATCGGCCAGGTGGTGATGGACGAGTTCCACTTCTACGCCGAGCCGGACCGCGGCTGGGCCTGGCAGATCCCGCTGCTGGAGCTGCCGCAGGCGCAGTTCCTGCTGATGTCGGCGACGCTGGGCGACGTGCGCCGGTTCGAGGAGGACCTGACCCGCCGGACCGGCCGGCCGACCACGGTGGTGCGCAACGCGACCCGCCCGGTGCCGCTGTTCTACGAGTACCGCCGCACCACCATGCACGACACCCTGGAGGAGCTGCTGCAGACCGGTCAGGCGCCGGTCTACGTCGTGCACTTCACCCAGAAGGAAGCGGTGGAGCGGGCCCAGTCGCTGATGAGCATCAACATGTGCTCGAAGGCGGAGAAGGAGGCCATCTCCGATCTGATCGGCGGCTTCCGTTTCACCACCAACTTCGGCCGCAACCTGTCCCGGTTCGTCCGCCACGGCATCGGCGTACACCACGCGGGCATGCTGCCGAAGTACCGACGGCTGGTCGAACGCCTCGCCCAGGCAGGCCTGTTGAAGGTGATCTGCGGGACGGACACGCTCGGCGTGGGCGTCAACGTGCCGATCCGCACGGTGCTGTTCACCGCCCTGTCGAAGTACGACGGTCAGCGCGTGCGCATCCTGCGCGCCCGTGAGTTCCACCAGATCGCCGGGCGCGCGGGCCGGGCCGGCTTCGACACCGTCGGCCAGGTCGTCGCCCAGGCGCCGGAGCACGTGATCGAGAACGACAAGGCGATCGCCAAGGCCGGGGACGACCCGAAGAAGAAGCGCAAGGTGGTGCGGAAGAAGGCGCCGGAGGGCTTCGTCGGCTGGACCGAGGAGACCTTCGACAAGCTGATCGGCGCCGACCCGGAGCCGCTGGTCTCCCGGTTCAAGGTGAGCCACGCGATGCTGCTGTCGGTGATCGGCCGCCCGGGCAACGCCTTCGAGGCGATGCGCAAGCTGCTCACCGACAACCACGAGGACAAGGCCGCCCAGCGCCGGCACATCCGCACCGCGATCGCGATCTACCGCTCGCTGCTGCAGGGCGGCGTGGTGGAGCGGCTGCCGGAGCCGGACGCCGAGGGCCGGATCGTCCGCCTGACCCTGGACCTCCAGGAGAACTTCGCCCTCAACCAGCCGCTCTCCACCTTCGCGCTGGCCTCCTTCGAACTGCTCGACCCCACCTCGCCGTCGTACGCGATGGACGTCATCTCGGTGGTCGAGGCGACCCTCGACGACCCGCGCCAGATCCTCGCCGCCCAGCAGAACAAGGCGCGCGGCGAGGCTGTCGGCGAGATGAAGCGGGACGGCATCGAGTACGAGGAGCGGATGGAGCGGCTCCAGGAGATCACCTACCCGAAGCCGCTGGAGGAGCTGCTCACCCACGCGTACGAGGTGTACCGCCGGGCGCACCCGTGGATCGGCGACCACCAGCTGCAGCCGAAGTCCGTGGTGCGGGACCTCTACGAGCGGGCGATGACCTTCTCGGACTACGTCGGCTTCTACGAGCTGGCCCGCACCGAGGGCATCGTGCTGCGCTACCTGGCCGGGGCGTACAAGGCGCTGGAGCAGACCGTCCCCGAGGACGTGAAGACGGACGACCTCAAGGACGTCATCGCCTGGCTCGGCGAGCTGGTCCGCCAGGTCGACTCCAGCCTGCTGGACGAGTGGGAGCAGCTGGCCAACCCGACCGAGGCGGCCACCGCCGAGATCACCCTGGACGACAAGCCGGCGCCGGTGACGGCGAACGCCCGGGCCTTCCGGGTACTGGTGCGCAACGAGATGTTCCGCCGGGTGGAGCTGTGCGCCCTGGAGCACTGGGACGAACTCGGCGGGCTGGACGGCGAGTACGGCTGGGACGCAGACCGCTGGGCGGACGCCATGGACGGCTACTGGGACGAGTACGACGACCTGGGCACCGGCCCGAACGCGCGCGGCCCGAAGATGCTGATCATCGAGGAGGAGGACTCCGCCTGGAAGGTCCGGCAGATCTTCGACGACCCGGAGGGCGACCACGACTGGGGCATCAGCGCCGAGGTCGACCTGTACGGCTCGGACGAGGAGGGCCGGGCGGTCGTGCGGGTGACGGCGGTGGACCGGCTCGGCGGCTGACCCTCCGTCAGGATCGACGGTTGAGTGAACGTCAAAAGGGGCCCGGCGCGCGCCGGGCCCCTTGGCGTTTGTCACTCACATCCACACAAACGGCTGGCCCGCCGCGTAGGACAGCGCCCGGGTGGCCTCGTCCAGGTTCGGCTCACCGCCTGAACCGGATGCGGTCGGCGCCTGGGTGGACGGCGCCGGGTTCGAGGAGGCGGTGTCGGCCGGGCGGGCGTCGCCGGGGCGGGAGCTGGTGACGGTCACGTAGTGGCCGACCGCCTCGACACGGGCCTCGCTGCCCGGCTTGGCGCTGCCGACGGACGGGGCGGGCGCGATGTTGGTGTCGGCGAGCATGAAGGCGACCAGGCCGGGCTTGCCGCGCAGAGTGTCGGCGGCCCTGGCGGCGGCGGCCTGGTCGGCGAAGCGCAGCAGGGTGACGCTGCTGCGCACCGGGTGGTCGACGCCGGTGAAGCTGACGATCAGGTAGGCCTGGCAGCCGCTGTCCTTGAGCAGCTCCTGGGTACGGTCCTGGAGCACCTCGTCGCACTTCTCGCCCTGCCGGATGCCGCCGCGCCGGGCCTTGTAGCCGCCGACCTCGACCGGGCGCTGGGCGGGGAACATGTTGTCGGCGTTGAGGGCCTCGGGATCGGTGGTGGGCGGCGGGGTGCCGACCACGGGGGGCGTGCGGGCGGAGTCCGCCTTGGACGGGCCCAGGCCGGGTATGTAGTCGCCGGGCGTCGGGCGGGTGATGATCCATCCGCCGGCCGCGACCACGCCCGCCATGACGACCCAGCCGACCGCCCGGCGGCCGGTCACCCGACGGCCGCGCCTGCGGTCCGCCGCTACGGCGGCGACCCCGGCTCCCCCGCCGGTCCGCTGTCCTGCCTGGCCGTCCTGGCCCTCTCCCGGAGTCGGGGTGTGCGCCCCCTGCGTGGTCATGGCGCAGATTCTAAGCATCGGCCGGGTGGCCTGGGTCACGGGGTCGGGGCTTGTCGATCTTCCACCGGCACGCACCCGGGCACACCCCGCCGCTACCCGCCGGTAACCTCTCGTCGGCGCCGCCGTCAAGCGCGTGACCAGCGCCGACGCCGTGAGCTTCGACACTGTGGCAATCGGCACATCCTTCCGGGGATCTTCTGGTGGGTTTGCTCTGGCGCCGTTCGCGCGCCACCAGGCAGGATCGGCCCCATGGATCTGCTCGATACCCTCACCGCCAAGGGCCTGCGCGGCGAAGTCCCGACCCGCGAGGAGGCCCTGGCCGTCCTCGCCACCACCGACGACGAGCTGCTCGACGTGGTCGCCGCGGCCGGCAAGGTGCGCCGCCGCTGGTTCGGCCGCCGGGTCAAGCTCAACTACCTGGTGAACCTCAAGAGCGGGCTCTGCCCCGAGGACTGCTCCTACTGCTCGCAGCGGCTCGGGTCCAAGGCCGAGATCCTCAAGTACACCTGGCTCAAGCCGGACCAGGCCGCCGACGCGGCCCGCGCCGGGGTGGCCGGCGGCGCCAAGCGCGTCTGCCTGGTCGCCAGCGGCCGCGGCCCGACGGACCGCGACATCGACCGGGTCACCGACACCATGGCCGCCATCAAGGACGCCGACCCCGAGGTCGAGATCTGCGTCTGCCTCGGCCTGCTGTCCGACAACCAGGCCGAGCGGCTCAAGGCGGCCGGTGCCGACGCCTACAACCACAACCTCAACACCTCCGAGAACACCTACGGGACCATCACCAAGACCCACACCTACGCGGACCGGGTCGACACGGTGCAGAAGGCCCACGGTGCCGGACTGTCCGCCTGCTCCGGCCTGATCGCCGGCATGGGCGAGACCGACGAGGACCTGGTCGACGTGGTGTTCGCGCTGCGCGAGCTCGGCTCGGACTCCGTCCCGGTCAACTTCCTCATCCCGTTCGAGGGCACCCCGCTCGCCAAGGAGTGGAACCTCACCCCGCAGCGCTGCCTGCGCATCCTGGCGATGGTCCGCTTCGTCAACCCCGACACCGAGGTGCGGATCGCCGGCGGCCGCGAGGTCCACCTGCGCACCATGCAGCCGCTGGGCCTGCACATCGCCAACTCGATCTTCCTCGGCGACTACCTGACCAGCGAGGGCCAGGCCGGGCAGGCCGACCTCGACATGATCAAGGACGCCGGCTTCGAGGTCGAGGGCGCCGGCGAGGCCACCCTGCCCCGCCACCGCGCGGACGTCGCGGAGGCCGCCCAGGCCGGCGGGGGCTGCGGCACCGCGGCCTCGGCCTGCGGCAGCGGCGGCGGCTGCGGGCCATGCGGCGGGCACGCGCACGACACCGGGAGCGCCCCGGCCCGGGCCGCGGCCCCGGAGCACGCGAACGACGAGCTGCGCGAGGACCTGGTCAAGGTCCGCCGCCGCGGCGCCGGCACCGAACTCGCGCCCAACGCCTGACCCTCCCGCACACCCCGGAGCGATCCCACCATGTCCCAGCTGTCCGCGGACACGCTGCTCGCCCTCGACCGGGCGCACGTCTGGCACCCGTACGGGCCGATGCCCGGCACCGTCACCCCGTACGTGGTCGAATCCGCCTCGGGCGTCAGGCTGCGCCTCGCCGAGCCCGTCGCGGACGGGCGGCGCGAGCTGGTCGACGGGATGTCGTCCTGGTGGGCGGCCATCCACGGCTACCGGCACCCGGTGCTGGACGAGGCGGTGCGCGAGCAACTGGGGCGGATGAGCCACGTGATGTTCGGCGGGCTCACCCACGAGCCCGCCGTCCGGCTCGCCTCCCGGCTGGTCGAGATCACCCCGGAGCCGCTCCAGCACGTCTTCCTCGCCGACTCGGGCTCGGTCGCGGTCGAGGTCGCGATGAAGATGTGCCTCCAGTACTGGCAGTCGACCGGACGGCCCGAGAAGCGCCGACTGCTGACCTGGCGCGGCGGCTACCACGGCGACACCTTCCACCCGATGTCGGTCTGCGACCCGGACGGCGGGATGCACCACCTGTGGGGCGGAGTGCTGCCCGGGCAGCTCTTCGCACCGCAGCCCCCGGCCGGCTTCGACGCCCCGCTGGACCCCGAATACGCGGCGCTGTTCGAGGAACTGATGGTCCGTCACGCCGACGAGCTGGCCGCCGTCATCGTCGAGCCGGTGGTCCAGGGCGCCGGCGGGATGCAGTTCCACTCCCCCGCGTACCTGCGGATGCTGCGCGAACTCTGCGACCGCCACGGCGTGCTGCTGGTCTTCGACGAGATCGCCACCGGCTTCGGCCGCAGCGGCGCGCTGTTCGCCGCCGACCACGCGGGCGTCAGCCCCGACGTGATGTGCCTGGGCAAGGCCCTCACCGGCGGCTACCTGACGCTGGCCGCCGCACTGTGCACCGGCGAGATCGCCGACGGCATCAGCCGCGGCGAGATGCCCGTCCTCGCCCACGGGCCGACCTTCATGGGGAACCCGCTGGCCTGCGCGGCCGCCAACGCCTCGCTCGACCTGCTGCTCGGGCAGGACTGGGCAGTGGAGGTCAAGCGCATCGGGACCGGGCTGGCCGAGGGCCTCGCTCCGGCCACCGACCTGCCGGGCGTACGCGACGTGCGGGTCCAAGGGGCCATCGGGGTCGTGCAGTTGGACCACCCGGTGGACGTGTCGGCCGCGACCGAGGCGGCCGCCCGCGAGGGCGTCTGGCTGCGGCCCTTCCGGGACCTGATCTACACCATGCCCCCCTATGTGACGGAGGACGAGGACGTGGCACGCATCGCCGCCGCCGTGACCGCCGCGGCGGTGGCCGGATGAGCGCGCGCATCCTGTTCGTGACCGGCACCAACACGGACGTCGGCAAGACCGTCGCCACCGCGGCCCTCGCCTCGGCCGCCCTGCGGGCCGGCCGGAAGGTCGCCGTACTCAAGCCCGGACAGACCGGCGTCGCGCCGGACGAGCCGGGCGACGCGGCCGAAGTGCAGCGCCTGGCAGGGGAACTGACGTTCCGCGAACTGGTGCGCTACCCCGAGCCGCTGGCCCCCGACACCGCCGCCCGGCGGGCCGGGATGCCGTACCTCTCCCCCGCCGAGGTGGTCGCCTCGGTACGGGACCTCGCCGCCACGCACGACCTGGTACTGGTCGAGGGCGCGGGCGGGCTCCTGGTCCGCTACGACGGTGACGGCCGCACCCTCGCCGACCAGGCCCGGGCAGTCCGGGACGCGGGCCTCGACGCCGAGGTGCTGCTGATCGCCTCCGCCGGCCTGGGCACCCTCAACATCGTCTCGCTCACGGCCGAAGCCCTGGCCGCCCGCGAACTCCCGCTGGCCGGCGTCGTCGTCGGCTCCTGGCCCGCCGAGCCCGGCCTCGCCGAGCGCTGCAACCTCGCCGACCTCCCCCGCTCGGCCGGCGCCCCGCTGCTCGGCGCCCTGCCGGAACGGGCGGGCGCGGCCGAGGACTTCGCGGCCCTGGCCGTCGCCTCCCTGGCCCCCGAGCTGGGCGGCAGCTGGAACGCGGAGCACTTCGCACACGTCCACCGGCCGGAACAGCCCCGACTTCGCTCGATGGAGTGATCCTGGTGCCCGAATTGCAGATCCGAGCACCAGGGGGTCAATAGCGTTGCCCGCATGACAGACGGGCTGAGCATGGACGAGGCCCTCCGGGCCTTGGCCGCCCTGGAGGCGGCCTGGAAGGACGACGACGAGGCGCTGGTCGCCCTCGCGGCGGGCGCGGCCGGGGAGCGGTCGCTGCCGGCGCTGGTCGCCGCGTACGGCGAGCACGCGATGGACACGCTGATGGCCCTGGCCTTCGGGCTGCGGTCCAGCATGAGCGACGAGGAGATCGCCGAACTCTCGGACGCCGTCAGCGCCAACATCGGCGCACGGATGAGCGCGCTGCTCACCCAGACCCTCAAGGCCTGGGGCACGGTCGCCGCCGCGGACGACCTCACCGTCACCAAGGTCATCGCCCACACCGTCATCGACTCCATGCGGGCCGTGACGGAGGACCCCAACAAGACCGAGGTGCTGCCGCTGCTCGCCACCTTCCGCAACTACGCCCTCAACGGCGTCTGAGGAGCAGAGAGGCGGTGCGGGCTCCGAGCCGATGCTCGGAGCCCGCACCGCCTCGTGGGACCAACAGGTTCAGCGGTGCTCGGTGGCCGGGCCGAAGCAGGCGACCAGGAAGCACAGCACGGCGGCGACCGCGGCGACGATCGGGCCCGCCTGCATGGAGGGGGCGAAGGCCCCGGCGTCCTGCAGCAGCTTGTGGAACTGCACCAGCGAGCCGATGGCGGCCCCGGCCACCCCGACCGCCAGCAGCAACCCCAGCCCGGCCAGCCGGACTTCCCGGGTGAGCAGGCGCAGCACGGACAGGGCGACCAGCGCCAGGCCGACCCACTGCAAGGCACCCATCCAGATGTCGGCGCCGTTGGTCAACTCCCCGACCCAGCGCGGGCTGTTCAGGAGGTCGAAGCCGGACCACTCCAGGCCGCCGCTCTCCCCGCTGTAGGAGGCCCACGGCAGCGCCAGCGAGCCGACGGCCCCACCCGCGAGCAGCAGCACCGCCACCGCATTGGCCCGGGAACCACCGCCGGGACGCGATCGAGGAGCGTACGACGACTGCGGAGGCACGGTCATGGCACCGAGGATCCGCCGCCCACCGTGGAAGGTCAAGGCTTTGGGCGCGGGCTTCGAGCGGCGCTCGAAGCCCGCCCCGCAGCCGGCTTTCTCCCGTCTCGCGACCTCATCCCCGTCGGCGACAGCAAGACTCCAGGTGTCCGTCCCGCTGTCAGTCCCGAGGGCTTCAGCGCCTTCACGTCCACCACCTCTGCCGGGGAGTTCGGCATAATCTGACCGACCTCCGTTCGCCGAGCATAGGACGCACATTGCAACCGGTCGGCTTCGCCTTACTCGGCGCGCTGCGGGTGCAGCGCGCCGGTGCGGCCATCGAGCTGGGCGCGCCTCGGCAGCGGGCGGTGTTGGTGTCGCTCCTCCTCCGGCCGAACTCCGTCGTGGCGATCGACCAACTGGTCGACGACTTATGGGGCGATGAGCCTCCAGGATCGCCCGTCGTCGCCGTCCGTTCCTACATCTCGCAACTGCGCAAGCTGCTGGAGCCGGTGCGCGGCAGGCCATCCCTCCTGCTCTCCCAATCCGGCGGCTACCGGCTGGCGGTGGACCCCGACTGCATCGACCTCTGGCGGGTCAAACAGCTCCACGAACTCGCCGCCGGCCACCCCCACCAGGCCCGGGAGCACCTCGCCGAGGCCCTCTCCCTCTGGCGCGGCGAGCCGCTCGCCGACCTGCCCGGCCCCCTCATGAGCCGCGAGCGGCAACGACTCTCCGAGCTCCGCCTCACGCTCCAGGAGGAGCACCTCGCCCTCGACCACTCCGCCGACCAGCTAACGGAATTGGAGGCACTCGCGGCCGAACACCCCTTCCGTGAGCGCCTCCAGGCCCTGCTCATCCGCGCCCTGCACCGCAGCGGCCGCACGGCCGAGGCCCGCGCGGTCCACGACGCCCTTCACTCCCGCCTGGTCGAGCACCTCGGGATCGAGCCCGGGCCCGACATCACTGCCCTCCGCCACGAGCTGGACCCGGACCAACTCCCCTCCTCCCCAGCCCACTTCACCGGCCGCCAGTCCCACGTCGCCGACATCGCCCACGCCCTCACCCACCGGAGCACGCCCGGCCTGCGCCTGGTCACCGTCACCGGCATGGCCGGGGTCGGCAAGACCGCCCTCGCCGTGCGCGCCGCCCACTCGCTGCGCGGCCACTTCCCCGACGGCCGTCTCTACGCCGACCTCCGGGGCGCCGACCTCGTCCCCGCCAGCGCCTCCGACATCCTCGCGGAGTTCCTGACCACCCTCGGCGTCCGGCCGTCCGCAGTCCCCAAGGACCTCGCCGGCAGGTCCACCCTGTTCCGGACCACCACCTCGGGAAAGCGCCTGCTCATCGTCCTCGACAACGCCCGCGACGACGCCCAGCTCCACCCGCTCCTCCCCGGCTCCTCCGACTGCGCCGTCATCGTCACCAGCCGCACCGCGCTGCCCAGCATCCCGTCCGTCCTGCGGATCGCCCTGGACGTGTTCAGCCCGCCGGAGGCGGTCGGGCTGCTCGACTCGGTCATCGGTACCGCCCGCCGAGCCGCCCAACGCGCCGAGGCCGAGCTGCTGGTGGAGGCCTGCGGCCGACTCCCCCTCGCCGTACGGATCGCCGCGGCCCGGCTCGCCGCCACCCCGGACCAGCCGATCGCCGAGCTCGTCCGGCTCCTCGCCGACGACCGCGAGGGCATCCCCGCGATCGAGCAGGTCTTCCAGCTCAGCTACCGGCTGCTCCCGCCGCGCCTGGCGACGGCGTTCCGCAGGCTCTCCTGGGTGGAGCCGGACATCGGCCTGGCCTCGGCGGCCGCCGTCCTGGGCCTTCCCGAGCACCGGGCGGAGCACCTCACGGAGGCGCTGGTCGACCAGGCCCTGCTGGAGTCGACGGGCGCGGGCCGCTACCGCTTCCACGACCTGGTGCGGGCCTTCGCCCGCCGGTCGTCCCTGCGCCTCGACGCGACCGAACGCACCACGGCCCACCAGCACCTCCTGTCCCTGCTCCTCACCCACGCCCGTACGGCCTTCGCCCTCGCCGTCCCCGGCGACCCGGTCGCCGACGTCTTCGGCGCGCCGGCTCCCCACCCGGTCTTCACGGACCTGCCGGACGCCCGCCGCTGGGCCCGGGCGGAGACTCCCGGTGCCGTCGCGCTGGCCGCCGCCGTCGCCTCGGCCACCATGCCTGCCACGCCCGCCTCACCGGCCCCGGACGCCACCGCCGTACGCTCCGCCGTCGACCTGCTGGTCGCCCTCAGCCCGCTGGGCCTCGGCGCCTTCGCCGGCCGGGCGGAGGAGGCCGCCCGCCTCCTCGTCGCCGCCGCGCTCCACACCGGCGACCGCGCCGCCGAGGGCCGCGCCCGGTTCCTCCTCGGCACCGTCCTGCTGGGCCGGGCCCGGCTGGAGGAGGCCGCCGAGCAGGCCCGCCAAGCGGCCCGGGCCTGCCAGGAGGCGGACGACCCGGCCGTGCTCCGGCAGGCCCTCAACGACCTGGGCCTGATCGCGCAGGCCCAGGCCCGCCACGAGGAGGCGATCGCCGCCTTCGACGAGGCGGCGGCCCTCGCCCGCCGCCTCGGGCACCGTTCCGGCGCGGTGGCGAGCACCGCGAACGCGGCGCTGTCCCGGATCCGCACGGGTCAGGCCCAAACGGCCGCGGAGACCTGCGCGCAGCTCCTCGCCGACCCCGACGGCACCGCCGACGCCGCGATGACCGCCTACGTCCACTACGTCCTCGGCCTCGCCCACCAGGAGCTGGGCCGACTCGACGAGGCCGCCGCCCAGCTCCGCTCCTGCGTCGACCACGCGGGCCCGGCCGGGGACCTGGACCGCGAGTCGGCGGCCCGCAGCCGCCTGGCCGACGTGCTGCGCCTGCTCGGCCGGGTCGAGGAGGCCGTCGACGAGGCGACCCGGGCCCTACGGCTCGCAACGCAAGGTGGGCGACAGCGCGAACGCGCTCTCGCCCACCTGGTGTTGGCCCATGCACTGACCGCCCGCGGTGACCAGTCCGCCGCCCGCGCTCACGCGGCTCAGGCGCACCGGCTGCTCAGCGGCCTGGGTGCCCCGGAGTCCGCCGACGCCCGGTCGCTGCTGACGGCACTGGCCACCGCCGACGGGTCCGTCACTTCAGCCGGATGACCAGCCCCGTCCCGTTCCAGGCGACCTTGTTCGCCAGGCACTGCACATCCGCCGACCCCCCGCAGGCCGACGGCGGTGCGGCCGGCGAGCCGTGCCGCGCGGGATCCCCCGCCGCCACGGCGGCGAGCCCGGACCCTCCCGCCAGGATCACCGCACCGACAACCACCGTGCGGTTCACAACAGTTCGCAACACTTCCCTGCTCCTTGCTCACGTGGGACTCAAGCGCCCGCACGTTCGCAGCAGCCGGTAGACAGCCGATCAACATCCCGCCCCCGCCGTCCCCGGACGGACGTTGGCAGTCCGTCTACCGCCCTCCGTGATCGTTGAGCCCGGCACCGAGCCCCCACTGAGGCGTCAGGGAATCCCCGCCCTGACGCCTCAGTGGTGTTGATCCCTCAGTGGTGTTGATCCCTCAGCGGTGTTCGAGGCGATCAGTGGTGCTTGAAGCGATCAGTGGCCTTCCTCGACCGGGAACGGCCCGGTGGCCCAGTGCAGCCGCGCCGGGCCGCTGCTCGGCCGGTCGTGGTGCAGGTGGCGGCGGCCCTCGCCGAGCGGGCCGAGGTCGAGCGGGGCCAGGGTGCCGACGGCCAGGGCGGTGGACTCCTGGCCGGTGAGCGGCACGACCGTCAGGTAGCAGGCGTCGTCCCCGCCGGACCAGTTCGTGAACTCGGTGCGGATCCAGCCGAACCGCTGCGCGCAGGCCAGGCAGCGGCGGATGGACACCGAGAAGTGCGGGTCGGCCACCACCGCAGCCTCGTATGCGAAGCCCTCCCGCTGACGCGCCCACACCGCCTCCGGGTCCTCGCCGTAGCACTCGGCGCAGCCGAACGCCCAGTGCGCCCCCGGCGCCGTCACGCGGCCTCCAGCAGTACGGCGGGCAGTTCGCGTTCCGCGGGTTCCGGGCCCCGGGCCAGGAGCGCGCTGTGGCCGCCATAGGCGATCGGCTGCGGTTCCGCGAGCCGGCTGAGGGTGTCCGTCATGCCGATCATCCTGCCTCATCCGGAGCACCTGTCCGCAGCCCGAGGCAGCGGGGGCCGGAAAGGACCCCCGATGCCCCGGCCCTCTTCTCTTCGGACGCCGTTCGATATACGGTACACAACGCTTGTTACGTACCCACGTACCCACACCCGGAGTCCGCTGTGACCGAGCCCACCGAGCCCATCAAGTACCGCAAGAACGGCCTCACGCGCGGGGTGACCGAGGAGCTCGCCGAGAGCATGAAGCACGGGTGGGCCGACACCGAGCGCCACGCCCTGGAGCCGATCCCGCAGGCCGCCCACACCGAGCGCCGCCGCGCCGCGCTGTCCGCCGCCTACCCGGGCGAGCTGCTGGTGGTCCCGTCCGGCAACCCCAAGGTGCGGGCCAACGACACCGACTACCCGTTCCGCCCGTCCTCCGACTACATCTACCTGACCGGCGACCAGTCCCAGGACGCCGTGCTGGTGCTGGAACCCACCGGCGAGAGCGGCCACCGGGCCGTGCTCTACCTGCGCAACCGCTCCGACATCGAGAGCGGCGAGTTCTGGCTCGACGGCCACGGCGAGCTGTGGGACGGCCGCCGCAACAGCCTCACCGAGAGCGAGCGACTGCTCGGCCTGCCCTGCCGGGACGTCCGCACCGTGCGCACCGACCTGGGCGCGGCCACCGCCCCGGTCCGGGTGCTGCGCGGGCACGACGCCGGGGTCGAGGCCGTCCTCGGGGAGCGCGCGAACCCCGAGCGGGACGCCGAGTTCGAGGTCTTCCTCTCCGGAATGCGCCTGGTGAAGGACGAGTTCGAGATCGCCCAGCTGCGCCTCGCCTGCCAGGCGACCGCGCGCGGCTTCGCGGACGTGGTGCGCGTCCTCGGCACGGACGCCGCGACGCCCGAGCGGCTGATCGAGGGCACCTTCTTCGTCCGGGCCCGCCTGGAGGGCAACGACGTCGGCTACAGCACCATCGCCGCCGCCGGGCCGCACGCCACCACCCTGCACTGGGTGCGCAACAACGGCCAGGCCCGCCCCGGCGACCTGCTGCTGCTCGACGCAGGCGTGGAGACCGATGAGCTCTACACCGCCGACGTGACCCGCACCCTGCCGGTCTCCGGCCGGTTCACCGACATCCAGCGCAAGGTCTACGACGCGGTGCACGCCGCCCAGGAGGCCGGCATCGCCGCCGTCAAGCCGGGCGCGGACTTCCGCGACTTCCACCACGCCGCCCAGCGCGAGCTCGCCGAACACCTCACCGCCTGGGGCCTGTTCGGCGACCTCACCGCCGACAAGGTGTACGAGCTGGGTCTGCACCGCCGCTTCACCCTGGCCGGCACGGGCCACATGCTCGGCATCGACGTGCACGACTGCGCCCACTCCCGCACCGAGGAGCACGTCGACGGCACCCTGCTGCCGGGCATGGTGCTCACCGTCGAGCCGGGGCTCTACTTCCAGCAGAACGACCTGACGGTGCCGGAGGAGTACCGGGGCATCGGGGTGCGGATCGAGGACGACATCCTGGTCACCGAGGGCGGCAACGAGAACCTCTCCGCCGACCTCCCCCGCACCGCCGACGAGGTCGAGGCCTGGCTCGCCGAGCTGCGCGGCTGACGGCCGAAGTGCGGCCCCGGCAGCACGCCGGGGCCGCACGCCGTCACTTCGACGTGCCGAGCGCCGTGGCCGTCCGCCCCACCGCGTCCACCACATCCTCGGCCGAAGCCGCGCCCGCCAGGGGCTTGACCCAGCGGCTCCACTGCGGTTCGGGGTGGTAGCCGGCGGACTGCCAGGTGCGGTGGCCGAGGGCGTTGTCGTCCAGCACCATCGCGTCGGCGCGGCGGCCGCCGAGTGCGGCGAAGCGCTCCTCCGCAGCGGCCAGCAGGGCGGCGCCGATGCCCCGGCGGCGGTGTTCGGGGTCGACGGCCAGGCGGTACAGGTGGCACCGCCAGCCGTCCCAACCGGCGATGACGGTGCCGAGCGGGGTGCCCGGGTCGGCGGCCGCGGTGGCGACGATCAGGCACTCCGGGTCCCGGGCGAGCAGCGCGGCCACGCCCGCCTCGTCGTCGGTGATGCTGGTGCCCTTGGCGGCCCGGGCCCACAGGGCGAGCAGGGCGGGGATCTCCTCGGGCCGGGCGGGGCGCAGCACGATCTGTTCGGTCATGCCGGCCTGTCTAGCAGGGCCTCCGGCCGGGCCGCCCGGAATTCCGGGTCCTGGACGGGTCGGGACCTTCGGGGGCGCCCAGCGGACGCCGAGGGACGCCGAGGGGACGCCGAGCGGGCGGTCAGCCGAGGCGCCACACCGTGGTGGTCTTGACCGAGGCGTCCTCCAGGTCCGCCACCACCGGCACCTGGTAGGAGGCCACCGCGGTGAACCGGTCCCGGGGCAGGTAGGCGCGGCCCGGATCGCCGACGATCACGGTGGCGCCGCGGGCGGCGGCCCGTTCCAGGAAGGGCAGGAAGCGGGCGGCCATGGTGCGCTCGTAGAACACGTCACCGGCCAGCACCACCTCGGCCGGTGCGCCGTCCCCGTCGACCAGGTCGACCAGCGCGCCGTCCACCCGGACGCCGTTGGCCTCGGCGTTCAGTCCGATGGCGGCGACCGCGTAGGCGTCGATCTCGGCCGCCCGGACCCCGGTCGCGCCGCGCAGCGCGGCGGCCACCCCGACCAGCCCGGAGCCGGCCGCGATGTCCAGCACCGCCCGCCCGTCGACCAGTTCGGGGTGGTCCAGCACGTAGCGCGCGACCGCGACCCCGCCGGCCCAGGCGAAGGCCCAGAACGGCGGCGGGAGTCCGATCTCGCCGCGTTCGCGTTCGGTGGTCTCCCAGAGCGCGATGGCGTCCTGCGCCATGTGCAGGCGGATCTCGGGGACGAAGGGCACGGACGTCAGTTCGGTCTCCCGCAGGATGAAGGCCTGGTCGGTGTCCGGTCGATGAACTCGCAGCTCACTCGGCATTCCCGCAGCATAGGGCCCGTCGGGCCGCACTCACGCCCGCCCGGCGGCCCGCTGGGTGCGCCGGGCCAGCGAGTCGACCACGACGGCGGCCAGCAGCACCGCGCCGGTGATCATGAACTGGATGGCGTTGCTCAGGCCCTGGATGTTCATCCCGGACTGGATCGAGCCGATCACCAGCGCGCCGAGCAGCGCCGACCAGGTCTTGCCGCGCCCGCCGAACAGGCTGGTACCGCCGATGACGGCCGCCGCGATGGCGTTCATCAGCAGGTTGCCGCCACCGGAGGTCTGGCTGGCGGACTGGATCTGCGCGGCCAGGAACAGGCCGCCGATCGCGGCCATGGTGGAGCAGATGGCGAAGACGCTGATCCGGATCCACGAGATGTTGATGCCCGCCCGGCGGGCGCCCTCGATGTTGCCGCCGAGCGCGAACACCTGGCGGCCGTACGTGGTGCGGCGCAGCACGAAGTCCAGCACCACGATGAAGATCAGGAAGATCAGCAGGGCCAGCGGCAGCCCCTTGTACTGGTTGAGCGTGTAGGCGGCGAGGAAGGCGATGACCGCCAGCAGCACGGTGCGCAGCACGATGTCGGCGAGCGGCCGGGAGGGCACGCCCGCGCTCTGCCGCCGCCGGGAGTCGACCAGCGAGGCGAGCAGGAACAGCACCACGCCGACCGCGGCCGCGCCGTAGGCGGCGATCTGCTGGCCGTAGATGGTGCTGTAGAGCCGGGAGACGATGTCCTTGCCGGAGAGGTTGACGGTGCCGGTGGCGCCGAGCACCTGGAGCATCAGGCCGTTCCAGCCGAGGTTGCCGGCCAGGGTGACGACGAAGGCCGGGACGCCGACCTTGGCGAAGAAGAAGCCCTGGATCGTGCCGACGATCGCCCCGCCGACGATCGCGGTGATCAGGGCGACCCACTGGTTGACGCCGTTGGTGACGTTCAGGACGGCGAAGATCGCCGCGCACAGGCCGCTGACCGAGCCGACCGAGAGGTCGATCTCGCCGAGCAGCAGCACGAAGACCACGCCGATCGCGATCATGCCGGTGCCGACGATCTGCTGGGACAGGTTGGAGAGGTTCTGGGCGGACAGGAAGCTGCTGTTGAGGCTGCCGAACACGGCCCAGATCACGATCAGGGCCAGCACGACGGGCAGCGAGCCCAGTTCGCCGCTGCTCATCCGGCGGCGGAACTCCCCCAGGTAGCCCTTGATGCCCTCCTGGCGGACGATCAGCCGGGGGTCGACCGCGGGGGTGGCCTCGGGGGCGACCGGGACGGGCGCGTTGACGCCGCCGGTGGGCATGGAGTCCTCGGGCAGCCGGGGGCGGTGGCGTCCGGGTTCGTCGCCGGGGGTGTTCCC
The DNA here is from genome assembly GCF_040303105.1 of Kitasatospora sp. NPDC096128. NCBI lineage: Bacteria > Bacillati > Actinomycetota > Actinomycetes > Kitasatosporales > Streptomycetaceae > Kitasatospora > Kitasatospora sp. NPDC096128. Next base: position 295,917 of record NZ_JBEOSP010000002.1, on the reverse strand, counting down.
GGGGGTGTGGTCGCTCACGGGGAATCCTCCTGGCCGCGGGCCCTGCGCCGGGTCACGGCGTTGTCCGTGGCGCCGGTGATGGCCGAGATGATCTCTTCCTGGTTGGTGCTGCGCTTGTCGAAGACACCGTTGTTGCGGCCGAGGCGCAGCACCGCGACGGTGTCCGCGACGGCCATCACGTCCGCCATGTTGTGGCTGATCAGGATCACGCCGTGGTCCTGCTCGCGCAGCCGCTCGACCAGGTCGAGCACCTGGGCGGTCTGCTCGACGCCGAGGGCGGCGGTCGGTTCGTCCAGCATCACGACCTTGGGCGAGCCGATCAGCGCGCGGGCGATCGCGACGACCTGGCGCTGGCCGCCGGAGAGCGAGGCGACCGGGATCCGCACGCTGGGGATGCGGATGGAGAGGGTGTCCAGCAGTGTCCGGGAGCGCCGCTCCATGGCGACCTCGTCGAGGATGCCGAAGCGCCGGATCTCGCGGCCGAGGAAGAGGTTCCCGACCACGTCGAGGTTGTCGCAGAGCGCGAGGTCCTGGTAGACCGTGGCGATGCCCAACTGCTGGGCGTCCTGGGGACGGTGGATGCTGACCGGCCGGCCCTGCCACTCGATGGCGCCCTCGTCGGGCTGGTGCACCCCGGCGATCGACTTGACCAGGGTGGACTTGCCGGCGCCGTTGTCGCCGACCAGGGCCAGCACCTCGCCGGTGTGCACCTCCAGTTCGATGTCGGTGAGCGCCTGGACGGCGCCGAACCGTTTGGAGACCCCGCGCAGGGCCAGTACGGTCTCACCTGGCACAGTGACCAACTCCCTTGCCCCGCCCCCGTGCTGGGGGCGGGGCCTGTTCGGTTTCCGGGGGCGCGGCCGGCTTACTGGAGGCCGGCGGCCTTGCAGGCGTCGGCGTAGTCCGGCGTGCAGATCTGGGCGACGGTGTAGAAGCCGTCGGCGACCACGGTGTCCTTGACGTTGTCCTTGGTGACGACGATCGGGGTGAGCAGGTTGGCGGGCACCTTGTGGCCGCTGCCGTTGGTCACCGTGGTCGGCACCAGGCTGGAGTCCAGCGGCTTGCCGGAGGCGAGGGCGACCGCGATCTGGGCGGCCGAGTCGGTCTCCGGCTTGAGCGGCTTGTACACGGTCATGGTCTGGCTGCCCGCCACGATCCGCTGAATGCCGTCGAGTTGGGCGTCCTGGCCGGTGAGCGGGACGCTCAGGCCGGCCGCCTTGAGCGCGGTCGCGACGCCCGCGGCCATGCCGTCGTTGGCGGAGTAGGCACCGACCACGTTGGCCGCGCCGATCGCGGTGATCGCGGCGGCGGCCTCCTGGTTGGCGGTGTTCGGATCCCACTGGGGGGTGTCGTACTCCTTGCCGACCTTGAGCTTGCCGTCGATGGCGCTGTGCGCGCCGGCCTTGAAGTCGGCCGCGTTGGGGTCGGTCGGCGAGCCGTTGATCATGAAGATCTCGCCCGCGTTCGCCTTGCTGCCGACGGCGGCCACCAGGGCCTGGCCCTGGAGTTCGCCGACCTTGCGGTTGTCGAAGGACACGTACGCGTCGGCCGGGCCCTGGGCGAGCCGGTCGTAGGCGAGCACCTTGACGCCCGCGTCGTGGGCCTTCTGGACGGAGGACTGGATCGACTTGGAGTCCACCGCGTCCAGGATCAGCACCTTGTCGCCCTTGGTGAGGGCGGTGTCCACCTGGGTCTGCTGGAGGGTCGCGTCCTGGTTGGCGTTGTAGTAGTCGATCTGGGCGTCCGGGGCCAGCTCCTTGATCTTCTTCTCGATCAGCGGGCGGTCGAACTGCTCGTAGCGGGTGGTCTTGGTCTCCGGCAGCAGCAGGCCGATCCGTACGGCGCCCACCGCGGCCGCACTGCCTCCGCTCGCGCTCGCGGCGCCTGCGGAACTGCCTCCGGACGACGACTGCTTGGCGCTGCCACAGGACGCCGCGCCGAGGCCGAGGGAAACCACTGCCGTCACCGCGAGGACGCGGCGGAGCCTGATGCTCATCGGGAAACCTCTCCGATTGAATCCGCCCCCCTGTCCCTCCGAGTCTGGGAAGGGATCGCCGCGCCCACGACCCCTGGTGCGCCGAACGGGTCCCTACGACCCCGCCGGAGACCCCGCCGGAGACCCCGCCGGCGCCGCTTCCGGCGCTTCGGTCGGCGCTTCGGCCGGCGGCGGCGCCAGCGGCAGCGCCGCGGTGAGCCTGGCGCCGGCCGGGGTCGGGGTGACGGCGAGGGTTCCGTGGTGGTGGCGGGCGATGTCACGGGCGATCGGCAGGCCCAGGCCGCTGCCGCCGTGGTCGCGGGAGCGGGCGTCGTCCAGCCGGGTGAAGCGTTCGAAGACCCGCTCCCGGTCGGCGGGCGGGATGCCGGGGCCGTCGTCCTCGACGTCCAGCAGGGCGAGACCGCGCCCCGGGTCGGCGGCCAGCCGGACGTGCACGGTGGTGGCGGCGTGCCGTTCGGCGTTGTCCAGGAGGTTGGTGAGCAGCCGGCCGAGCCAGAGCGGGATGCCGTCGACGGCGACCCCGGGGGCAAGGTCGGTGGTGCGGCGGTGCGGGCCGGACGGGCGGGCCAGCACGGTGCCGGCGACCAGGTCGGTGAGGTCAATCCGCTGGCGGGGGCGGTCGTCGGTGCCGCCGGCGTCGAGGCGGGCGAGCAGCAGCAGGTCGGCGGCGAGATTCTGCAGCCGGTCGGTGTCCTCCAGGGCACCGTGCACCAGTTCGGCGCGGACCGCCGGGTCCGGGTGGGTGTCGGCGACCTCCAGCTGGGTGCGCAGCACGGCGAGCGGGCTGCGCAGTTCGTGCGAGGCGTCGGCGATGAACTGGCGCTGCCGGCGGCCGGAGGCCTCCAGCCGGTCGAGCATCGCGTTCATCGTGGCGGCCAGCCGGGCGATCTCGTCGGCGGTGCCCGGTTCGGGGACGCGGCGGTGCAGGTCCTGGCCGGTGATGGCGTCGACCTCGGCGCGGATCGCCTCCACCGGCCGCAGCGCCTGCCCGGTGACCTTCCAGGTGACCACCACCCCGGTGAGCAGCAGCAGCGGGCAGGCGACGGCGAGCCCGGCCTGGGTGATGTCCATGGCCTCGTCGGCGGCGCGCAGCGAGGCGCCCGCGTAGACGGTGACCGGGCCGGTCGGGGTGTCGGCGGTGACGGCGGCGAGCCGCTGGCGGTGGTGCTCGTACAGCGGGTCGACCTGGTCGGTGGTGTGCGAGCCGGTGGGTCCGGCGGTGGGCAGGGCGGGGCGGCCGGCCAGGTTGGGGCTGGCGGCGAGGACGGTGCCGCGGGCGTCGACGACCTGGAGGAAGTCGGTGCCGTGGGCGGCGTGCAGGACGGGCGTCAGCCGTCCCTGGACGGCGAGTTGGGCGATCGAGTCGGCCTGCTGCCGGGTCGCGGAGGTGGCCGAGGCGACCAGGTCGGCGCGGACGGCGGCAAGCAGCCCGGCCCCGGCCAGCACGAGGGCGGCGGCCAGCACCGTACCGGCGGCCGCGGTGGCCCGGGCGCGCACCGTGCGGGGGACGAACCGGCGGAGTCCGGAGGGCAGTTCCCGGAGTCGGCGCACCTCAGCCGCCGGCCGGGTCGAGCCGGTAGCCGGCGCCGCGCATGGTCTGCAGGGCGGCCCGGCCGAAGGGCGCGTCGATCTTGCGCCGCAGGGCGTGGACGTGCACCTCGACGATGCTCGGGTCGGCATCGTGGCCGGCGTCCCAGACGTGGTCGAGGATCTCGCGCTTGGAGACGACCGTCCCGGCCCGGGCGGCCAGGTGCTCCAGGATCGCGAACTCCCGGGCGGTCAGGTGGGTGGGGGTGCCGGCCCGGGTGCAGGTGCGGGCGTTGGCGTCCAGCACGAGGTCGCCGAGGGTGTGCAACCGGGGGCGCTGCTGGTCGATCCGGCGGTGCAGGGCGCGCAGCCGGGCGAGCAGGACGACGAAGGAGAACGGCTTGGCGAGGTAGTCGTCGGCGCCGGTGTCCAGGGCCTCGGCCTCGTCCCACTCGCCGTCCTTGGCGGTGAGCATCAGGATCCCGGCCCGGCAGCCGCCTGCGCGCAGCCGGGCACAGACCCGGTAGCCGTTGAGGCCGGGCAGCATGATGTCGAGGAGGATCACGTCGTAGGGGTGGCGCTCGGCGAGGGCGACGCCGTCGGGGCCGTTGTGGGCGGTGTCGACGGTGTGGCCGTCGGCCTCCAGGCCGCGCCGCAGCGCGGTGGCCATCCGCTGTTCGTCCTCCACGACGAGTATGTGCATCCGTTCAGGGTGCCAGGTGCGCCTGAGAGCCCCCGCATCGGCTTAAGCGTGGGTTCAGGTACGTTCCGCCATGATCACCGGGCGCCGAGCGCAGCACAGCGCAGCACTTCCCAGGCAAGGAGCATGCCCGATGACCGAACCCCTGTCGTCCTTCACCCCGCCGTCCGGCGAGGAGCCGGAGATCCCCGAGCTGCCGCCGCTGACGCCCCGGCGCCGACGCGCGGAGCGGCTGCGTGCCTGGGCGGGCGGGAGGGAGCGCCGGCTCGCCGCCGGGGTGGTGACGGTGGCGCTGCTCGGCGCGGGCGGGCTCGCGGTCGCGGCGGTGGCCCACGAGGGGCATGGGGAGCGCGGTCACCGCGAGGCGGCGGCCTCGGCCGAGGACGGCAACGGCGCCGGGCGCGGTTACGGGCAGGAGCAGGGCGAGGGCCAGGGCCGGGCGCACGGGCACGGACACGGGCAGCGGCACGGTCAGGGGAACGGGCCGGGGAACGGGCAGGGGAACGGGCAGGTGCAGGAGCGCGGTCAGGCGCCCGCGCCGCTGCCCTCGCTCGGCGCCTCCGCCGCCCTGGAGAAGGCCCAGGCCGCCGTTCCCGGCGGCCGCGCCGAGTCGCTGCACCGGATCACCGAGCAGGGCGGCGGCGCCGCCTGGGCCGTCTCGGTCGTCGGCCAGGACGGCGTGCGCCATCTGCTGACGGTGGACGGCACCAGCGGTGAGCTGACCTCCAACACCACCGCTGCGGCCGTCGGCGCCGCCGACGACGGCGCCGAGGGCTGAGATGGCCCACACCGCAACGACCCACCCCGCCCCGGGCCGCACCGCGCCGTCCGCCGCCAGCAAGGTGCCGGGCGTGGACGGCTGGTTCTGGCTGGTGAAGGTGCTGACCACCGGCATGGGAGAGACCCTCTCCGACTTCCTCGCCAAGACCTTCGACCCGGTCCTGGCGGTGGCCGCCGCCGGGCTGCTGCTCGCGGTCACCCTCGTGGTCCAGCTGCGGACCCGCCGCTGCGTGCCCGGGCTGTACTGGGCCGTCGTCGTGATGGTGAGCGTGTTCGGCACGATGGTCGCCGATGTGGCGCACGTCGCGCTCGGCGTCCCGTACGCGCTGTCGGCGGGCTCGCTGGCAGTGGCACTGGCGGCGCTGTTCCTGCTCTGGCACCGGGTGGAGGGCTCGCTGGCGATCGACCGGGTGACCGGGCTGCGCCGGGAGCTGTTCTACTGGGCGGCCGTGCTGCTGACCTTCGCGTTGGGCACCGCGCTCGGCGACCTGACGGCGGCCACCCTGCACCTGGGCTACCTGGTGGCCGCGCTGGGCTTCGCCGTCCTGATCGCGATCCCGGCGGTGGCCTCGCAGGCCCGCTGGGTGGGCCCGGTGGCCGGTTTCTGGTGGGCCTACGTGCTGACCCGCCCGCTCGGCGCCTCCTTCGCGGACTGGCTGGGTGTCGGCGCCGACCGCGGCGGCATCGGCCTGGGCACCGGCCCGGTCAGCCTGGCCCTGGCGGTGCTGATGGCGGTGGCGCTGGCCCTGTCGGCGCGGGCGCACCGCGCCAGGGCGGCTGGACTCTCCGCCCCCTGAGCGTCTACATTGCTGTAGACGTCGGAGGCGCACGGCATCACCCCCCGGACAGCCGTGCGCCTCCGGCCTCCCTGCTCGGACTCCGGTTACTTCCGCTCGTCCACCACCCGCTTGATCTTCCCGACCGAGCGCTCCAGCGTGTACGGGTCCACCACCTCGGCCGCGACCGTCACGCCCACGCCGTCCTTCACCGCCCGGACGATCTCCACCCGTGCGGCCTCCCGCAGCCCGGCGTCCGCCTCCGGGCGGGCCTCCACCCGCACGGTCAGTTGGTCCAGCCGCCCCTGCGTGGTCAGCCGCAGCTGGAAGTGCGGGGCGACGCCCGGGGTGCGCAGCAGGATCTCCTCGATCTGGGTCGGGAACAGGTTCACCCCACGCAGGATGATCATGTCGTCGCTGCGCCCGGCGACCTTCTCCATCCGCCGGAAGGCCGGCCGCGCGGTGCCGGGCAGCAGCCGACTGAGGTCGCGGGTGCGGTAGCGGACGATCGGCAGCGCCTCCTTGGTGAGCGAGCTGAGGACCAGCTCGCCGCCCTCCCCCTGCGGCAGCACCTCGTCGCCGAGCGGGTCCACCACCTCCGGATAGAAGTGGTCCTCCCAGATGTGCAGCCCGTCCTTGGTCTCCACGCACTCCTGGGCGACCCCGGGGCCGAGCACCTCGGAGATGCCGTAGATGTCGACGGCGTCCAGGTCGAGCCGCTCCTCGATCTCGCGCCGCATCTCCTCCGTCCAGGGCTCCGCCCCGAAGATGCCCACCTTCAGCGAGCTGGCGCGCGGGTCCAGGCCCTGCCGGTCGAACTCGTCCAGCAGGGTGAGCAGGTAGGACGGGGTGACCATGATGATCTCGGGCCGGAAGTCCTGGATCAGCTGGACCTGCCGGGCGGTCATGCCGCCGGAGGCGGGGATGACCGTGCAGCCGGCCCGCTCGGCGCCGTAGTGGGCGCCCAGGCCTCCGGTGAACAGCCCGTAGCCGTACGCGATGTGCACCTTGTGGCCGGCCCGGCCGCCGGCCGCGCGGATCGAGCGGGCGACCACGTCGGCCCACATGGAGAGGTCGCGCTCGGTGTAGCCGACCACGGTCGGGCGCCCGGTGGTGCCGCTGGAGGCGTGGATCCGGCGGACCTGCTCCATCGGGACGGCGAACATCCCGAAGGGGTAGCCCTCGCGCAGGTCGGCCTTGGTGGTGAAGGGGAAGCGGGCGAGGTCCGCCAGGGTGCGGCAGTCCTCGGGGCGCACTCCGGCGGCGTCGAACTTGCGGCGGTAGAGCTCGACGTGGTCGTAGGCGTGCCGCAGGGTGGCCCGGAGCCGGTCGAGCTGGTGGGCGCGCAGTTCGTCGACGCTCATCCGCTCGCCGGCGTCCAGGAGTGCGGGCGGAATCGGCTCCCCCAGGCGGCGGTCGGGGTCGGACGCACGGCCGGTCATCGTCGCTCCTTCGCAGGTCGGACGGGACGGGGAGCCAAACCGATCGTTCGGTCAGGGCAAGCCCAGGCCAAGTAACCCAGCACCCGAACCACCTGTCAAGGGATCGCGCGGCGTTCCCGGAATGCGCAGTTCCGGCGCCTTCGCACCGGGATCGCGCCCGCCGCTTGGCTGGCCGATATGAAAATCATTACGGAATTATTACCCGTTCGCCCCGCTCACCGGCCCGGACCCATGGTTCAGTAGTGCGGCTTCTCCCCTGCACCCCGGAGTGATCACCTTGGCCTCGACCCCTGCGCTGGTCAGCGCGCTGCGCGAGCTCGGCGACCGGCCCGCCGTCGTCGCCGACGGACGCGCGATCAGCGGCATCGGCCTGCTGCTCGGCGTCTCCCCGCCCGGCGGCCTGCCCCGGGCCCTCGCCGAGCGCGTCGCCGAACACGCCGCCCTGCCGCCCTCCACCGCCCGCGCCGCCGAAGAGCGGCTGCGGCACTGGGCCGGCGTCCTCGGCCCGCCGCCCATCCGGCACACCGTGCTGCACCCCGCCACCGACCTCGCCGTCGAACTCGCCCTCGCCACCCTGCTGGCCGGCGGCACCGTGCACTGCGCCGACCCCGACCAGCAGCCCGAGGACCAGCTCGCCGCGCTCGCCGCCAACGGCACCACCCACCTCAGCCTGCCCTCCGCCCTGCTCTGGCGGCTCAGCCGGCAACCCGGCCTCACCGACCACGACCTCGGCGCGCTCCGGCTGGTCCTCCACGTCGGCCCCGAACCCCGGCAGGACGACGTGTACGCCGCCGTCGACGCCCTCGGCGCCGTCCTCGCCCACGTCCGCGCCCCGCACAGCCAGGCCGAAGCCGCCGACCGCCGCCTGCGCGCCGACACCGCGGCCGCCACCGCCGCCGCCTGGAAGCACAGCATCGGCGTCACCGCCGAACAGGTCAGCGCCTTCGGCACCCACCTCGACCGGGCCGTGCTCACCGCCCTGCTGCACACCCTCCAGCAGGCCGGGATCCTCACCGAGCCCGCCCCCGCCCGCTCCGAGGCCGAACTCCTCGCCACCGCCCTGGTCACCCCCGCCCAACGCCCCCGGGTCGGCCGCTGGCTCGACGCCCTCGCCCGGCACGGCCTGATCACCCACCAGGACGGCGGCGCCCAGGGCCCGCTCTACCAGGGCGCCCCCGAACTCAGCTCCGCCGAAGTCCGCGAGACCTGGCGGCCCGCCACCGACACCTGGACCGACGGCCTCGGCGCCACCGCCGTCCTCGACCGGGTCAGACGCGGCGCCCTGCGCCTGCCCAGACTCCTCGCCGGCGAGGAAACCCCCCGCCCCGCCGCCGCCCCGGTCCGCTGGGCCGCCGCCCGCGGCTACCTCGGCGCCGCGCTCGGCGCCCTCGTCCGCGCCACCGCCGAAGCCCACGCCGGGCCCCAGCCGCTGCGCGTCCTCGAACTCGACCGCGACGGCGCCGAGACCGCCGTCGCCCGCGCCCTCGCCGCCCGGCCCCGCCAGAACGCCGACCACCACCTCACCCCCGACGGCGGACGCTACGACGTCGTCGTCGCCACCGCCGGCGGACGGCCCGAGGAAGAGGTCCCCGCCCTCGTCGACCTGCTCGCCCCCGGCGGCCGGCTGCTGCTGCTCGCCCCCGTCACCGAACAGCTCGACCTGCTGATCACGGGCGACCCCCGCGGCCTCACCGCCCACCCCGCCGAAAACTGGCTGGCCGCCCTCACCGCCGCGGGCTGCCCAACCGTCCTCACCCTCCCGGAGGACGGGCACCCGATCGGGCTGCTCGGGCAGGGGCTGTTCGTCGCCCGGGTCGACTGACGGCTCGACTGACGGCTCGACCGACCCCTCGACTGACGGCTCGGCTGACGGCTCGACCGACCCCTCGACTGACGGTTCGACTGACGGCTCGACCGACCCCTCGACTGACGGCTCGACTGACGGCGGGGCCGTTGAGCCGAGGCCGGGCCGGCCCCGGGCTACGATCGGGCGCATGGCCGCTTCCGTGCGCTCGATCCGCTCCCGGGCCTCCCTCGGCTCGATCGGCTCCATCGGTTCCATCGGCTCGCTGCTGTCGATCGGCTCCGTCGGATCCGTGCTCTCCATCGGCTCCGTCGGCAGCGTGCTGTCCATCGGCTCGGCCGGATCCGTGGTCAGCGCGTTCTCGGCCTGCTCCTGGCTGAGCGTCGGCTCGCTGCTGTCGGTGCGCTCCCGCTGGTCCGTAAGGGGGCGGCGCCCCGGGCGGGGGCCGTCCGTGGCCGACCGGTGAAGCCGACGTCACGTACCGCCACCCGATCCGTACCATTTCGATACCGAAGCCCGGGTGAGCTGCGGGAATCCTCGCCGCCCGGGGTGCTCCCCGGGTAGGCTCCGGCTTGTCCTCCGGGCCTCCGTTCGGGCGGCCGTGCGCCGCCCGTTCCGCGTTCCGGGGGCAGACCCCCGCGGGCCATTCGGTGGGCTCCGCGCACTCGACACCGCGCGCCAGGGCAGTCGCGCGAACGGCGAAGGGCATCGCATTGGCGGATCGGCTCACCGGAGGAGACTCCTCGCTGCTGCGGCGGATCAACGCGGCGGTCACGCTTCGGGCGCTGCGGACCGGCCACTCGGTGACCCTCACCCAACTCGTCGGCGAGACCGGGCTCTCCCGGCCCACCGTCGAGGGCGTGATCGAGGGCCTGGTCGAGACCGGACTGGTCGCCGAGGTCGAACAACCCCGGGAGGACGGCCTGGCCGGCCCCGGCCGCCGCGGCCGCCCGGCCCGCTGGTTCCGGTTCCGGGCCGAAGCCGGACACATCCTCGGCATCGAGATCGGCGTCCACGACATCCGGGTCATCCTCGCCGACCTCACCGGCGAGGTGGTGGGCAGTCACTTCAAGCCCGTCGACGAGACCCTCGACGCCGAGGAACGGCTCACCGCCGTCCGCACCGCCGTCGCCGAAGTCCTCCGCAAGGCCGGCATCTCCCGGGACAACCTGTGGTCCGTCGGCATCGGCACCCCCGGCATCGTCGACCGCGAGGGCACCGTCCGACTCGGCACCGCCATGCCCGGCTGGACCGGCCTCGACCTCGGCGCCCGACTCCGACGCTCCTTCCGCTGCCCCGTCCTGATCGAGAACGACGCCAACCTCGCCGCCATCGCCGAACACTGGCAGGGTGCCGCCGTCGGCGCCGACGACGTGGTCTTCGTCATGGCCGGCCTCAGCCCCGGCGCCGGCTCCCTCATCAACGGCAGACTCCACCGCGGCTACGGCGGCGCCGCCGGCGAGATCGGGGCCCTCCACCTGCTGGGCCAGGAAGTCACCCCCGAGCGGCTCCTCTCCACCACCGGCAAGCCGCTCAACCCACTGGACGAGGCCGCCGTCGCGCGCGTCCTGCGGCTCGCCCGCGAGGGCGACGAGGTCGCCAAGGTCGCCATGGACCGCTTCCTCACCAGACTCGTCCAGGGCGTCGCCGCCCTGGTCCTCGCCATCGACCCCCAGCTGGTCGTCATCGGCGGCTGGGCCGCCGGCCTCGACGGCGTCCTGGAACCCCTGCGCGAACGCCTCGCCCAATTCACCCTCCGCGCCCCCGAGGTGGCCCTCGCCGCCCTCGGCTCCGAGGTCGTCTCGATGGGCGCCCTCCGGGTCGCCCTCGACCACGTCGAGGACCAGCTCTTCGCGGTGGACCCCCCGAGGGCGTGAGCGGCGGGGCTCAGGTGGCGGCGTAGTCCGGGTCGGTGGGGTCGACGGTCAGGGCGTCGTCCGCACTGTCGGTGAACGTCACCAGCGGCCGCTCGACCCCTGCCGGCCCCCAACGACCGCGACCCGGGCGCCAGTTCGGCATCCGGGTCGCGGTCTGAGGGTGTCGGAGAATGGTTCAGGAGGCGGTGCGGACCGCCGGGGTCGCGCCGACCGGGGTGACCTCGACCAGGCCGGTCTCACCGAACGTCAGCTTGCAGGTGTCCGCGCGGTAGGTGGCGACGGCGAGGGCCACCAGACGGCCGGCGGCGGCGTACTGGGTGGTCATGACCAGCACCGGGGTGCCCGGGGGGCGCTCCAGCAGCACGGCCTCGTCGGCCTCCGCGACGCCGAGCTCGACGGCCCGGGACTCGCCGTCGACCTCCAGGCGCTCCAGCTGGCGCAGCACCGAACGGGCGCGGTCGCTCTCGGCGCGGAAGCCGGGCAGGTGCGGCAGGGCGGAGGCCGGGACGTGCAGCGACTCGGTGGCCATCGCACGGCCCTCGACCAGGCGGACCCGGCGGACGGTGTGCACGGTGGCGCCCTCGGTGATGCCGAGGTTCTTGGCCAACTGCGCGGAGGCGGGGGCGGTGGTGCAGTCCACCGTGCGCCAGGACTGGCTGCGACCGGCGCCGGGCCAGCCCTCCTCCTGCCGGTTCACCGGGACGCCGACCCGCGGGGCGGCGATCAGGGTGCCGATCCCCCGGCGGCGGACCAGCCGGCCCTCCAGCTCCAGCTGGTCCAGGGCCTGCCGCAGCGTGGCCCGGGCCACGCCGAAGCGGGCGGAGAGCTCGCGCTCGTTCGGCAGGACCTGGCCGGTGGAGAACTCCGAGTCGATGGCCCGCAGCAGCACCGTGCGCAGGTGCCAGTACTTCGGTTCCGGCACCGCCGAGAGCTGTCCTGTCGTCCCCACCATGTCCTCCACCTGTGTCCTGTCCGCCCTACGACAAGGAGGGCGGATCCCGGGCCCGCTGCCCGCTGTTGCGGCAGGTGGGAGAGCGGGCCTTTATCCGTCCTTCTTTATTAAAGGTCCTTGCAGTAAGCGACCCTAGGTGCTCCGTCCGGAGATGGTCAAGACCAATGGCACGGCTTGATGGGACCGTCGCGAACATTCATGCCACGTTCACGACAGCCCGGGACGGCCGCCCTCCACCGCCCCGCGACGGCCCCCACGACCACCCCCGGCCGCGCGTCACGCTTCGGTGCGTGCGCGCCCAATGGGTAGGCTGCCCGGGTGATCGTGGTGACGAGTGTGAATGTGAACGGAATCCGGGCAGCTGCCAAGAAGGGCTTCATCGAGTGGCTCGCTGGAACGGAGGCGGACGTGATCTGCCTCCAGGAGGTGCGCTCCGAGCCCGGGCAGCTGCCCGTCGAGCTGCGCGACCTGGACGGCTGGCACGCGGTCTGGGCCCCGTCGGTCGCCAAGGGCCGGGCCGGCGTCGCGATCCTCTCCCGCCGGGAGCCGCAGCGCAGCACGATCGGATTCGGCTCTGAGGAATTCGACAATTCCGGCAGGTACGTCGAAATCGACCTGCCGGGCCTGACCGTCGCCAGCCTCTACCTGCCCTCCGGCGAGGTCGGCACCGAGCGCCAGGACGAAAAGGAACGCTTCATGGCGGAATTCCTCGTCCACCTCACCGCCCTGCGCACCCGCGCCGCCGCCGACGGCCGCGAGGTCGTGGTCTGCGGCGACTGGAACATCGCCCACCGCCCCGAGGACCTCAAGAACTGGAAGGCCAACCAGAAGTCCGCCGGCTTCCTCCCCGAGGAACGCGCCTGGCTCTCCCGCGTCTACGACGAGGCCGGCTACGTCGACGTCGTCCGCGCCCTCCACCCCGACCGCACCGGCCCCTACTCCTGGTGGTCCTACCGCGGCCGCGCCTTCGACAACGACTCGGGCTGGCGGATCGACCTCCAGGTCGCCACCCCCGGCCTCGCCGCCAAGGCCGTCGAGGCCTACGTCGAACGCGCCGAGACCCACGCCGAGCGCTGGTCCGACCACGCGCCAGTGACTGTCGTGTTCGACCACCAGTTCTGACAGCTCTCCATGGTCAGGGCTCCTCAGAAGACTGGGGAGCCCTGACCAGACGTCGTGTCCGTCACGGATTGGGCGAAGGACTGGTCTTCGCGCGCGTTGGGAAGCCGACCGGGACGCGATGCTCACCCTGCCGCCCGTCGCCCCGCCCCACTGGTGGCCGCTGCACACCCGCCTCGGCCGCGACCACTACATCCGCGTCGACACCTGCGACTACTCCGTCCACCCGCGCGCGATCGGACAGCAGATCACCGTCCGGGCCGACACCGAGGAGATCGTCGCCACCACCCGCACCGGCGAGATCGTCGCCCGCCACGGCCGATGCTGGGCCCGGCACCGGACCGTCACCGACCCCGAACACGCCACCGCGGCCGAGGTCCTGCGCGGCCAGGCGATCCGGCAGAAGGCCGCACGCTGCGGATGTAAGGACGGACCGGCTCGGGCGACGGATGCTTCCCGGTCGAGGTCGGGACCGACCGCGCAGGCCGGGCCATGCGGTCGACCGCGGGAACTGTAGTCCAACCCCGACGGGTGGGCTCCGTGGGTTGGTGGCTGTAAGGCGACCCGGGGCGACGACGGACCGTTTGCGCCCTTCGCTGGCCGGTCGACGATGTGCTGGTCTAGACAAGCGGGGTTCGGGGGCGTGGCAAGGAGTTGGACCATCGTGACCGGATCTGTCCCCGGGGCCAGCCGACGTTCACAAGCGTCCGTTTTGATCCATGGGCGCCCATGAGCGCTCATCGCGCGTGGTCCCAAAGTGGTCCCAGGGGTGGTCACCCCGCCGCAGCTACTGCCGGTGACGGCCATCTGCCGCCCTTTCAGGAAGGGCGGCAGAGCAGGCTCGACAGTCTCGGTGCAGACGGCGCCGGTCGGCGCGTCGAAGTTCTCGACGGCGGCCGGTGCGGGATCCCGCGGGTGGTTGCGGCGGAGAGTCAGCCGGCCCGGTTCAGGGCAGTGGTGGCCTTCGTGCGGTGGTCGAGGTGGCCGGTGACGTCGACGACGCCGTCCACGCCGCGGCACAGGCGCTCGACCACCGCCGCCTGGCCGCCGTGGCCGAGCGCGCCAGTGAGGGTCACGCGGCCGTCCTGCACCCGGACGTCCACGGTGTCCGGGTCGATGCCCAGGACGCGGCGCAGGACCTCGGCCCGGATCTCCTCGCGGATCGCTGCGTCGTGGCGCAGGAACACGCGGAGCAGGTCGCTGCGGCTGACGATGCCCACCAGTCGGCCGGCCTCGTCGACGACGGGCAGGCGCTTGACGCGCTCGCTCTGCATCAGGCGGGCCGCTTCGACGACCGTCCACTCCGGGCGCGCGCACACGGCCGGGGCGGTCATGAGGCCCACGGCGGTGGTCGCCCGGCTGCGGGCGCGCTCGCGGGGCGGCAGGTCCGGGGTGAGCAGCAGGCCGGCGGGGTCCTCCTGGGCCGCCTCGTTGAGCAGCAGGTCGGCTTCGGAGACCAGGCCGAGCGGCCGGTCCTCGTGGTCCAGGACGGGCACGGCGGTGATGTCGTGCTCGGCGAGCAGCCGGGCGATCTCCTTGAAGCCGGTGTCGGGCCGTACGTGCACGACGGCCGGGGTCATCAGTTCTCCCACGATCCGGTGTCGCATGGTCGATTCGCTCCTTTCCGATCGGCGGCGCGGCCGCGCGTCGGGTGCTGGGTGTGCGGGTCAGTCGTTCCGGTGGCGGACCACGACGACGGGGCAGGGCGCGTGCTGGACGCAGTGCTGGCCGACCGAGCCGAGCAGGGCTCCGGCGAAGCCTCCGTGGCCCCGGCTGCCGACGACCAGGAGGTCGGCGCCGCGGGCCGCGTCCAGCAGGCACGCCGCGGCGCCGCCCTCCTGCACCCTGGTCCTGATCTCGACCGGGGCGTCGGAGCCGATCGCCTCCGTGACGCTGTCGTCGAGGATCTTCCGCGCGATGCCGGGGAGATCCTCGTAGGCCTCGATCGGCACCGTCCAGCCGGTGGCCGCCGGGTGCTGCCACGCGATCAGGGCCTCCACCACGGCACCCTGTATGCGGGCCTGGCCGATGGCCCATCGGAGTGCGTCGACCGATGCCGGCGATCCGTCGACACCGACAACGATCCGCTGCTCCGGTCCGGTCTGCTCGCTCACGTGTCTTCCTCCTTCGTGTTCTCGTCGGTCTCAACCATCGGCACTGCCGGCGGACTTGCGAAGGACCGAACGGGTCCCGAAGACCGGGACCTTCAGCCCGACCCTTGCCCGGCACAGGAATGTGAGTTCCCTGCCGAAGGCGATGCCGTACGGTGCGGTCTTGGGCCTGCCGGTCCCGCCCGGACCGCGTGAGCGGCCGAGGCCGGGATCCCCCCATGCCCCTCAGCGCCCCTTGCGCAGGGGAACGACGATCAACGGGCACTCCGCGTGCTCGACGAGGGCATGACTCACTGACCCCAGGAGCAGACCCCGAAAACCGCCGAGGCCCCGCGAACCGAGAACGAGGCACAGGGCCCGAGTCGCCTCGCCCAGCAGTGCTCCCACGGGGCGCCCGAACACCACCTCGTGCTCGACTTCGACTCGCGGATCGCGCTTGCGCAACTCGGCTGTTGCGCACAGCAGTTCGACCTCAGAGCGGCCTGCAGACTCCGCGCGCGCTGCGGAGGTCCGCTCCTGGCGGGCCCGGCAGACCCGGACTACGCGCAGCACGGCACCGTGTGCCGCGGCCTACGCGAAGGCGAGTTCCAGAGCCGCCAGGGAGTCCGGCGATCCGCCCGCTCCGACGACGGCCAGCAGCCTGGGGCATTCACGGCGGTATCCGCCGTCTCGCGGACGACCGCCACCGGGCAGGGGGCGTGGGAGCTGAGCGGGACGCCGATCGGCGGGAGCGTGAGCACCGGCTCGGCAACCGGCCTGGCTTGCCTCCGACGACCAGGAGCGAGGCGTCCGCGGCCTGCTCCAGCAGGCCTCGCGCCCGTGGCCCGTCGACCGCGCGGGTCTCGGTCTCCACACTGGGGTGCCACTGCTCGACGAGCTTGCGTGCCTGTGCCAGGACGATGTCGCCCCCGACCCGGAGGTGATCGTTCAGCAGTCGGGGCCCTCATCCGGATCGCTCGGCGGCCGCTCCAGGACGTGGACCAGCCGCAGCGCCCGGCCCGTGCGGGCGGCCTCGTCCGCCGCCCAGGTCACGACTCCGCGGCTGGCCGCGGAGCGGCCGACGCCGACAACCGGGGGCCGAGCAGGGACACGGGCGCGGGCACCCCGGGGGTCGGTCCGGGACTGTTGATGGGTCTCCTCCTCGGGTCCTGCGGTAGGTGTCCGCCCGATCAACTCTTCCTTCGCGCACGCTGTTCGACAGGGTCCACGTTGCCCGCGGCAGGGCCCGAAGGTCCCGGTCCGCCGGTCCCGCGCACCCGGGAGGCCATCGGGACCGTCGTTGCACCGTCGGTGACCAATGGCCCAACGACCCGTCGGCCGACTCGGGAGCAAGCTGTCGTCCGCACCCCCGATCGATGGACTCGATCGCCCGGCGTCGACCGCCGGGATCGCTGCTCATTCAGCCGATGGCGGTTCAGTGCACGACAGTTGAGGAGATCTCCGATGCCCAAGGCCCACCTGGTCGGAGGCGGCATCGCCGCCCTGTCCGCAGCAACGTTCCTCATCCGGGACGCGGGTTTCACCGGCGACGACATCCACCTCTACGAGGACCAGGGGGTGGTCGGCGGCAGCCTGGACGCGGGCGGTACGCCCGAGACGGGGTACACGATGCGCGGCGGCCGGATGTTCGAGGCACAGTTCCGCTGCACCTACGACCTGCTGTCCGGCATCCCCTCGCTGGACGACCCGTCGAAGTCGGCCACCCAGGACATCCTCGACTCACACGAGGAGTCCCCCTGGGACGACCCCGCCCGGCTGGTGCGGGCGGGTGGCGAGATCTGCGACGGACACGCCATGGGCTTCTCCGAATGCCACCGGCTCGAACTGGTCAAGTGCCTGGCCACGCCCGAGCGGCTGCTGGACGGCAAGCGCATCACGGACTGCTTCGACGAGGACTTCTTCACCACCGACTTCTGGTACATGTGGTGCACCACCTTCGCGTTCGAACCCTGGCACAGCGCCATCGAGTTCCGCCGCTACCTCAAGCGGTTCGTCCACCTCTTCCCGGAGTTCGAGACCATGTCCGGGATCTACCGGACCCGCTACAACCAGTACGACTCGATCGTCCGTCCGCTCACCGCCTGGCTCCTGGAGCAGGGAGTCCACCTCCACACCGGTCACCGGGTCGCGGACCTGGCCTTCCGGCACGGGCCGGGCACGAGCGTCGAGCGCATCCATTTCGCCGGCGCGCAGGACGACATCCCGGTCGCCGAGGACGACCTCGTGTTCGTCACCAACGGATCGATGACCGCCGACTCCGCCCTCGGCTCCCACACCGCCCCGCCGGCGAGCCCGAACACCTCCCTCAGCCCCGACTCCTTCCTGCTGTGGCACCGGATCGCCCGTGGCCGCGACGACTTCGGCAACCCCGCCGTCTTCGACCACCACCCGGACGAATCCACCTGGGAGTCCTTCACCGTCACCGCCGAGGACCCCGCCTTCCTCGACTGGATGGAGAAGTTCACCGGCCGCCAGACCGGCCGCGGCGGCCTGCTCACCCTCACCGACTCCCCGTGGCTGCTCACCGTCGTCGTCAACCGCCAGCCGGTCTACCAGCAGCAGCCCGAGGACGTATCCGTGTGGTGGGGCTACGGCCTCTTCCCCGACAGGCCCGGCGCCTTCGTCGAGAAGCCGATGCGGGAGTGCAGCGGCGCGGAGATCCTCCAGGAGGTCCTCCAGCACCTGGCCGTGGCCCCCGACACCGCCGAGAAGATCGCCGAGACCTCGACCGTCATCCCCTGCCTGATGCCGTACATCACCAGCCAGTTCCTGGCGCGCAGCCACGGCGACCGGCCGCGGGTGGTCCCGAAGGGCTCCACCAACCTCGCCTTCATCGGCCAGTACGCCGAGGTCCCCGACGACGTCGTCTTCACCGTCGAGTACTCCGTACGCACCGCCTGGGCCGCCGTCGCGCAACTGCTCGACCTCGACCGGCAGCCCCCGGGCGTCTACAAGGGCCACCACGACCCGCACGTCCTGGCCCAGGCCCTGCACACCATGCACCGCAAGTAGCCCGACCGGCTCGCCCCGGGGAGGCAGGCGAGGCGCCGTCCGCCTCCCCGCTCCACCCGCACGACCCGGCCCCGGCGCCGGGGAACCCGGCGCCTCAAGGCCCGGCCGACGGTCCTGTCCCAGCGCCACAAAACGACCGATCCACCGTGAAATCGACAAGGAGAGCTCGCCATGGCCGTCCACCACCCGCACCTCCCCCGGTTCACCCACCGTCTCACCACGGACCGCCGCCCGGTCGCCACCCGACGCTCCCGGGAGGCATCGGGCACCGTCGCCCTGAGCACCGGGGCAGGGCTCGCGATCGCGGGCGCCAGGATCACCGTCGGCTTCGTCTTCCTCTGGGCTTTCCTCGACAAGACGTTCGGCCTCGGCTACGCCACCGGAGAGGCCGGCTCCTGGCTCAACGGCGGCTCCCCGACGAAGGGCTTCCTCAGCCACGTCTCGGCCGGTCCGCTCCAGTCCACCTTCCACGCCTGGGCCGGGCAGGCCTGGGCCGACTGGCTGTTCATGCTCGGCCTGCTCGGCATCGGCCTCGCCTTCGTCGGCGGCGTCGGGATGCGCGCCGCCGCCGGTGGCGGCACCCTGCTGCTGGCCCTGATGTGGGCCGCCGAGTGGCCGCCCGCCCGCCACCTGGCCAACGGCGCCGCCAGCGGCTCCAGCAACCCCGTCATCGACTACCACGTCGTCTACGCTCTGCTGCTCCTCGCGCTGGCCGCCGTCGGCGCCGGCGACACCTGGGGCCTGGGGCGCCGCTGGGCTGCCCTCCCGGTCGTCCGCGAGCACGCCTGGCTCCGCTGAGACCCCACCGCCGTCCCGGAAGCACCGCACGCCGACACTCCGCTGCCGGAGCCGGCGGCACCCACCCCTCCACAGGGGAAGGTGCCGTCGGCTCCGGCGGTTTCCGGTTCAGCGCGCCCCTGATCTCCGACGCCACACCGGCAGACATCGCTGCCGACTGGGGCAGCCAGACCAAGGCCAGCGCACCGTGCCAGGCCGCGGTGCCCACCCGCCACAGCACTTCGACTCCCGGACACACGAGAACGAGGCTTCCCGTCGGGGAGCCTCGTTCTCTCGCGATGCGTCGGCGTCCGCGTCCGCGTCCGATCAGGGCCGTCAGACGGCGTGCAGGCCGTGGGCCTCGAACACGGCACGCGCCTGCGCCGTCTGGTCACCGGTGGGCACCGGGGTGTCCGCCAGCGTGCAGTCCAGGCCCAGCGCGCGCCACTTCGCCACGCCGAGCTTGTGGAACGGGAGGACGTCGACCCGGGTGACGTTGCCCAGCGAGGCGGCGAATGCGGCGACCCCCTCGGCGTTCTCGACGGCATCCGTCAGTCCGGGGACGAGGACGAAGCGGACCCAGACCTCCTTGCCGAGGTCGGCCAGGCGGCGGGCGAAGTCCAGGGTTGGGGCGAGCTCCTGTCCGGTCAGGTGCCGGTAGAGGGCGCGGTCCCAGGACTTGATGTCGAGCAGGACGAGGTCGGTGTCGGCGAGCAGCGCGTCGGTGGCACGGGCACCCAGGAAGCCGGAGGTGTCCAGCGCCGTGTGCAGTCCGAGGTCGTGCTTGAAGCGGTGCAGCAACTCGCCGGTGAAGACCGGCTGGAGCAACGGCTCGCCACCGCTGACGGTGGCGCCGCCGCCGGAGACCTGGATGAACTCGACGCACTTGGCCGCCTCGCTGACGATCTCGTCCGCACAGATGCGTCGCCCGTCCCGCAGGTGCCAGGTGTCGGGGTTGTGGCAGTACAGGCAGCGCAGCGGGCAGCCGGCCAGGAAGGCGATGAAGCGGGTGCCGGGGCCGTCGACGCCGGTGGACAGGTCCCAGGAGTGGAACATTCCGCCGGCCGGGCGCCTGCTGGCGACGGCGGCCGGTGTCGCGGCCGACGCGGATCGACTCGGCAGATGGACGGGCAGAACGGGGTCGGGCATGGGAATCTCCCGGTAAAGCGCGGTGCCGGCGCCCTTGGTCGGGGATGCGCCGGCACCGCGAGCGGGGGGTGAGGCCTACAGGGCGTCGTGGAAGGTGCGGCCGATCACGTCGCGTGGCCCGCCACCCGCAGCGAGACTGAGCCGACCAGCAGCCCGGCGAACCCTCCCGGGCCGCGTGAGCCGAGCACCAGCAGGCCGTTGCGGCCACCGGCGGCGGCGAGCGCGTAGGCCGGGTTCCCGGGCATGTGCTCGCAGGTCAGCTCCAGTCCGGGCAGCACGCTCGCGGTGTGGTTCCTGGTGGCGAGCACCGACGACGGCAGCGGCTCGCCGCCGCGATCGGGCTCCCCGGGCGCGGGCGAGTTCGCGCCCCCGACGTGGAGCAGCCGCAGCGGCCGGCCGCTGCGGTGCGCCTCTTGGGCGGCCCACTCGGCGGCGACCGTGCTCGGCTCCGATCCGTCGACTCCGACCACTACGGCGTACGGCATGATGACAGCCCTCCCTTGTTCGACGGTCCCGGCGCGGATGCCGGCGACCCCGGTGCGCGATCCACGATCGCGGTCGCCGCAGGCCTGTCCCAGGGGCCGAGCAGCCCCCGGGTGTGGCCCGAAGGTCCCGCTCACGCCTCCGGGACGATGGCGACCGGGCAGAGCGTGTGGTGCAGGACGGCGTGGCCGACCGGGCCGAGCGCGCCGACCAGGACTGCGGGCCGCCTGCCCAGCACCAGCAGTCGGGCCTTGGCCGACGCCTCCACCAGTGCCAGGCCCGCTCCCGTGCACGAGGTGTCCGCGACGGCCTCGACTTCGGGATGGGCGGCCTGCCACGGCGCGAGGGCGCGGGCGAGGAGTTCGTCCTCGTCGTCCTGTGCCCCGGCGGCCGAGGCGTGGACGACGTGCAGCGGCAGTCCGTGGCGGCGTGCGGCGGCGAAGGCGAACTCCAGGGCCGCCTCGGCGGGTCGGCGGGCGTCCAGCCCGAGCACGACCTGCTCGCGCGGTGCCGGACCCGGCGGGTCCGCGGGGAGCACCACGGTCGGGCAGCCGGCTCGGGCTGCCAGGTGCAGGGCGGTGGACCCGATGCGCAGTCCGGGGAAGCCGCCGGCTCCGCGGGCGGCGACGACGAGCAGTTCGGCGTCCTCGCCGGCGGCCACAAGCGCGACGGTGGCGAGGTCGTGGACCTCGTCGGTGCGGGTCTCCAGCTGCGGGTAGCGCACCGCCAGGACGTGGCGGACCTCGTACAGCAGGGCGCCCGGCTCCGGCCGCCGCCCTGCCGACCAGCTGGGGAGCAGATGGGGCATCAGCGGCATGGCGTGCAGGACGCGCAGCGGGCAGCCGCGCAGCAGCGCCTCGCGGGCGGCCCAGTCGGCGGCGGTAAGGCTGCTGTCGGAGCCGTCGACTCCGACGGCGACGGGTAGCTCCATGGTGCTGTTCTCCTGACGTTCAGCCCCCCTGGTTTCGGGTCAGCCCTGCCAGGTCCAGTCGGTGACGTCGGGCAGGTCGGTGCCGTGCTCGCGGATCCAGTCGTGGTGGCGGGCACGTCGGTCGGCCATCTCCTGGCGCAGGGTGGCGGCGCGCACGGCCAGGCCGGGGACGCGGTCGATGACGTCCATGACCAGGCGGTAGCGGTCCAGGTCGTTGCGGACCACCATGTCGAAGGGCGTGGTGGTGGTGCCGGACTCCTTGTAGCCGCGCACGTGCAGCTGCGGGTGGACGGCCCGGCGGTAGGCGAGGCGGTGGATCAGCCACGGGTAGCCGTGGTACGCGAGGATCACCGGCCGGTCGCGGGTGAACAGGGCGTCGAACTCGGCGTCGGGCATCCCGTGCGGGTGTTCCTCCGCGGGCATCAGCCGCGCCAGGTCGACCACGTTGACCACCCGCACGCGGAGGTCCGGCAGGTGACGGCGGAGCAGACCGGCGGCGGCCAGCACCTCCTGGGTCGGCACGTCACCGGCGCAGGCCAGGACGACGTCCGGCTCGCGGGCGCCGTCATCGGTGCCGGCCCACTCCCAGATCCCGGCGCCGCGGGCGCAGTGGGCCCGCGCCTCGTCGAGGGTGAGCCAGTCGAAGCAGGGCTGCTTGCCGGCGACCACGACGTTGACGTAGTCGCGGCTGCGCAGCACGTGGTCGGCGGTGACGAGCAGGGTGTTTGTGTCCGGCGGGAAATAGACCCGCACGGCTTCGGGGCTCTTGTTGAGGACGTGGTCGACGAAGCCGGGGTCCTGGTGGGAGAAGCCGTTGTGGTCCTGGCGCCAGACGTGGGAGGTGAGAAGGTAGTTGAGCGAGGCGATCGGTGCGCGCCAGGGCAGGGCGCGGGTGGTGCGCAGCCATTTGATGTGCTGGTTCACCATGGAGTCGACGATGTGGACGAAGGCCTCGTAGCAGGAGAACAGGCCGTGTCGGCCGGTGAGGAGGTAGCCCTCCAGCCAGCCCTGGCAGGTGTGTTCGGAGAGGATCTCCATCACCCGCCCGTCGTGGGCGAGGTGTTCGTCGACGGGCAGGGTGTCGGCCTGCCACGCCTTGCCGGTCACCCGGTAGACGGCCTGGAGGCGGTTGGAGGCGGTCTCGTCCGGGCCGACCAGGCGGAAGTCCCGGCGCTCGGCGGTGGCGGCCGTCAGGTCGGCGAGCAGGTCGCCCAGGACCCGGGTCGGCTCGTGCAGCGTCGCACCGGGCTTGTCCACGGGTACGGCGTAGCGCTCCAGCGGCGGCATCGGCAGGTCTCGCAGCAGCAGGCCGCCGTTGGCGTGCGGGTTGGCGCCGAGGCGGCGGGGGCCCTCGGGGACGCGGTCGAGGACCTGCGCCGATGGACGGCCGTGTTCGTCGAAGAGTTCCTCCGGACGGTAGGAGCGCAGCCAGTCCTCCAGTTGGGCGAGGTGCACGGGGTTGTCGCGGACCTGGTCGAGCGGCACCTGGTGGGCGCGCCAGGTGCCTTCCACCGGCACGCCATCCACCTCGGCCGGGCCGGTCCAGCCCTTGGGCGTGCGCAGCACGATCACCGGCCAGGCCGGGCGCTCGGTGGCCCCGTCGGCACGCGCGGCACGCTGGATGGCGGCGATCCGGTCGAGGGCGGTGTCCATGGCCTCGGCCATGGCCCGGTGGACCGTGAGCGGGTCGTCGCCGCCGACGTACAGCGGGTTGTGGCCGTAGCCGCGCAACAGGGCGTCGAGCTCTGCCTCGGGCAGGCGGGCGAGAACGGTCGGGTTGGCGATCTTGTAGCCGTTGAGGTGCAGGATCGGCAGCACCGCACCGTCGTGGACGGGGTCGAGGAACTTGTTGCCGTGCCAGGAGGCCGCCAGCGGGCCGGTCTCGGCCTCACCGTCGCCGATCACGCAGGCGACCAGCAGGCCGGGGTTGTCGAAGGCGGCGCCGTAGGCGTGCGAGAGCGCGTAGCCGAGCTCGCCGCCCTCGTGGATCGAGCCCGGTGTCTCGGGAGCGACGTGGCTGGGCACGCCGCCGGGGAACGAGAACTGCCGGAACAGCCGGGCCATGCCGGCCCCGTCCCGGGTGACGTCGGGGTAGGTCTCGGTGTAGCTGCCGTCGAGCCAGGAGTTCGCCAGCACGGCGGGACCGCCGTGCCCCGGGCCCCAGACGCAGACGGCGTCGAGGTCCCGGTCCTTGATCACGCGGTTGAGGTGGGTGTGCACCAGGTTGAGGCCGGGCGAGGTGCCCCAGTGCCCCAGCAGGCGGGGTTTGATGTGCTCCGGGCGCAGCGGTTCGCGCAGCAGCGGGTTCGCCATCAGGTAGATCTGGCCGGCCGCGAGGTAGTTGGCGGCCCGCCAGTGGGCGTCGAGCGCCCGGATCTCCTCCTCGGAGGGTCCACCGGGAGCCGAACTTGGGGTGACGGACATGACTGTGCACTCCTCGGAGTCTGTCGGCTTCACCGACCGTCGACGGTCGGCCGACCTTCATCCTTGCCCCTCGGCCGAGGTCCGCGCAGGGCCGAACAGGCCCCGTTCCACGGGATACCGGGGGCCGGTGGTCCCTGCTGTCCACGACTTCATCCGGACGGCCCCGCACCGCGCTCCGCCCCGGGACGTACGGCCCCGAAGTGGGGACCGCCGGCCCTGCGTCCGGGTGCGTCGCGTGCCACAGGCTGGCTGGCACCTGCACGACCCGTGCAGGCGCGCCGCACGGCGCGCGGACGCGTGGACGAGTGGACGAGTGGGACAGATCATGATCGACAGCGGGCGCGGGACGAAGGCCTACCTGGTCGGCGGCGGCATAGCGGCACTGGCCGCCGCGGCCTTCCTGATCCGCGACGGCGAGTTCCCCGGCGAGAACATCCACATCCTGGAGCAGCTCCCGCTGGCCGGCGGCTCGCTCGACGGGCGCGGATCCCCGGCACGGGCGTACGTGACCCGGGGCGGGCGGATGCTGGAGGACGAGGCGTACACCTGCCTGTGGAACCTCCTGGGGACGATCCCCACCCTCGACGACGAGAACGTCTCGGTGCGGGAGGAGATCATCCGGTTCAACCGGGACTGCCCCACCCGCGCCAGGGCCCGGCTGATCGACCGGGACCACCGCGTCCTCGACGCCGCGCACCTCGGTCTCGACACCCAGGACCGGATCGAACTCGCCCGGCTGCTCGTCCTGCCGGAGTCGGTGATCGGCGACCGCCGGATCGACCAGTTCTTCTCCGAGCACTTCTTCGCCACGAACTTCTGGGCGATGTGGCGCACCACCTTCGCCTTCCAGAACTGGCACAGCGCGATCGAGCTCAAGCGCTACTTCCTGCGCTTCCTCCAGGAGTTCCCGCGCATCCACACCCTGGCGGGCGTGCGCCGCACCCGCCTCAACCAGTACGACTCCATCGTCCGGCCGCTCACCCGGTGGCTGCAGGAGCGCGGTGTGCGCTTCGAGCACGGCGTCACCGTCACCGACGTCGACTTCACCGAGCAGGACGGCATCCGCCGCGCGCAGCGCCTCCACCTGCTGCGCGACGACCACCGGGAGAGCGTCGAACTCGCCGACCTGGACCTGGCGTTCATCACGCTCGGCTCGATGACCGCCGACGCCGCCTACGGCGACGACGACACCGTACCGGAGCTGGTCCGGGACAAGCGGGACGGCAGCTGGACGCTGTGGGAGACCCTCTCCCGCAAGGCGCCGGACTTCGGCCAGCCGGCGGTCTTCAACGGCAACATCGGCGAAGCCGCCTGGGAATCCTTCACGTTGACCATGCGAAGCCCGGCGCTGCTGAAGCGGATCGAGGAGTTCAGCGGCAACGCCCCGGGCACCGGCGCGCTGATGACCTTCAAGGACTCGCCCTGGCTGATGTCGATCGTCGTTCCCCGTCCGCCGCACTTCGAGGGCCAGCCCGAGGACGTCTTCACCCTCTGGGGCTACGGTCTGTTCCTGGACACACCCGGCGAGCACACCGGCACGACGATGGCCGAGTCCACCGGACGGGAGATCCTCACCGAACTCCTCGGCCAGCTCGGCTTCGACGACATCGCCGACGAGGTCCGCGCCACCACGACCGTCACCACGGTGATGATGCCGTACATCACCAGCCAGTTCGCCCGCCGCTCGGTCCACGACCGGCCCCGGGTGATCCCGCACGGTGCGCGCAACTTCGCCTTCCTCGGCCAGTACGTCGAGATCCCCGAGGACGTCGTCTTCACCGTCGAGTACTCGGTGCGCGGCGCCATGCACGCCGTGTACCAACTGCTCGGCCTCGACAAGCCGATTCCGCCCGTCCACCACGCCCTCTCCGATCCGAAGACGGCGTTCCGGGCGCTGAAGACCGCCTTCGGCCATTCGGGACCTTGGGCCCCGCCTGCGGACCCGGCCGGCCCTGGGATGCACGATCGCCCTCGGCAAGGCTGATCCCGGGCCTCAGGCGGTTGCGCCCGAGGCGGTCCCGAGCAGCGGAAAGTAGGGCACTGCCATGAGGAAGTTCGTTCTCGCCGGTATCGACGGTTCGGCCGAGAGCACAGCAGCAGCGCAGTGGGCGGCCGACGAAGCGGTGCGCCGCGGCCACGCCCTGCGACTCGTCCACGCCTGGACCTGGGAGGACGACGTCCACGCCGATCCCGGCCAACCGGCGCAGGTGCGCGCCCTGACCGAGCGCATGCTCGCCGACGCCGCGCGGCAGGTGCGCTCGGCCCACCCGGGGCTGGAGGTGCACACCGGCCTTCTGCCCGGCCACGAGCCGACCGCGTCCCTGCTCGCTGCCGCGGCCGAATCCGAACTGCTCGCCGTCGGTTCGCTGGGCCTGGGCGGCTTCGAGGGTCTGCTGGTGGGATCGGTCGGTCTGAACGCCGCGGCACGATGCGACGTGCCCGTCGTCCTGGTCCGGGCCGCGCAGACGCACCAGGCCGACGCCCGCGACGCCGCCGAGGTGGTCGTCGGCATCGACACCCGTGCCCCGGCGGACGAGGTCATCGACTTCGCCTTCCAGGAGGCCGCGGCCCGCGGCACCGTGCTGCGTGCCGTTCACGGCTGGACTCCGCCGGCGGTCTGGGGCTACCCGGGCTGGGTGACATCGCGGATCGAGACCGAGCAGTTCCGCACCATCGAGGACGAGTTGCTCAGCCAGGCACTCAGCATGTGGCGGGACAAGTACCCGCACGTCACGGTGGTCGAGGACAGCCGGATCGCCAGCGGCGCCGGCGCGGTGGTGGACGCATCCGGCGACGCCGCACTCGTCGTGGTCGGCCGCCACCGGCACCGCCACCACCTCGGCCTGCGCCTCGGACCGGTCGCCCACACGGTGATCCACCACGCACAGGCGCCGGTCGCCGTCATCCCGCACGACTGAAACGGCGCAGGTGCCCTCCGGGGTACCGGGCGCACAGCGATGACGCTCCGATGCCGCGTCCACCCCCGGTGGACGCGGCATCCGGCTTCCGGCCTGCGCTCGACCTGCGTCCGCGCCGGTCAGTGCTCCGCGAAGTGCGTGGGTTCGGCGGGCATCGGCAGAAGTGAACGACCGGCAGACAAGGATTCACCCCCCGACGCGGCAGCGTGGATCCGCACTCAGCAGTGTGTGTGGAACAACCTCGCGTCCAGAGCAGCACCCAACGCCACGGCCCGCCACCGTGGCTTCGGTGGCGGGCCGTGCGCGCGGATGTCCAGGGCCGCTCCAGGGCGGCCGGAGGACGGCCCCAACCGCTCCCCCGGTCGCATTACCGGTCCCAGCTGGCCCCCGGCTGGCGCTGGCTATTGCGCGGGTGTGATGAGGCCGTAGTGGCCGTCGTAGCGGTGGTACAGGATGTTGCCACGACCGGTCTCGCCGTTCGTGAAGAAGACGAACGGCAGGCCGCTCAGGTCGAGGCGCGAGACGGCGTCGGCGACGGTCAGTTCGGGCACGGCCTGGGTGCTCACCGCGATGCCCGGCTCGGCTTCGGGTGCCGCTCCGGCCGAGACGATCCGGTACGCCCCCGTCTCCCCGTCGTGATGGACGACGCTGTCGCAGCCCGTCGCCGCGTCGGTGTACAGGTGGAAGTCGTAGTCCATCGCTTCCAGTTCGAACACCGCCGCCCAGGTGGTCTGGCGCGCGAGGCTGTAGCTCTTGTGCCGCACGATGCGGCGCTCCTCGGCATCCAACACCCGGCGCCGCGGCCTGTGCTCGCGCCCGCCGGCCACGGGCGGCTCAGCGTGGTGGCGGTGGTGCCGCTGATGGGTCCGGACCCGAGCGATCCTGGCGTTCAGCCGGTCCTGGAGCAGATCGACGGCCTCCTGCATGGTGGTGCCGGCGACGTGGGCGCGCACGGGCCGTCCGTTGAGGTCGAGCGTGGCCTGGGCGGTCGACGGCTTGGCCACGGCGTGGTTGGGCTCCTGGGTGAGCTTCACCCGGACCGCGAGGACCGGCTCGTCGAGGCGTTCGAGCACCGCGAGCAGCTTGGTCCGGGCGTACTCGGGCGCGGCCAGGGAGACTTCGCCGCGGGACGCCACCAGGACCTCGGTGGCGGGTCGGCTCTGCAGACGGGTCATCGCAGTTTCCTTTCCGGGTGGTTTTCAGACTGCCGCGCGCTGATCGGCCGGGCCGAGGGTCGAAGGTCCCGCCGGCAACGCCTCGGGTCCCTCCCCTGCGGCGCCCGGCAGTGCGCGGACGGTGGTGCCGGTGGTGCCGAGGATCGTGCCGAGGGCGTTGTCGAGGGGGCCGATGGCCGCGAGATGGCCGGTCCGCTCGGCGAAGGCGGCGGCGGCCTCGGCCTTGGGCCGCATCGACCCTTCCGGCAGGTCCAGTTCGCGCAGCCGGTCGGGTGTGACGCTGACCAGGGGGCCGGGGCGGGTGGAGCCGAAGCGGGTGAAGACGTGGGTGACGTCGGTGAGTATCAGCAGCGCGTCGGCGTCGAGCTGTTCGGCGAGCAGCGCCGCGGCCAGGTCCTTGTCAACGACCGCCTCGACACCGTGGACGAGGCCGGTGTCCGGGTTCCGCTTGACCGGGACACCGCCGCCCCCGGCGGCGATCACCACCGAGCCCGTGGCCAGGAGCGCCCGGATGGCCGGGAGTTCGACGATCGCCGTGGGACGGGGTGAGGGAACGACCCGGCGCAGGTGCTCACCGTCCCGCGCGATCGTCCAGCCCCGCTCGATCTCCATCATCCTGGCCTGGTGGTCGGTGAGTTGCCCGCCGATGAACTTGCCCGGCCGCTGGAAGGCGGGATCGTGGGGGTCGACCTCGGTGTGGGTCACCAGTGCGGTGACGGCACGGCCCGGCAGTCGGCCCAGGAGCTCGCGGGCGAGCAGGGTGCCGATCATGCCCTGGGTCTGGGCGCCGAGGACGTCCAGCGGGTACGGCGCGGTGAGCGCCGGGTCGGCCTCGCTCTCCTGGGCGAGCAGGCCGATCTGCGGCCCGTTGCCGTGAGTGACTACCAACTCGTGCCCGGCGGTGACGAGTTCGGCGAGCGAGCGGGCGGCGTCGTGGACGTGGTGCTGCTGGACGGCGGCGTCGGGGTGCTCGCCCCGTTGGAGCAGGGCGTTCCCGCCGAGGGCGGCGACGATGCGCATGGTCACTTCCTCCCGAGGGTGGCGACGAGGATCGCCTTGATGGTGTGCATGCGGTTCTCGGCCTGGTCGAAGACCAGCGAGGCCGGCGACTCGAAGACCTCGTCGGTGACTTCGAGGCCGTCGAGCCGGTGCTCGTCGGCGAGTTCGGCGCCGAGGTCGGTGCGGCGGTCGTGCAGGGCGGGCAGGCAGTGCAGGAAGGCGGTGTCCGGGTTACCGGTCGCGGCGAGCGTCTTGGCGTTGACCTGGTACGGAAGTAGCCGGGCGATGCGCTCGGGCCACTGGGCGTGGTCCTCGCCCATGGACACCCATACGTCGGTGTAGAGGTAGTCCGCGCCGCGCACGGCTTCCTCGACCTCGTCGGTGAGGGTGATCCGGGCGCCGCTGTCCTGGGCGAGCCGACGGCACTCGGAGACGAGCAGCGGGTCGGGCCACAGCTCGCGCGGTGCGGCGATGCGCACGTCCATGCCGAGCAGGCTTCCCATGGTGAGCAGGGAGTTGGCGGTGTTGTTGCGGGCGTCGCCGAGGTAGCAGAAGGAGATGTCCTCCAGCGGCTTTCCGCTGTGCTCGCGCATGGTGAAGACGTCGCACAGGCTCTGGGTGGGGTGGCACTGGTCGGTGAGGCCGTTGTACACGGGCACGCCGGCGTGGTCGGCGAGCTCGGTGACGGCGTCCTGCTCGAAGCCCCGGTACTCGATGCCGTCGTACATCCGGCCCAGGACGCGGGCGGTGTCGGCGATGCTCTCCTTGTGGCCGATGTGCGAGCCGTCCGGGCCCAGGTAGGTGGTCATGGCGCCCTGGTCGGCTGAGGCGACCTCGAAGGCGCAGCGGGTCCGGGTGGAGCTCTTCTCGAAGATCAGGGCGATCCTGCGACCGGTCAGCTGGGGTGCCTCGGTGCCCGCCCGTCGGGCCGCCTTCAGCTCGGCGGCGAGGTCGAGGAGGTGGTGGATCTCTTCTGCGGTGAAGTCGAGTTCGCGCAGGTAGTGGCGGCCGCGCAGGTCGATGGTCATGGCTGTTCGCTCCTTGGGTTGGCCGGGTGAGGTGGGTCAGTTGGCGGGGTCGCGCTGGATCGGGCAGCTCATGCAGCGCGGGCCGCCACGGCCGCGGCCGAGCTCGGAGCCGGCGATGGTGACGATCTCGACGCCCTGCTTGCGCAGGTGGGTGTTGGTGGTGGTGTTGCGCTCGTAGCCGACGACCACGCCGGGGGCGAGGGCGAGGAAGTTGCTGCCGTCGTCCCACTGTTCACGCTCGGCGGCGCGGGCGTCCTGCTCGGCGGACAGGAAGCGGACCTTGTCCAGGTCGAGGGCTTCGGCGAGCGAGGCGGCGAGGTCGGTGTCGGTCCGCACGTCGAAGCCGGCCGGGCGTTCGGGGGCGGGGGTGAGGGTCCACGAGCGCAACTCGTGGGCCAGGCCCGGGTAGAGCGTGAAGGTGTCCCGGTCGATCATCGTCATGACGGTGTCCAGGTGCATGAACGCCCGGCTCCGCGGCAGTCGCACGGCGATCAGCCGGTGCGCGGTGTTGGTCAGGAACAGCTGCTGGGCGAGGGTTTCGACGGCTGCCGCTGTGGTGCGCTCGCCCATCCCGACCATGACGACGCCCGGGGCGATCACGTGGACGTCTCCGCCCTCCACGCTGAGCCCCGGCGCGGTGGTGGTGCCGTCCAGCAGCGGGGGCGCGGTCTCGGCGAACAGCGGGTGGAAGCGGTAGATCGCGGCGGTGTGCAGGGTCTCCCGCCGACGGGCCGGCTTCGCCATCGGATTGAGGCTGTACCGAGCGCCGATCCAACAGGAGTTGTCGCGCGGGAAGAGGTGGTTGGGCAGCGGCGGAAGGGCGAAGTCCTGGTTCCCGAGGGTGTTCCACACCAGGCTGTGCGGGTTCTTCAGCGGCAGGTCGTCCTTGAGGACACCACCGATCAAGTACTCGGCCAGCGTCCGGCCGTCGAGTTCCTCGCACAGCTCGCGCACCGGCTCGACCAGGGCAGGGCCGACAATGGCCGGGGTGGCCACCTGGCCGAGCAGCCAGGACCGGGCCGGGGCCAGTTCGAGGGTCTCGGCGAGCAGGTCGGCGTAGTGGTGCACGCGCACGCCGTGGTCGCGCAGCACCTGGGCGAAGGCGTCGTGCTCCTCGCGGGCGCGCTTGGCCCACAGGATGTCGTCGAAGAGCAAGTCGTCGACGTTGCGCGGGGTCAGCCGGGACAGTTCCAGGCCCGGACGGTGCAGGATCACCTGACGCAGGCGGCCCGCTTCGGAATCGACACGCAGGGTGGACATCGGTGGTGCTCCTCGGAGTTCAGTGCAGGTGGCGCGGGGTCAGCGCGCGCCGGAGAATGGTCGGCAGGCCGACGGGCCGTACGGTGCGGGCCGCCTTCAACGGCGGTTCGTCGTGGTGGGCCGGCTCGGTGGCGGTGAGCGGGGCGGCGGTGCCGGTGAGAGCCCCCGCCGCAGGCCGGGCGTGCGGTCGCTTCAGCCAGATGTAGACCGGGATGCCGAGCAGGACCGTGAACAGGCCGTAGTAGACGGCCTGGTAGCCGCTGCCCTGGATCGACCAGTAGGAGAACGCCAGCGCCAGGGCGGTGACGGTGACGTCCCGCGCAAAGCGGCGCCGGTCCAGCTCCTCCCGACCGTGCAGCACCAGCCAGTACAGCTGCGCGGCGGCCGAGACCAGATACGGGATGACAGCGGTGAGCACGCTCAGCAGCACGATCTCGGTGAACACCTGCGTGAACCGCGTGTAGCTGATCACGGTGAGCACCGACGCGAGGACGGTCGCCGAGACGATGCCGAAGGCCGGCACCTCACCGCGGCCCCGGGTGCCGGCGAACGCGGACGGGAACAGCCCGTCGCGTGCGGCGGCCATCGGCATCTCCGCGCAGATCATGGTCCAGCCGTTCAGTGCCCCGAGCCCGGAGATGATCGCCGCGACGGCGACCAGGTTCCCGGCCCAGGTGCCGCCCGCGATGTGGTTCATCGCGTCCGTGAACGGCGCGGTGGAGGAGCCGAGTTGGCCGTGCGGGACGGTGCCGAACACGGCCAGGGTGCCGAGCAGGTAGATCGCCGCGCAGGCCAGGGTGCCGTACACGGTCGCCCGGGGCACGTTGCGCTTCGGGTCCCGCACCCGCCCGGCCGCCACCGAGGCGGTCTCCAGGCCGATGTAGCTGAACAGCGCGATCGCCCCGGCCGCCGACACGGCGCCCAGCGCCGAGCCGCCGCTCGCGTTGAAGGCCCCGAAGTTGCCGGACTTCACGAACAACAGGCCGGCCGTGGCCATGAACGCCAGCGGCAGGAACTTCAGGACGGTGGTGACCACCTGAAAGGCCCCGATGCTGCGCACACCGGCCAGGTTCACGATCGCGGGCAGCCACAGGCCCACCAGGGCTATTGCGACCGAAGCCCCGGTGTGATGGCCCTTGTTGACGAACACCTCGACGTAGCCGACCCAGGCCACCACGATGGCCGCGTTCCCGGCCCAGGCCGTGATCCAGTACGACCAGGCGGTCAGGAACCCGGCGAACTCCCCGAACGCCTCGCGGGCGTAGACGTACGGCCCGCCACTGCCGGGCACCCGCTCCGACAGCCGCCCGAAGGTCACCGCCAGCGCCAGCGCCCCGACGGTCACCAGCACGAACGCCACCAGCGCGATCGGCCCGTACGGCGCGAGCGCCGACGGCAGGGCGAACACGCCGGTACCGATGATGCTGCCCACCACCAGCGCCGTCGCCGCGGGCAGCCCGAAGGAGGTACTACGCCCTTGTGGGCCGTCCCCCGACGTGCTCACCGGTGGTCTTCCGCTGTCGTGTACGGACATCAAGGGCTCCTCTGCCAGGTGCTTGACCGCGCTGACGGGCCCGGTCTCCGCCGTGGCCCACTGAGAAGATCCTCGAATCCGCGAGCGGCCGGCCCCATGGGCCAACGGTCCCGCTTCCCGCACCGGCGGTCCCTGTCTTCCCTGTCCGATGGTCCCGACAGCACCGGACCGCCCACCGGCGCATGGCGCGTGACGCATTGCCGGATCCGCCCCCTCGGGACCACCGGCCCACCGACGGGTTCCGTCCGGCCCTGGGGTCCCGCGAGGCCCCGCGGGAGATTGGTGCTCGCCGGGCCACGGTCCAGCCCGGCCCTCAACCCGACCCCGAAGGAGCATCCGTGACGACGCGACACGTCCTGGCCGGCCTCGACGGCTCACCGCAGAGCGAGACCGCTGCCATGTGGGCGGCGGCGGAGGCCCAGCGGCTCGGAGCGCCCCTGCGCCTCCTGCACGTCTGGCCCTGGCTGAACGGCGAGAACGCGGACCGGGCCGAGCCCGGCGACCTCAGGCCCGCCGCGCTCGACGCCCTCGCCCGCGTCGCCGACCGGATCCGCCTCGCCCACCCGGAACTGTCGGTGGAGACCGCCGTCAGGCCCGACGACCCGGTCGACGGACTGGTCGCCGAAGCACGGGGACAGGAGATGCTGGTGCTCGGCTCCCGGGGCCTCGGGGGATTCGCCGGCCTGCTCGTCGGATCGGTCTCCCTCGCGGTCGCCGCCCGCGCGACGGTCCCGACGGTCCTCGTCCGCGAGGCAGGGCCCCTCCCTCGCGCGAGCACCGCCGCCGTCGGCGACGTCGTGGTCGGCATGGACTCCGGTGAACCGGGCGAAGCAGTCCTCGAATTCGCCTTCGCGGAGGCGGAGCGCCGCGGCGCCGGGCTGCGCGCCGTCCACGGCTGGGACCCGGCCCCGGCCTGGGCCTTCGGAGGCGTGATGCCGCCTCCGGTGGACATCCCTGGCCAGGAGGGTACGAAGGCGGCCCTGCTGTCACAGCACCTCACCCGTCAGTTGGCGAACTATCCCGGCGTGGCCGTCGTCGAGGACGTCCGGCTCGGCGGCGGGGCGAAGGCCCTCCTGGACGCCTCCGCCGGTGCCGAGTTGGTCGTCATCGGTCGACGCGAGCGCCGTCACCACATCGGCATGCTGCTCGGGCCCGTCGCACACGCCGTACTCCACCACTCCACCGTCCCGGTGGCGGTCGTCCCCCACCTCTGAAGACCGGCCCGTGCCGGTTGCCACCATCTGCCAGACCGTCCACGAAGGAGGACCGGAAATGAACACCGCACCCGAGCAAGCCGGCCCGGTGCCGCCCTTCCGCCACCACCTGCGGCAGGCTCTCGGGAAGGGCCGGAATCCGTTGGGTCGCACGATCGACCGCTCACGCAGCCGGGCCCTGGTCCTGGCCGTGCTCGGCATCGGCCTTGCCGTGCTCGGCAGCGCGGGCGCGGCGGCGGCCGACTTCGCCGTTGTCCGGCACCAGGCCTCGGTGACGGCCGCCCGCCTGCACCAGGTCCAGGCGGGCGTGCTGACTCCGGCGCAGCGGGAGGCCGACACCGGCGCCGGCAGGCGACGGTACGAGGCCGACGCTGTCTGGGTCTACCCCACCGGGCACCGCACCACGGGCAGCGTCCCGGTGCCGGGCGGCACGGCCCCCGGTTCGACCATCGGCATATGGGTCGACGACGCCGGCCGTTCCGTGGCGTCCCCGCTCGGATCGGCCGCCATCGCCGCCAAGGCGGCCTGCCTCGGACTGTTCCTCCTCGGAGGCCTCGGCGTCCTCGTCGTCACCGGACTCGGCATCCGTCTGGACGTCCTGGACCGCCGAGCCGACCGGGCATGGCAACACTCCTGGGCCCAGCTGGAACCCGTGTGGAGCGGCCGCGCCTCACGCGACAACCGGGCGGGCTGACCGCACCCGCCACTCGGAAGGAGACGACCCCGATGTCCGCACAGCCAGTCAGCAGCCGCGATGCCAACGATCCCGTCCACCGGATTCTCATCGCCGCCGCGTGCGCCGCCCCGTCCATCCACAACACGCAGCCCTGGCTGTTCCGCACCGACGCGCAGGCGGACACCATCGAGGTGTTCTCACACCCGTTGCGGAGGCTGCCGCGCACCGACCCCCAGGGCCGGGCACTGCACCTCTCGGTCGGCGCCGCCCTGTTCAACCTCCGGGTCGCCGCGGTCCATCTGAGCCGCGAACCGGTGGTTCGGCTGATGCCCGACCCGAGTGTCCCCAATCTGCTGGCCGTCGTCCGTCTCGCCGGTCGGCCCCGGGCCTCGCTGACCCGTAGGCCGGACCTGTACCGAGCCGTCTGGCAGCGCCGCAGCAGCCGCTTCCCGTTCACCCCCGAGCCCGTGCCCTCCGCCGTCCTCGCCGAGGCCACCGAGGCCGCGCACCAGGACGGTGCGACGCTGTGGCTGCCGGAACACACCTCCCGGGTCCACCTGCTCGAACTCACAGCGGAGGCGGAACAGCGCAACGGCCTGGCCCCGGAGCGCCTGGCCGAGAGTCTGAACTGGATCGCGGGGCCCGGCGACGACACCGGTGTGCCGCCCCGTGCCCTCGGCGCCCTGGACTCCGACGGGCTGTTGCCGATGCGGAACTTCACACCGCAACGCACGGCAGGCCGGCCAAAGGCCGAGTACGAACCCGACCCGCGTCTCCTCATGCTCGTCACCCGGAGCGACCACCCCGTCGACTGGCTGCACGCGGGTCAGGCCCTGCAGCACGCTCTGCTGGTCCTCACCCTCCACGGGCTGCGCGCGTCGATGCTCCACCAGGCCCTGGAGTGGCCCGACCTGCGCAGCCGGCTGGCCCGGTCGCTCCCGCATCGCGGCGCACCCCAGATGCTGCTGCGTGCCGGGTACGGCCCTGTGGGCTTTCCCACCCCGCGCCGCATGCCCGTACCCCCGACGGATCAGCCGGTACCGGAGCCCGCCGCCGCGCTGGCCGCGGTGGCCTGACGGCCGACCCGCACACACGGCGTCCGGGCACCCCTCACGATGAGGGCCCTCCGGCCCTATCGGCCCCGCCCGGCGTCCGGCAGACTGCGATGAGATCTGTATGACCTGCCGCTGGGGGCAGACATTGAGCACGGAGCGGTGATGGCGGACAACGCGGCAGGCGCGGGCGACCCGGTAAAGGTGTTCCTCCTCGACGACCACGAGGTGGTCAGGCGGGGTGTGCACGACCTGCTGGACGCGGAGCCCGGCTTCACGGTGGTCGGCGAGGCCTCCACGGTGGCGCAGGCGCTCACCCGCGTTCCGGCGCTGCGCCCGGACGTCGCGGTCCTGGACATGCGCCTGCCCGACGGCGACGGCGTTACGGTCTGCCGCGAACTGCGGTCCCGGATGCCGGAGCTGGCCTGCCTGATCCTCACCTCCTTCGACGACGAGGAGGCCCTGCTCGACTCGATCATGGCCGGTGCCGCCGGGTACGTCCTCAAGCAGATCAGCGGCACCGACCTCGTCTCGGCGGTCCGCACGGTCGCCTCCGGACAGTCCATGCTCGACTCCGGCGCCGCCACCCGGCTGATGGCCCGGCTGCGCGGCGAGGCCACCACCCAGCAGGCGTCCGATGCCCCGCAGCTCACCGAGCGCGAACGCGAGATCCTCGCCCTGGTGGGCGAGGGCCTGACCAACCGGCAGATCGGCCAGCGGCTCTACCTCGCCGAGAAGACCGTCAAGAACCACATCTCCCGCCTGCTCGCCAAGCTCGGTGTGGAGCGCCGGGTACAGGCCGCGATCATCGCCACCCAGGTACTGACGGGCCAGGGCCACCCGGCGGCCCGCAGGACCGTCTGAGCGGCACTCGTGCCCGAACCGAAAGCACCCGGTGCACGGGGCCGCCCGGAGGCCTCCCGGGGGACCATCAGCCCCTCGCGGAAGGCCATGCCCCCACCGAGCATGGATGCCATGACCGCCGAATTCACATCACTGGACGAGCCGCAGTGCCTGAGGCTTCTCAGCGGGGCAGCCGTCGGCCGATTGGTCTACACCGTTGGTGCGCTGCCGGCCGTCATGCCGGTCCGTTACCGGATCGCGGCGGACGGCAGCGTCCTGCTCCACGCTCACACCGACTCCGAGATCACCCGGGCCGTCGCCGACGCGATCGTCGCCTTCGAGGCGAGCGAACTCGACGAAGCCGACGGCAGCGGCTGGAGCGTCACCGTCCTCGGGCGGGCGGACGTCACCTCCGACATCGAGGAGGGCCGCACCATTCCGGCCGTCGTGCCCGTCCCCGCGAGAACAGCCGGTCGCGTGACCATCCGGATCCGCCCGGAACTGGTGACCGGGCGTTCCCTGCCCGGCTCACCGGTCTACGAGGCGTGACGAGCCCGCGAACATCGGCATCCGACTCTCACACCAGCGGAGCCGACCAGGTCAGCCTTGTCCCGCCCGCAGCCGGGACGATCACCTCGAACGCGCCCCCGAGGCCCTCCGCCCGCTCGGCGAGATTGCGCAGGCCGCTGCGCCGCCCCTGCTCGGGGACGCCGACACCGTTGTCCTGCACCGTCAGCACGACCCGCTGACCGCTGGCGTGCAGCACCACCTCCACCCGGTTCGCCTTCGCATGCCGGGCCGCGTTGCTCAGCGCCTCCCCCAGCACGGCCACGACGTGTTCCGCGACCTCCGCGGGAACATCGGTGTCGAGCAAGCCCTCCATGCTCAGCCTGGGCGGGAAGCCCAGTACAGCCTGCGCCTGTTCGACGGCCCGCACGGCCCTGGCCCGCAATCCCTGCCCGGCATGATCCTCGCGCGCTCGGAGCCCGAAGATCGTCGACCGGATGATCTTGATGGTCTCGTCCAGGTCCCCGACCGCACGCAGCACCCGGTCCGACGCACCCGGGTGCTCGATGAACCGGGCCGCGCTCTGCAACGTCATCCCGGTCGCGAAGAGCCGCTGGATGGCCAGGTCGTGCAGGTCCCGGGCGATCCGGTCCCGGTCCTCCAGCATCGCCAGCTGCTCGGCGTCGCGGCGCCGCTCCGCCACCTCCAGGGCCAGTGCCGCCTGGTCGGCGAAGCCCAGCAACGGACCGGTCTCCCGCTCGGTGAACGCCGGCTCACCGACCTCCCTGGCCAGCAGCAGCACGCCCTCGACCGGCCCCTCGGCCCGCCCCAGCGGGACCGCCACTGCCGGGCCGAGCCCCTCGAACCTCCGAGGGCCGGCGGACAGCCGCGGATCAGCGGAAAGGTCGACCGTGGTCGTCGGCGAGCCCTGCGCACACGCCTCCCCCGACAGGGTCCCGTCCAGCGGCACCACCAGGCCCTGCCTGGCAGCCGCGTCACCCCCGAGGGCCAGCTCCACCCGGACCGTGTCGGTACCGGGGACGGGGATCGACACGTCAGCCAGCGCGGCGCCCGTGATCTCCCGCGCCCGCCGCGCGATCAGTTCCATCACGTCCGCGCGGGAACTGCCCGACAGCAGGCCCCGGGTGATCTCCGCGCTAGCGCTCAGCCAGCGCTGCTGCCGCTGTGCCTCCTCGTACAGGCGGGCGTTGTCGATCGCCACCCCCGCAGCGACCGCCAGGGTCGAGAGCACCGACTCGTCGTCGGCGTCGAACTCCTCACCGCCCCGCTTGTCGGTCAGGTAGAGGTTGCCGAACACCTCCTCGCGCACCCGCACCGGCACGCCCAGGAAGGTCCGCATCACCGGGTGGTGCACCGGGCAGCCGTGCGAGGCCGGATGGTCCGACAGGTCCGTCAACCGAAGCGCCTCGGGATTGCGGATCAGCTCGCCGAGAATGCCCCGACCCGTCGGGTACGGGCCGATCTTCGCGATCTCCCCCTCCGACAGCCCCACGGTCAGGAACTCCGACAGCGTCTCGCCGTCCGGCCCGATCACCCCCAGCGCCGCGTACCGCGCGTCCACCAGCACGGCGGCCGCCTCCACGATCCGCCGCAGCACCTGGGTGAGGTCCAGCTCCCGGCCCACCGACAGCACGGCCTCCAGGAGGCTGTGCACCCGGTCCCGGGTACCCCGGGCCGCGTCGATCCGCGCCTGGAGTTCCTCCAACAGCTCATCCAGTCGCAGCTGCGGCATCCGCGACCGCACTCCGTCCCCGCCCACGCAGGCCTCCCTCCGTCCGTCTCTGTTACCGGCCGGTCGATTGTCGCAGAAGCCCACCGCCGCCGGCCGAGGCAGAAACCGCCTCCGACCTGGCGGGACCGCCAGGTCGGCACACACGGCCGGCCACCGGACCGCAACCGCACCCGGCCCGTGGGCAGAAGCCCCGCTGAAACCGTCAGGCGCCCAGCATGGCGGCCCCGCCGTGGTCACGGATGATCACGCGATCATCCGTGACCACGGCCCCGACCCCGTTCACAGGACCCTCCGGGTCCACCAAGGCGGCATCCAGCCTGCTACACCAGTCCTGGTCCTGCGCCACGGCCACGCCTTCCACTCGTCTCCCCTCCTGCCTGCACCAAGTGCGAGACCTTGCCCTCATCCCCATGCGTGTCCGACACACGCGAACCCACCACCGCCCGAACCGGCGCCAACGCCGACATGATGCTCACAGGAGGTTCCGCGGCGCTCTCCGAGTGAATTCTCCAACCCCTTGCCCCCCAGCGGTCGAAAGGGGAGTGACGGTCAGTCCGCTCATTACAGAAGCCGAAGGTCAGGGCCTGTCACGTCCACCTCGTATGACGCCCGGTGCCGCCTCATGACACCCGGTCCGTGAGAAGCGCGTGAGAGGTGACGACCGAACCGAGGCCGTGGTTTCGGCGCGAGCAAGCACGGGGCGGGTTGGCCCTGTTCGCGCATCCGCTGAGCCGCACCGGATGACCGCCGACCTGGGCGCCTCAACGCCGTTGACAGTCCGCCCCGGTCGGTGAAGCTCTGTCGCCGCCCGTAGGATCACCGGACCGACATCCGCGCCGCCCGTTCGGCGGCGGCCGCGGACCGTCCGGAATGGTTCCGTGCAGTCGAGTCGGACTTCCTGGAACGGATGGAGACATGACTGAACCTGCGGACGCCGTCGCGTCCGTTGCGGTCCTCGCGTCGCTTTCGACGGAGGAGTTCATCGCTGGGGTCGAGGCGGCCGCCGTGCGGTTCGACGCGGCGACCTACCCGCAGCGGGAGTTGCCTGCGGAGGACTGGGTCGGGCTGACGGGGGCGGGTGTGCTGCTGCCGGTGCTGCCGGTCGAGTACGGGGGCCGGGACAGCCACGTCGAGATGTGCCGGGTGGTCGAGGTCCTGGCGGAACGGAACCTGGCCGTCGCCGTCTACACCGCGATCGTCACCGGACTGGCGTTGCGGCCCGTCGTGTTGTGGGCCGGGGAGGAGGCCAAGCGCGAGGTGCTGCCCCTGTTCGCCGGTCCGGTGGCGCCGACCGCGGGGTTCGCCTCCACCGAGCCCGGCTGCGGCTCGGCCATGTCTGGTCTGACCACCACCTTCGAGGAGATCGAGGGCGGCTACCGCATCCGCGGCCGGAAGCACTGGCAGGCGCTGAGCGCCACCGCGTCCTGGTGGGTGGTCGTCGCCAAGCGGGACGGCGACAGCGGCCGCGAGTACGGGTGGTTCGTCGTCGAGCGCACCGACGGGTTCCGCACCTCGCAGCGGTACGAGGCGCTGGGCCTGAAGGTGATCGACTACGGGGTCAACGACATCGACGCGTTCGTCCCCGCGCACCGGCGTATCGACGTCGGGGCGGGGAACCTGAGCTCGATGGTGGACATCTACCTGTCGGGGCGGGCGCTGATCGGCGCGCTGGCATGCGGCTTCCTGCGCCGCGTCGCCCGCGAGGCGCGCGCCTTCGCCGACGCGCGTCGCATCGGGCGCTCGCCGCTGTCGGCGATCGGGTTCGTCCGCTACCGGCTCGCAGCCATCGACAGCGCCCACACGGTCTGTACGGCGCTCAACCACTACGTCCGGACCCGGCTGGACCTCACGTCCGACCTCACCCCCGCGTTCCCCTTCATCCTGGCCGTCAAGGTCGTCGCCACCGAGCTGATGGTCAGCTCCGCCAACCACTACCAGCAGCTCGCCGGCGGTGAAGGCTACCGGAACGGCTCGCCGACCAACATCGCCGCCCAGGCGTTCCTGGACTCCCGGGTCTTCACCGTATTCGACGGCACCAACGACCTCCTCAGCGAGCAACTCGCCCGGCACTGCCTGGACAGCGCGGACGGCCGTTCCCTCAGCACCTTCCTGGCCGCCTGGGCGCCGACGGCGCCGGCCGTCTCGGTGCACGGCCTCGACCTGCGGTTCCTCGACGGGGAACTCGCCCAGGAGCACTTGGTCCTGGCCGGCCGAGTGATCGCCTACACCTTCGCCGCCGCCCGCGTCCTGCAGTGGGCCTCCGAGTCCGGTGCCGACGCCGACCGGGCGCACCGGGCAGCCGCGTTCCTCAGGGCCGACATCGACCGCGTCCGCGTGGAGTTCGGCCTCCTGTGGCGCCTCGGAGCCGGCACCTGAACCGTGCTCCGCCGACCTCTCCCGGGCGGCGCAGCGCGGTCGGTGCGGTGATCGGTCGGTGCCACGAGCTGCGCCGCACCACGGCTCGCCGAGGCTTCGCAACGGGGCCGGCCCCCAGGCGTGCCACGCGCCGACGACCTGTCAGGACTGGGGTCTTTCCACGGTTCGAATGGACCGGGCTCGGTGCTCTGCTGTGGGTGGCACCCACCGCAGCGAGGAGCTCCGATGACATCGATGCCCGTGGCCGGCCTGCGGCCCGGCCTGGGAGACGACCGCGCCGATCTGGTCGTCCGCAACGCGCGGATCCACACCGGGGACCGGCGACGCCCGACGGCCTCGGCGTTGACGGTGCACGGCGGGCGGATCGGCGTGGTCGGCGACGACCGGGACGTCGCGCCGTACCTCGGGCCGGACACCGTGGTGGTGGACGCGCAGTACCGCAGGGTCGTCCCCGGGCTGAACGACTCGCACTGCCACGTCGTCCGCGGCGGCCTGCACTTCGTCCTGGAGTTGCGGTGGGACGGCGTGCCGTCGCTCGCGGTGGGCCTCAGGATGCTGCGGGAGCAGGCCGCCCGGACTCCGGCCGGCCAGTGGGTCCGGGTCGCCGGGGGCTGGAGCGTCGAGACGGTCGCCGAGCACCGCCTGCCCTCGCCCGCCGAGTTGAACGCGGCGGCGCCCGACACGCCGGTGATCATCACGCATCTGTACCAGGCCGCCGTGCTGAACCGGGCGGCGCTGCGCGCGGCGGGCATCACCCGCGAGAGCCCGAACCCGGCGGGCGGGCAGATCGTCCGCGGCCACGACGGCGAGCCGACCGGGATGCTGATCGCCGCCCCGGCCGCCGGACTGCTCTACGCGACGATCGCCAAGGCCCCGGTGCTCGACCCCGCGCTGCAGAAGGCCTCGACCGCCCACTTCCTGCGCGAGCTCAACCGGTTCGGCCTGACCTCGTTGGTGGACGGCGCCGGCGGGTTCCAGGACTTCCCGTCGGGCTACACGGCCGTCACGGAGCTGGCCGCCGCGCAGGAGCTCACGGTGCGCATCGCCTACCACCTGTTCCCGCAGACCCTCGGGCAGGAGGTCGAGGACCTGCGGCGCTGGGCCACCCTGGTCAAGCCCGGCGACGGGGACGAGTGGCTCAGGTTCAACGGCGCCGGCGAGAACCTCGTCTGGGCCGCCACCGATTTCGAGAACTTCGCCCAGCCGCGTCCCGAACTGGGCCCGTACGAGGACCAGTTGGAGCAGGCGGTACGGGTCCTGCTGGAGAACGGCTGGGGATTCAGGCTGCACGCCACGTATGACGAGACCATCCGCCGCGACCTCGCCGTCTTCGAGAAGCTCGCCGCCGAAGGGCTCTTCCCGGGACCGGGACGGTGGCTGTTCGACCACGCCGAGACCGTCTCGCCGCAGAGTCTGGACCGCATCGCGGCGCTCGGCGGGTCGCTGGGGGTCCAGCACCGGCTGGCGTACCAGGGCGAGACCTTCGCGCGCCGATACGGCGCCGCCGCGGCGGCGGCCGCCCCGCCGCTCGGCGCGATGCTCGAACGCGGGCTGGACGTGGCGGCCGGTACCGATGCGACCCGGGTGTCCACCTACAACCCCTGGGTGGCCCTGCACTGGCTCGTCTCCGGGCGCACCGTCGGCGGCCTGCGCACCCGTTCGACAGCACACTGCGTCAGCCGGGAGACCGCGCTGGAGATGTACACCACCGCCGGCGCCCGGCTCACCGGCGAGCAGGAGGTGAAGGGCCGGCTGAGCCCGGGCTTCCTCGCCGATCTGGCGATCCTCACCGACGACTACTTCACCGTCCCCGAGCAGGACATCCCGCTCATCGAAGCCGCCCTCACCGTTGTCGGCGGCCGGATCGTGCACGCGGTCGGCGAGTTCGAGGGCCTCACTGCGCCCGCGCCGCCGGTCGAACCCGACTGGAGTCCGCTGGCCCACTTCGGCGGCTACCAGGCCGCCCCGCGCCGGGTCGGCGACGGCGCGCGCCAGGCCGAGTTGCTGGGCCAGGCCGCCGCCGACTCCACGGAGCGGCTGCGCCGGTCCGGTCGGCGCGGGGCCGGTACCGAGGCGGACGCCGTCCTGCGGGTGTCCGACCCCTGCTTCGAGTGATCCGCCCCGAGCACCCGACGCCCCCTCCGCTCGGCACGACCGAATCCGACCCGATCGCGGACCGATCCCGAAAGGCCACGCCATGAACCACCCGATGAACACCCCGGCGAACCGCCGCGCCCTGCTGCGCACGGCGGCCGTCCTGCCCGCGGTCGCCGTCGCCGGCACGGCCCTGGGCGGTGGCACGGCGGCCGCCGCCCAGGGCACCGGCACCGGCCTGCCCGACTTCGCGCCCGTCCCGCTCGCCGCGAAAGGGCCCGCGATCAACGACACGGGCTACTACGTCGGCCGGATCGACGGGAACCTCCACTGGGTCACCGACGGGTACTACCAGGCGATGTTCCTCAGCACCCGGGAAGGCGTCGTCCTGGTCGACGCTCCCCCGACCATCGGGCACAACCTGCTGCGGGCAATAGCCGACGTGACG
Organism: Kitasatospora sp. NPDC096128; assembly: GCF_040303105.1. Classification (NCBI taxonomy): domain Bacteria; kingdom Bacillati; phylum Actinomycetota; class Actinomycetes; order Kitasatosporales; family Streptomycetaceae; genus Kitasatospora; species Kitasatospora sp. NPDC096128. Next base: position 252,180 of record NZ_JBEOSP010000002.1, on the reverse strand, counting down.
CGGGCCAACGGCCGGCCGTCGCAGGTCACGCACCTCGTCTACTCGCACTCCCACGCCGACCACGCGGGCTCCTCGTCGATCCTGGGCAAGGACGTCGTGCGGATCGGTCACGCCGAGTGCCGACGCCTGCTGCTGCGCGACGGCGACCCGAACCGTCCCGCGCCGACCGTCACCTTCAAGGATCACTACACGCTGGAGGTCGGCGGCGAGCGGCTGGAACTGGCCTACCACGGCCCCAACCACAGCCCGGACAACATCTTCATCCACGCGCCGGAACACCGGACCCTGATGGTCGTCGACGTCCTGTACCCGGGCTGGGTGCCGTTCAAGAACCTCGCGGTCTCCCAGGACATCCCGGCCTGGCTGCGGGCGCAGGACATCGCCATGGGCTACCCCTGGCGGACCCTGGTCGGCGGTCACCTCGGCCGGCTCGGCGTGCGCGCGGACGGCGACCTCCAGCGTGCCTACACGGCCGACCTCGAAGCCGCCGCCCGCGCCTCGATGAACCTGGACCCCGGGCCGTACTTCGCGAAGTACGGCCCGCAGGGCAACTCCTGGGCGATCTTCAAGACCTACCTCGACGCGGTGGCGGCGCAGGCCGCCGCACCGGTGATCGCCAAGTACACCGGTGTCCTCGCCGCAGCCGACGTGTTCACGCTCGACAACGCCGCAGCGATGGTCGAGTCGCTCCGGATCGACGCCGGGATCCTCGGCCCGTTCAGCACCCGCCCCTGAGGACCGGTCGGCGCTCGGCGCCCCGAGAACCGGCCCGACCCGCTGTCGCCCCCGGCCCGGTAGCGCCCGGCCCGGTACCGCCCTGCCCTGCCCTGCCCGGCACGGCCGGGCGCGGCACAGCCGGGCGCGGCACGACCCGCCCCAGTCCCACCCGGTCCCCTCCCCGAGAAAGGGCACCCGGCCCATGACCAGCCCGACCCCCGTCCTCTTCATCCACGGCCTGTGGCTGCACAGCACCTCCTGGCAGCCGTGGATCGACCTCTTCCGTGCCGAGGGCTACGCCCCGTCGGCACCCGGCTGGCCCGGTGACCCGGACACCGTGGAGGAGGCCCGGCAGAACCCGGAGAGCATCGCCGACCACGGCATCGACGACGTCGTCGAGCACTACGCGACGATCATCCGCGGGCTGGAAGCGCCGCCGGTCCTGATCGGCCACTCCTTCGGCGGCATGATCGCCCAGAAGCTCCTCGGCCGGGAACCGGTGGCGGCGGCCGTGGCGATCGACGCAGCCCAGATCAAGGGCGTCCTGCCGCTTCCGCTGTCCGCGCTGCGCTCGACGCTGCCGGTGTTCAGGAACCCGGCTAACCGGCACCGCGCGGTGTCGCTGACCACCGAGCAGTTCCGCTTCGCGTTCGGCAACGCGCTGAGCGAGGAGGAGTCCGACGGACTCTTCGAGCGGTGGACCATCCCGGCGCCGGGCAAGCCCCTGTTCGAGGCCGCCGCGGCGAACTTCGACCCCCACTCGCCGGCCAAGGTCGACACCGCGAACTCCGGACGCGGCCCGCTGCTGCTGGTGTCCGGCGGCAAGGACCACACCGTCCCGGAGTCGGTGACCCGCGCCACGCTCAAGCAGTACCGGCACTCCGGGGCGGTCACCGAGTTCCTGTCCTTCCCCGACCGCGGGCACTCGCTGACCGTCGACGGCGGCTGGCGGGAGGTCGCGGAGGCGGTGCTGGCCTGGCTCCGGTGCCAGGGCCGGACGGCCTGACCACCCGTCGACGGCGGCACGACCGCCGCCCGCCCGACCAGGCCCCCGCCAGGGGCCGCCGACCCTCCGTCACCCACCACCAGGAGCACTGAGTGAGACTCCCCCTGCCCGGAACCCGCGGCCGCCGTCGACTGCTCGGCGCGGCCCTGGCCGCGGCCGTCGCGCTGAGCACGGCGACGATCAGCGCCGCCGCGGGCCCCACGACCGCTTCCCCTGCCACCGCGTCCGCCGGTGAACGGATCCCCGCGGGGTTCACCGAACACCGCGCCCGGGCCGCCGGCACCGGCCTGCACTACGTGACCGGCGGCCACGGGCCGACGCTGGTGCTGCTCCACGGCTACCCGCAGACCTGGTACGAGTGGCACGGCATCATGCCGGCCCTGGCCGAGCACTACACCGTCATCGCCCCGGACCTGCCCGGCGCCGGGCAGAGCGACGCGCCGCCCTCGGGCTACGACAAGAAGACGATGGCCGCCGAGCTCCACGCGCTGCTGGTGTCGCTCGGCAAGGACGACGACGTGCGGATCGTCGGCCACGACATCGGCACGATGGTCGCCTACTCCTACGCGGCGCAGTACCCCGCCACCGTCGAGAAGCTGGTCCTCAGCGAGGCTCCGATCCCGGACCTGGGCATCTACCAGATCCCGTCACTGACCGAGCGGGGCCCAGGGGTCTGGAACTTCGGGTTCTTCAACCTGACCGACGGCCTGCCGGAGAACATGATCCGGGGCCGTGAGGTCGGCTGGACCGCCGGCTTCATCGGCGGGTTCGAGGGCGTGCCGGGCGCGGTGAGCCAGGACGACATCCGGGTGTTCGCCCACTACCTGCGCGACCCCGCCCACCTGGCGGCGAGTCTGGCCTGGTTCCGGGTGTTCCCGCAGGACATCCGGGACAACGCGCAGTTCCAGCGGACCCCGCTCCCGATGCCGGTGCTCGCCATCGGCGCATCGGGCAGCCTCGGCAGCGCCGAGGGCGAGCAGATGAAGGCCTACGCCTCCGACGTCACCGGCGTGACCATCCCGAACTCCGGCCACTGGATCTACGAGGAGCACCCCGAGGAACTGACCGCCTTGCTGCTCGACTTCCTCGACCGCTCCTGACCCCGACGCCGCGCCACCCCCGACGCCGCGCCACACCCGACGCCGAAGGAGAACGCCCGGTGCCCGCCCCCCGCAACCACGGCCCGCTGCCCGCGCTGCTACTGACCCTGACGGTGGCGACCGGGCTGGTCGACGCCGTCAGCTATCTGGTGCTCGGCCACGTCTTCGTCGCCAACATGACCGGGAACGTCGTCTTCGCGGGCTTCGCCCTCAGCGGCGTCGACGGAGTCTCGTGGAGCGCGACGTTGCTGGCCCTGGCAGCCTTCGGCGCCGGGGCGTACCTCGGCGGACGCCACGTCGGTGGCAGCAGCACGCATCGCGGGCGACTGCTGGCGCTCTCGACCGCCGCGCAGAGCGCCGTCGTCATCGGAGCAGCCGTGCTGGCTGCGCTCGCTGACCCGGGGCGGCGAGCCGTCCAACTGACCCTCGTCGCCCTGCTCGCGGTGGCGATGGGAATGCAGAACGCCGTCGTGCGGCGCCTGGCCGTACCCGACCTGACGACGACGGTGCTCACCCTGACCACCGCCGGCCTGTTCGCCGACCGGACCGGCGCCCGCGTCCGCGGACTGCGCGTCGCCTCGATCCTGGCTATGGCCGCGGGCGCCCTCGGCGGCGGACTTCTACTACGGCACGCCGACGTGGCGGCCCCGCTGTGGACGGCCGCGGGGCTGCTCGCCGTCTGCTCGGCCACCGCCGACCGGCTCAGCCGCGCACGGCATGCCGGAGTCTGGCACTGACCCGGTCCCGGCGCGGTGCGACGTGGTGCGCGACGTGGCGTGGTGCGATGTGGCGTGGCGTGGTGCGGCGTGGCGTGGTGCGATGTGGCGTGGCGTGGTGCGGCGCTACGGAACGCGCGCCGGGTTCGCACCGGAGGTCGTCGAACCGTCGGCGAGCGCGCCCTGGTCGAGTGCGGCGGCGATCTTCCGCCGCGAGGTGATGCCGAGTTTGCGGAACACCTTGTTCAGGTGGAACTCGACCGTCGAGGTCGTGATGAACAGCCGGGAGGCGATCTCGGCGTTGGTCAGTCCCGACACCGCCAGCAGCGCCACCTGGCGTTCCTGGGGGGTGAGGTCGAGGCTGGTCCCCGGGACGCGCCGGCGCGCCGTCTCCCCGGTCGCGAGCAGCTCGGTCCGGGCCCGTTCGGCGAACAGTGCCGCTCCCCCGGCCTCGAACAGCTCGTGCGCGGCCCGCAGGTGGGTCCTGGCCTCGGCGCGGCGCCTGCGCCGCCGGAGCCACTCGCCGAACAGCAGGCGTGACCGGGCCTGTTCCGCTGCCAACGGCACGCGCCCCAGCAGATCGACCGACTCCGCGTACCACTTCTCCGCCTCGGCGTCCTCGGCCACCAGCGCCCGGCACCGGGCCAACAGCCCCAACGCCCACGGCGTCCCGGCGAGCAGCGCACGTTCCTCGAGCCGCCCCAGCGCGCGGGTCGCCGTGCGCCGGTCGCCGGTGCGGACGGCGGCCTCGATGAGCAGCGGCAGCACCTGGTTTCCCTGTGACGGTGCGTCCTCGCGACAGACGGTCAGCGCATGACGCAGCGCCTCGTCGTAGCGGCCCCCGCCGAGCTCGAGGACGCAGAGCGCGTGGAGCGCCAGCTGGCGCAGCAGGCCCAGTCCGTAGGTCCCGGCGACGGCCTCCATCATCGCCACGGCGGCGCGTGTCTCGCCCTCCCGGCCCGTCCACGCGTACAGCAGGGCCCTGCGCAGGTCCCCGTGCGTCGTCAGTCCGATCGCGGTGGCGTAGTCGTCGGCCTCCGCGTAGAGCGCCTCCGCCGCGGCCGGCCTCCCGTTCCAGATCTCGGTGTACGCGAGGTCCGACAAGGACAGGCTGAGGCCGTAGAGCGCTCCGTTGCCGCGGTCCACGGCCGCCAGTCGGCCGACGATCTCCACGTACGCCTCGATGTCCCACACCTCGGTCGCCGCGATGCTCACCATGGCGCTGAACGGACTGGCCATGTTGCGCAGTTCGGGCGCGGAACGGAGCCGGGCCAGGGCTGCGCGGAGCACCGTCACGCTGCTCCGGTAGCCGCTGGCCGACCGCAGGCTCAGCCCTTCGATCAGCCCCGTGGGGCTCCAGGCCTGGTCGTCGGGCTCGGGCGGGGCGGCCGTCACGGCCCGGGACACCGCCGCCGAGGTCGTGCGGTAGATGGGCCCTCCGGCGATGACCGCGGCGTGCACGGCCTCGTAGAGCAGCTCCCGGGTCGTCCAAGGGTCCGCGTCGCCGAGTTCGGCCACGGCGTCGAGCATCATGGCCGGGACCCGGTCGATCCGGATGTTGAACAGCTCGACCGAGGCGCGCACCCGCAGCGCGCGGGCCCGGGCGGCAGGACGGTCGAGGGCGGGTACGGCGAGGTCGAGCAGCGGTTGCACCGCGGCGTGGTCGCCGGAGGCCTGGTGGGCCTCGGCCGCGGCGAGGTAGCGCTCGGCGCGCCGGGCCGGGTCGGTGGTGAGTTCGGCGGCCCTGGAAAGGAACAGCGCCTGGGCCGAGTAGCCGCCCCTGGACCGGGCCCAGTCCGAGGCGGCGTCCAGGTCCGCCGCAGCCGAGTCGTCGGGTCCGAGGGCCGCCTCGGCCCGGTGCCAGGCACGCCGGTCGGGCACGCGGGCCGGGTCGCTGGCCGCCGCGAGCGCGGCGTGGACCCGCCGCCGGTCGTCCCCCGAGGCCGCCGCGTAGACCGCCGACCGGATCAGCGGGTGCCGGAACCCGCCGCCGGCCCCGTGGTTGAGGATTCCCGCGTCGACGGCCGCGGTGGTGGCTCGGGCCGGCAGGCCGAGCACGCCTGCGGCCTGCCACACCACCGCCATGTCGTCGGTCGGCGCCGCTGCCATCAGCTGGAGCAGTGTCCGGGTGCCGGGGGGCAGGGCGGCGACCGACTGCCGGAAGTGCTCCTCCAGTAACCTGCCCACCGGCAGCGGCTCGGGCACCGGCGCCACCCCGGCGAGCTGTTCGGCACCCAGGTTGGCGCCCAGTTCGATGAGCGCCAGCGGGTTGCCCCCGGTGCCGGCCACGATCCGGTCCGCGACCGCGGTGTCCAGGTGGCCGGGCACGGCGAGGGCGAGCAGGTGCCGGGCGTCGGCGGCGGGCAGCCCGTCGACCCTCAGGTGCGGCATGGCCTCGAAGAGTGTGCGGCCGCCGGGGTCGTCCCTGGCCGCGAAGACCAGGCCGAGTGAGTCGGCGTGCAGTCGCCGGGCAACGAAGGCCAGCGTCTCGGCCGATTCCCGGTCGAGCCAGTGGACGTCGTCCACCAGGCAGAGCATCGGCTGCTCGGAGGCGACGTCGGAGAGCAGGCTCAGGGCCGCGAGGGCCACCAGGTGCCGGTCCGGTGGGGCGGCGTCGGCCAGGCCGAACGCCGCGTTCAGCGCGTCCCGCTGCCTGGTGGGCAGCCGGTCGACGCGGTGCAGGTACGGGCGCAGCAGGCGGTGCAGCGCGCCGTAGCCCAGCGGCTGTTCGGCCTCGACGCCGACCAGCCTGGTCAGCTCCATGCCGGCGGCCAGGGCCGCCGCGTGGTCCAGCAGCCGCGTCTTGCCGATCCCGGCCTCGCCCACGAGCACCAAGGCGCCCCCGAGCCCGTCGCGCACCGCGTCCAGCAGCTGTCCGATCACCTCGCGTTCGGCCGAGCGGCCGACCAGCGGCCGCACCGCCCCGGTTCGCAGCCCGCGCCACGCCATGGAGACCCCCTCGTCCTCGGAACACCGACCGGGGGAACACTAGACGCACCGGCATGAGGCGATCGAGCGTCACCTGACGGTGCATCGACGCAAGGCGCCGGCCACCGCGCGCAGCTCGGTGCGCGAGACGACGCCGAGCCTGGGGAAGCCCGGGGAATCGCGAGCGCTGACTGGCAGGAAGGTTTGTGCCACCAACACGAAATCGGCGGGGGTCGACTTTCCGAACCCCCGCTGGCGTACTCTCGCCGGCGAGAGTACGCCAGCGGGGAACGCGTGGGCTTCAGGTCACCACATCACTACGGGACCCCTCGTCAGTGACTGGAAGTCGCCGCCCCGCCATAAGGCCTACCTCACGACATCCACCGCGCTGTTGGAACCGTGGCATTCCCGGCTGGCCGGGGACCGCAAGCACGGGACGTGGACGTATGCAGTCGATCTCGCGCGGCAGGAGGGCGGGCGTCGCATCCGTCGCCGTCGCGGGTTCGCGAGCCGTGACGAGGCCACCCGGGAGATGGCATCCGTGTTGGACGGTGAGTTGCGCGGGGTCTACGAGAACCGCCGCACGACCGTCGCGAGCCACCTGCGCGATTGGCTCGCCGCGAGGAAGCCGCACCCTCTCACCGAACACACACGCTGGCTACGCAGCATGAGTCGAGCGCGACCTCATCCCCGCCTTCGGCCGCCTCCGGCTCCTCGACCTTCGGCCGCAGCACATCGACGACTGGGTCACCCGCGCCCTGCCAGGCAGCGACAACCTGGCTTCCGGCGAGACGCGCTGAGGATTCTCACGGAAAGCAGCGCTTCCCATGCCGATATCCATCAGGATCGCCGATCTGGCTAGGGCCAAGGAGCCCTGCGGGCCCAGGCTGTGACTGCTCCCGGAAACGAAAGGACATCCCATGCGCAAGTGGTTACCTCTTGTGGCAGTGAGCCTTGGGTCGTTCATGCTCATCGTGGACACCACCGTGGTGACCATCGCACTGCCCGACATCGGCACGGACCTGAACGCCTCCCTGTCCAGCCTCCAGTGGGTAATGAACATCTACACCCTGGTGCTCGCGGCGCTCACGCTCAGCGCGGGCTCCGTCGGCGACCTGCTGGGACAGCGGAAGGTGTACCTGCTGTCGTTGGCGATCTTCGGCGGTTCGTCACTGCTCTGCGGCATTGCCCCGAACCTCGGCCTGCTGATCACTGCCCGCGGTCTCCAGGGCGTCGGCGGCGCGGCCATGTTCGTCACCAGCATGGCCCTCCTCGGCACCACCTACGAGGGCAAGGACCGGGGCACGGCCATGGGCGTGTGGTCCGCCGTCATCGGCGCCGCAGCTGCGGTCGGCCCGATCTTCGGAGGCCTGCTGACGCAAAGCATGAGCTGGCGGGCCATCTTCTACGTCAACATCCCCATCAGCCTGGTGACGATACTGATGACCAGGGCGGGCTTCGCGGAGTCGAAGAAGCCGAAGGGCGCCCGAATCGACACCCCCGGCCTCCTCAGCTTCGCACTGGCCTCCGGCGCCCTCACCTACGCGCTGATCCTGGCCGGCGAAAAGGGCTGGACGGCGCCGTCCGTCATCGGGCTCCTCGCCGTCGCGGCGCTGGGCGTGGCGTTCTTCGTCGTCGCCGAGCAGCGGCACTCGAACCCGATGCTGGACCTCACACTGATGCGCAAAGGATCCTTCCTGGCGATCATGCTGAGCACCGTCGCATCCGCCTGGGGCTTCGCCAGCCTGGTCTTCACCTCGCTCTGGCTGCAGTCGGTGGTCGGCCTGACCCCGGTCAAGGCGGGCCTGGCGCTGGTGCCGCTCGCCGCGACGACCTTCGTCGTGTCAACGCTGTCCGGCAAGCGCCTGCACGGCGTGTCACCCAGGGTGACGATCACGCTGTCCCTGGTGCTCATCGGTGTGGGGTGCGCCCTCAACGGCCTGGTCGTCGACGGCCGGTCCTCTTGGGCCGCGGTGCTTCCCGGCCTGGTCGTCATCGGATCGGGCGTCGGGATCGGCGTGCCGGCGACCGGCGCCGCCGTCTTCGCCGCCGTCCCCGCGCACCGGGCGGGCATGGGCTCGGGTGCAATGGCCACCTTTCGCCAGCTGGGCCAAGCACTTGGCGTCGCCGTCCTCGGTGTGGTCTTCGTCGACACCATCCGCAGCTACCTGCGCGGCAGGGTTGCTGCCCCGGACGCCGCCGAAGCCGCGCTGACCAGTGGTCAGCGCACCACCCTCGACGTCCTGCACGACGCCGGCGCCCACGGCCTGACCACCGTCTACTTCTTCGCCGCCGGGCTGGCCCTGGCGACGGCCGTCCTGACGGTCACCCTCATCCGCAATCGCGGCACAGACGCCCCCCAGGTTCCGGCGAGGGAACCGGCCGAGGCGCACTGATCCGCCCCTCCGACTCCGCACGCGGCGTCAAACCCCCGTCGCGCCGCGCGCGGACGAGCCGCCGGCCCGCAACGGCCGGCGGCTCACTTCGTCGTCCTGAGAAGCCCGTTCAGCTGTTCCCCAGCACATGTGGACGCGCCGACCGGAACATTGCCGGCACCTGAACCCGCTCGGCCGAGGCCGCCGCACCCCGACCGAGGTTCCGCCGCACGGAGGTGTCGTGTGAGGCCTGGTCGACGACGTGGTGGACCCCGACGGTGCATGTGGTGGCTCATCGGCCGGCTGGCCGCCGTAGGTACCACCTGGTTCGCCACCGCGTGGTGGCCCGCCCCGCACCGGGGCCCCCTCGGCGCTCACCCCGAGCGGTTGCGCCCGGAGCTGCCGCTCACCGCCACCGAACGGGCCCTGCGCAAGGAACTACCGAGGAGGTTGCGCAGGGCTCCGGACCCCCTCGTCTGATTCCCCGACGGTCGACGACCGGCAGCCACCGGGGCGGACTCAGATCCCCAGACCGAGGCACATGCCGCAGTCTCGGAAGCATCGCTCTCGACCTGGTGAAACGTCTCTGAAAGCCCTGCTCGCACCCAGGGCGCCCCCGGGAAGGTGCGGGGGCGGGCGGTCAGTCGGCGTCGGTCCGCCGGAACGCAGCACTCGGCAGGACGGCGCCGGCCCGCTTGAGGGTGCAGTCCACGGTGGCAGTCTCCACGGTGTGGACCCCTTCCAGCGCGCCGATCCGCTCGGTCAGATAGCGATAGAGGTCGGAAGGGTCACGGCAGATGACGGAGGCCATGAGGTTGGTGGGGCCGGTCGTGACGGCAGCGAAGGAGACCTCCGGGTGGGCACCCAACGCCTGCGCCACCGACACCAGGGCGGACGGCCGAACCGACAGCCACAGCCTCGCCTCGGCGTGGTAGCCGAGCGCCGACACCGGCAGGTCGAGTTCGTAGCGCAGCGCCTCGGTGCGCCGCAGGAACTCCATGCGGCGCTTGACCGTCGACTCCGACCAGCCCGTGGTATAGGCCAGTTCGCCGTACCCGGCCCGGCCGTCCCGGGACAGCACCTCCAGCAGGGGCTGGTCCTCCTGGGCGAGCACCGGCGGCGCGGGGTCGGCCTCGACCCGGTCCGGCCGCAACGCCTCGACCTGCTCGGGGTCGAGCGAGTCCAGACCGGACCACTCCCCCGGAGCCGTGAAGCCCTGGAGTAGCGAGTGCGCCCGCACCGAAGTCACCCGGGCCGTCCGGGACAGCCGCTGGAGCAGCAGGGTGTCGCCGCTGCCGCCGGCCCGGGCCTGGGTGCTGCACGCGATCTCCGTGCCTCCCGAGAGCAGGTGCACCCAGAACGTGTCGCTCCGGCGGGCGAGGTTCGCGGCAATGGCACCCGACGCGTCCGGCGGGCACTGCAACCTGATCGTCCACGGCATGTACCCGAGCCGTCCCAGATTGACCATCCCGACCACCCGGAGCAGCCCCGCCGAGTACAGCCGGCGGTAGCGCCGGGCGATGGTGCTGTCGGAGACGCCCACCACGCCGGCAATCTTGTTGAACGGGGCCCGGCCGTCGATCCGCAACGCGTGCGCCAGATCCCGGTCCAGCTTGTCGAATACGGGAGAATCCATCCGCTGACGCTATCTGGCCGCCGGAGACCTGCACACCGTGTCGCTGACATGCGGACGCGTCCGGTCCCCGCGGGGCATCCCACCGGGACCGGACTGCGGATGGCCCTACGTGCGGCGGGCCACGATCAGGCGCTCAGCGGCTACCGCTCGGAACAAGACGCGCGGCACGCGCTGGAGCTTGTGCCGGCCACGGAGCGAATCAGGGTGTTCGAGGACTCGAAGATCACCGTAGTTCTACAGATTCAAAGGCGGCCTCGACGTTCGGTGCTCCGCACGCCGGGGCCACCCATCGGCAGCAATGACGCCAGCGGTGACGGAAGTCCCGCGGGACCCTCCGAGTGGAAGCCCTTTGCCCCAGGGTTTCGGAGCGCCGTGCCGCAGCAACCACCTCGGCGGCCCTGGCCACGGCGATCGGGGCTTCGCCCGGATCGCGGCCGGCTCGGCACCGGGCTGCTCGGCTGGGGCATCGCCCCGCACCATGAACGTCGCCCTACCCTCCCGACAGCATCGTGCATGCGGTTCAGCCGCTCCGGCCGGTCGCCCGGACCCATCCGATCCACCCTTGTACGGCCGCACGGCCGCTCACGTCATGACGAAACGGCCACGGTAGGCGCCCAAAAACGCGAGGGGGGCCTTACTTCCGCTCCGCAAGTTAGTCGCCGGCGCGAGCCCGGGACAAGGTCGGACTCCCGGCCGAAGCACGCTCGCCATCTCTGTGACACCTGCCGCAACACGCGGCCATGGGGCGGCAACACCCGGTCTCAGCAGGCAAGTTGGCGATTGACATCCGGCCACGGCGTTCAGCACGATGAGCGCCGAGCCCACTCGTGGCGAACCGGAAGGAGGGGCCGTGCACACCGCCGATCGCCCTGTTCCGTGCCCGGTTCCCGCTCGCTGCCGGTGTTGTCGCCGCACGCTCGCGCACTGACCACTCGCTGGGACTCCTTTCACGCACCCCTCGGCCGGAAGTCCGCCGTGCCGCCGGGTTCTGTCGTGCTTCGTCGCACCGTCATCACGCAAACACAGTCGAAGGGAACCGTCATGAGCACTGCCCTGACCGAACTCCGCCTCACCCCCGCCGCCGGCCGGATCGGAGCCGTCGTGCACGACGTGCGCCTCGGGGGCGACCTGCCCGCCGGGACCGTCGCCGCCCTCGAGACCGCCCTCTACGAGCACAAGGTGCTCTTCTTCCGTGGCCAGCAGCACCTCGACGACGCCGGCCACGAGGCGTTCGCCCGCCTGCTGGGCCACCCGGTCGGGCACCCCACCGTCCCCAGCGCGGACGGCCGCTACATCTTCGAGCTGGACGCGACGAAGGGCGTGCGCGCCAACAACTGGCACACCGACGTCACGTTCGTCCCGTCCTACCCCAAGGCGTCGATCCTGCGCGCCCTGGAGCTCCCGACGGCCGGCGGCAGCACGGTCTGGGCCAACACGGCGGCGGCCTACCAGGACCTGCCCGCGCCGTTGAAGGCCCTCGCGGACGGCCTGCGCGCCGTCCACACCAACGACTACGACTACGCTGCGAGCCTGGCCCTGCGGCCCGAGCTCGCCGACAACGCCGAGGTGGCGAAGCTGTTCCGCGAGGTGTTCGTCTCCACCGCGTTCAAGACCGAGCACCCGGTCGTGCGGGTGCACCCGGTGACGGGCGAGCGCACGCTCCTGCTCGGTGCCTTCGCCCAGAGCATCCAGGGCGTCTCCGGCGCCGACAGCCGGGCCCTGATCGGCATCTTCCAGCGGTACGTCGAGCGGCTGGAGAACACCGTCCGCTGGGACTGGCAGGTCGGCGACGTCGCGATCTGGGACAACCGCGCCACCCAGCACTACGCCGTCGCCGACTACGGGGACGACCCGCGCCTGGTCCGCCGGATCACCCTGGACGGGGACCTGCCGGTGGGCGTGGACGGCACCCCCAGCCGCCTGGTCGAGCCGGCAGACCCGCCGCGGGTGGCCGGGCTGGTCCCCGCCGAGGAGCTCGAAACCGCCTGATCCGCGCAGACGGGACCGATGACCATGACGACCATGACGACCATCACGGCCATGACGGCCAGAGCCCTTCCCCGGGCCGGGGACGACCGCCGGGACGCCAACGCCGCCGCCGTCCTGCGCACGGTGCTCGACCACGGGCCGGTCGCCCGCAGCCGGGTCGCCGCGCTCACCGGGCTCAGCGCCTCCGCGGTGTCCCGGCAGGTGGTGGACCTCATGGGAGTCGGACTCCTGCGCGAGCACCCGGAGCTGTCGGGCACCGGCACCCTCGGCCGCCCGCAGCTCCCGGTGGACGTCGACACCGACCGCCTCGCCGTGGCCGGCCTGCACATCGGCGTGCCCTACACCACCTTCGCCCTGCTCGACCTGCGCGGCCGGGTGCTGCACCGGCAGGAGATCTCGAACCGCGGCCGCACCGGGTTCGCCGTGCTTCGGCCGCTGCTGGCGCGCCTGCCCCGGCTGATCGCCGCCCGGCGTGGCGAGCGGACGGTGGTCGGGGTGGGCGCGGTGACGGGTGGCACAGTCGATCCGGTGCGCGGGGTGACGATCCGTCACAATCCGTTGGACTGGCGGGACATGCCGTTGCGCGACCTCCTCCGGGAGGCCACCGGGCTGCCCGTCCAGGTCGACAACCACGCCCGAGCGCTCACCCGGGCCGAGATCCTGTTCGGCCACCCGGCTGCCCGGCGGAGCGTGGTGCAGCTGTTCGTCGGCCACGTGGTGGACGCGGCGCTGGCGGTCGCGGGCGCGGTCCACCTCGGACCGCCGTCCCCGACCGGCGACGTCGGTCACCTGCCGGTCCCGGACAGCGACGAACCCTGCCACTGCGGCCGGCGCGGCTGTCTGGCGGTGGCCGCCTCGGACACGACGCTGTTCGCGGCGGCCGCCCGGGAGGGGATCACCGCCGGGCCGGACCGGGCCGGGCTGATCGCCGCCGTCCGGGAGGGCGACCGGCGGGCGGACCGGCTGGTCCGGGAGCGCGCCCGGGTGATCGGGCGCGCGCTCGCCCTGCTCGCCGACGTCGTCAATCCCGACCTGCTCGTCCTCACCGAGACCTTCGCCCTCCTCGACCCGGTCTACCTGGACGTCGTCCGCAGCGAGTTCGCCCTCCGCTCGCACCTGCACCGGGACGCCGACCTGCTGATCGCCCAGCAGCGCGGTGCCGACGCCCTCGCCGTGGCGGCCGGCGCGGCCGTCCTCGGCGAGCTCTACGCCCGCCCCTTCCGCACCCTCGCCTCCTGAACAGGGCCACCTCCGAAACCGCCCCGACCGAAGGACCCGTCCGATGACCGCGTTCACCCCATCACCCGCCCACGGCGTGACCCGCCGCGCCCTGCTGCGCGGCGGCCTCGCCGGAGCCGGCCTGCTGGCGCTGGCGGCCTGCCGGTCGGCCGCCGACACCGCCGCCTCCCCCGCCGCCGGCGGGTCGGCCGGACCGCGCAGCGGCGGTGTCCTCACCGTGGGCACCGGGATCGACTTCACCCCCGGCCTGCTCTTCGCCCAGAGCGCCAACACCCTCGTGCAGCGCCTCGTCTTCAACACCCTGACCAGGTACGACGACCAGCTCCGCCCGCAGCCCGAACTCGCCACCTCCTGGCAGGTCGCCCCCGACGGCAGGAGCGTCACGCTCAAGCTACGCGAGGACGTGCGCTTCCACGGCGGGCGCCGGTTCACCGCCGACGACGTCGTGTTCGCCGTCAAGAACCTCCAGAACCCGGCCCGCTCCGCCCAGTTGCGCGCCACCGCCGCCGCCGTCACCGACTTCCGCAAGAACGGCGACTTCGAGCTGACCCTGATCCTGGCCCACCCGGTCAGCAACCTCTTCGACCTCTTCGAGTTCATGATCATCCCGGACTCGGCCACGGTCGAGGACGCCGTCGCCGGCACCAAGCTGATCGGCACCGGTCCGTTCACCTTCACCGAGCGCCGGCCGGGCTCCTCGCTCACCTTCGCCCGCAACCCGGACTACTGGAACCCGGGCCGCCCCCACCTCGACGGCGTCGAGATCCGGGTCATCCCGCAGGCCGAGTCCCTCCTCTCCTCCCTGCGCACCGGCCAGACCCACCTCTCGTACAACGTCCGCGGCAAGGACGTCGCCACCCTCAGGAACGACCCGCTGTTCCGGATCAAGCAGTACGACACCGGCGCCGGCGCCTACTACATCGGCGCGAACCTCACCGCCGAGCACGTCGGGGACAAGCGCGTCCGCCAGGCCATCGCCTGGGCGATCGACCGCGACCGCTTCCTCCAGCAGGCGCTCGGCGGCTACGGCACCATCTCCTCCATCCCCTGGCCGAAGTCCTCCCCCGCCTACCGCGAGGCCGACGCCACCCGCTACCACCACGACCCCGACCGGGCCCGCGCCCTGCTCAAGGAGGCCGGGGTGGGCCCGATCACCCTCCCGTTCGCCCACTCCGCCGAGCCCGGCGCCACCGCGGTCGCGCAGATCCTGCAGTACGACCTCCAGCAGGTCGGCATCCAGACCGTCCTGCAGCCCACCGACTCGCCGACGATGCAGAAGCAGCTCATCTCCCAGTCCATGCCCGCACTGTGGACGCTCAGCCACGGCTTCGCCCAACTCCAGCCCGCCACGCTGGCGGTGAGCGCCTACCCGTTCAACGAGGCCAAGAACAGCTCCCACTTCAGCTCCCCCGCCTACACCGACGTGGTGCAGAAGGCATGGAACCGCCCCGACAGCGACAGCCCCGAGGCCAAGGCCCTGCACCAGCAGATCACCGAGATCCTGCTGGACGAGTCCTTCGTGATCGACCTGGCCATCGCCGGCCTGATCGAGGTCGCCGGAAGCAAGGTCCGCGGCGCGGACCTCAACAAGTTCGGCTACCTCAACCTCGACGACGCCTTCCTCACCGCCTGACGGAGCCCGACCGTGCGCACCTTCCTCCTCAAACGGCTCCCCAGCGGGCTGCTCATCCTCCTCCTCGCCTCCTTCCTGGTCTTCCTCATCCTGCGGCTGATCCCCGGCGATCCGGCCACCACCCTGGCCGGCCCGGACGCCACCCCGGCCACCGTCGACGCCATCCGCACCCAACTCGGTCTGGACCAGCCCCTGTTCAGCCAGTACGTGCACTGGCTCGGCCATCTGCTGACCGGGGACCTCGGGCCCAGCTACGCGATCGGCGGCCAGGTCTCCGACCTGATCGGCAACGGCCTCGCCGCCACCGTCCAACTCACGCTCGGCGCACTGCTGCTGGTCGTCCTCCTCGCCCTGCCGCTGGCCGTCCTCGGCGCCACCACCAGGCACCGCGCGGTCGCGGCGACCGTCCAGGCCGTCACCACGGCCGTCCTCGCCGTGCCGCCGTTCGTCACCGGCGTCCTCCTCGTCCTCCTCTTCGCCGTCACACTCGGCCTGCTCCCGGCCGGCGGACACGAGTCCCTGCTCGACGCCCCCGACCTGGCCGTCCAGTACCTGCTGATGCCCGCCCTCTGCCTGGCCCTGCCCAGCGCCGCCGTCCTCGCCCGCTACCTGAAGAACGGCATCGACCGGGCCCTCGGCGAGGACTACGTGCGCACCGCGACCGCCCTCGGCGTCTCGCGCCGGCGCATCCTGTGGCAGCACGCCCTGCCCAACGCCCTGCCGCCCGCCGTCACCGTGCTCGGCCTCCAGATCGGCCAACTCATCGCCGGGGCGGTCCTGGTGGAGCGGATCTTCGCGTGGCCCGGCCTCGGCCAGCTGATCGAGCAGGGCGTGCTGCGGCGGGACTACCCCGTCGTGCAGGACCTGCTGCTGCTCGTCGTCGCCGGCTACGTCGCCGTCCAGCTGCTCACCGACCTCGCCTACGCCTGGCTCGACCCCCGAGTCCGGTGGGAGTGACCCGATGACCACCACCGCTGCCCTTTCCCGCTCCGGCGCCCGCTCCCGAAACCGGTACCTGACGGGCCTGTTGACCTGGCGCGGCCTCACCGGCCTCGCCCTGGTCGGCGTCGTCGCCCTCGCCGGACTGCTCGCGCCACTGCTCAGCGGCACCGACCCGAACGCCCAGGGCCCGCTCGCCCTCGCCGGGCCCGGTGCCGAGCACCCTTTCGGCACCGACGACCTGGGGCGCGACCTGTTCGCCCGGGTGCTCCACGGCATCGGCACCGACCTCTCGATCATCCTGCTCGCCGTCCCGGCCGGCGCCCTGCTCGGCTGCGCCTGCGCCCTGCTGGCCGCAAGCTCCCGGTGGGCCGACCTCGCCGTCCAGCGGGTCTTCGACCTGCTGCTCTCCTTCCCCGGCCTGATCCTCGGGCTCGCCGTCACCGCCGTGCTCGGGCCCGGCCGCTGGACTGTCGCGCTCGTCATCGCGATCGCCGAAGTCCCCTACTTCGGCCGACAGCTGCGCGCCGGAATCCTCGTCCAGCGGGAACGCGAGTACGCGGTGGCCGCCCGGGTCGGTGGCGCCACCCGGAGCAGGGTCCTGCTGCGGCACGTCCTGCCCAACGCCGTGGACCCGCTGATCGTCCAGACCGCTGTGGCGCTCTCCGTCGGCGTCTTCATCGAGGGCGCGCTGAGCTTCCTCGGCCTGGGCGTCCGGCCGCCGGAACCCACCCTCGGCAGCATCCTCAGCCAGTCCGTCGCCTACCTCGCCACCGACCCCGCCTTCGCCGCCGGGCCGCTGGCCGCCACCACCGCACTGGTGCTCGGCTTCACCCTGGTCGCCGAGGCCCTGAACCGGGGGATCCGCCGTTGACCGCCGCCCTGCACGTACGCGACCTCACCGTGGAGTTCGACGGAGCGAAGGAAACCGCGGTCGACGGCGCCACCTTCGACCTCGCCCCCGGCGACACCCTCGGCATCGTCGGCGAGTCCGGCTCCGGCAAGTCCACCACCGCGCTCGCCCTGCTCCGCATGCTCCCGACCGGCGGCCGGATCAGCGGCGGCTCAATCCAACTGGTCGGCCAGAACCTCGCTGAGCTCCCCGAGGACGGGCTCCGGGCCCTGCGCGGCCGGCGCATCGCGATGATCTTCCAGGACCCGATGTCCTCGCTCAACCCGGTCCTCACGATCGGCAAGCAGTTGGACGAGGCGCTGCGCGCCCACGGCACCCTCGCGCGCGCCGAACGACGGGCCCGCGCCGTCGAGTTGCTCGACCTCGTCGGCATCCCGGACGCGGCCGGGCGGCAACGCGACCACCCGCACCAGTTCTCCGGCGGGCAGCGCCAGCGCATCATGATCGCCCTCGCGCTCGCCCACGACGCGGAGGTGCTCGTCGCCGACGAGCCCACCACCGCACTCGACCCGACCGTCCAGCAGCAGATCCTGCGCCTGCTCACCCGGATCAACCGGGAGAACGGCACCGCCCTCGTCGTCATCAGCCACGACCTCGGCGTCATCGCCCGGACCTGCCGCCGCCTCCTCGTCATGCGCGAGGGCCGGATCCTCGAACAGGGCGACACCGCCGACATCCTGAAGGACCCCCAACACCCCTACACCCGGGCCCTGCTGGCCGCCGTCCCCCGGCTGGAGACCCCGTCCGCAGCCGCCGCCAACAGCACCCCCGGCGCCCAACCCCTGCTCACCGTCACCGGATTGCGCAAGACCTACGGCCCGCGCCGCCGACCCGTCACCGCCCTCGACGGCGTCGACCTCGCCCTGCACCCCGGCGAAACCCTCGGCCTGGTCGGCGAATCCGGCTCCGGCAAGTCCACGCTCGCCAAGGCGCTCGTCCAGGTGCACACGCCCTCCGCGGGCAGCATCCGCTTCCGCGGCGGGGAACTCGGCCGGACGCCGCGCCGGGAGATCCAGATGGTCTTCCAGGACCCGTACTCCTCGCTCAACCCCCGGATGACCGTAGGCCAGATCATCGCCGAACCGCTGCTCAACCACCGCCTCGGCGACCGCGCGCAGCGCACCGCCCGGGTCGCCGAACTGCTGCGCCAGGTCGGCCTCGACCCGGCGACGGCCGACCGGTACCCACGTGCCTTCTCCGGCGGCCAGCGCCAACGCATCGGTATCGCCCGCGCGTTGGCACCCGAACCGAGCGTGCTGATCTGCGACGAACCGGTCTCCGCACTCGACGTCTCGATCCAGGCCCAGGTCATCGACCTGCTCGCCCGGCTCCAGCGCGAACTGGGCCTGGCCGTCCTCTTCATCGCCCACGACCTCGCCGTCGTGCGCCGGGTCAGCCACCGGATCGCCGTGATGCACCGCGGCCGGATCGTCGAGACCGGCCCCGCCGACCGCGTCGTCACCGCCCCCGAACACCCCTACACCGCCGAACTCCTGGCCGCCGTCCCGCGCCTCGACGAGGCCCGACCCACCACCCGGCCCGCCTCGCGACCCACCACCCGGAGCACCGCATGACCAGTCCCGCCGCCACCCCTGACGACCCACAGCAGCACGACCCGCACCACCGCGACCCGTACGCCGGCTTCCCCGGCACCGTCGGCCGCACCTTCGCCGAGTCCACGCCCGCCTGGCCCACCCGGGTCCGCCCGCGCGAGGGCGCACCCAACATCGTCGTCGTGCTCATCGACGACATGGGCTACAGCGACATCGGCCCGTTCGGCGCCGAGATCCCCACCCCCACCCTCGACCGGCTCGCGGCCACCGGCGTCCGGCTCGCCAACTACCACACCATGCCGCTCTGCTCGCCCGCCCGCGCGGCCCTGCTCACCGGCCTCAACCCGCACCGTGTCGGCTACTCCTTCGTCGCCAACGCCGACCCCGGCTTCCCCGGCTACGGCATGGAGGTCGCCGACGACATCCCCACCCTCGCCGAACTCCTCCACGACACCGGATACGCCACCTACGCCGTCGGCAAGTGGCACCTCACCCGCGACTCCGCCTCCAGCGCCGCCGACAACCGCGCCAACTGGCCGCTGCAGAAGGGCTTCGACCAGTACTACGGCGTGCTGGAGGGACTCACCAGTCTCTTCCACCCGCACCAACTCGTCCGCGACAACAGCCCACTCGACATCGACGAGTTCCACGACGGCTACTACTACACCGACGACATCACCGACCAGGCCATCGCCATGGTCAAGTCCCTGCGCGCCCACGACGCCGACAAGCCCTTCTTCCTCTACCTCGCCCACAACGCCGTCCACGGCCCGCTCCAGGCCAAGCCCGAGGACCTCGCCCGCCACCGGGGCCGCTACGACGGCGGCTGGGACGAACTGCGCACCTCCCGCTTCGCCCGCCAGCTCGCAGCCGGCCACTTCCCGCCCGGCACCGAACTGCCCGACCGCAACTCCGAAGCCGGGTACGAGGTCGGCCCCTGGGACGAACTCACCCCGGTCCAGCAGAAGTTGTACGCCCGCTACATGGAGGTGTACGCGGCGATGGTCGACAACGTCGACCAGAACCTCGGCCGCCTCACCGACACCCTCGCGGCCCTCGGCGAACTCGACAACACCATCATCCTGTTCACCTCCGACAACGGCGGCACCGGCGAGGGCGGCGCCGAGGGCACCCGCAGCTACTTCAGCCGCTTCGTCCACCACCCCCGCCTCCCCGACGACTGGAACCCGGACGTCGAGCGCGAGATCGGCCTGATCGGCGGCCCGCAGAGCCTCGTCCACTACCCGCGCGGCTGGGGCATGGCCTCCAACACCCCGTTCCGCCTCTACAAGGGCCAGACGTACGCGGGCGGCGTGCGCGTCCCGTTCGTCCTGTCCTGGCCCGCGGGCCTCCCGCGCGCGGAGGGCGACAGCGGTGTCCGGGCCCAGTACCAGTACGTCACGGACATCCTGCCGACCCTGCTCGAACTCGCAGGCGTGGAACGGCCGTCGTCACGCCGCGGCGAGCCCGTCCAGAGCCTGGACGGCGTCAGCTTCGCCCCCGTCCTGCGCTCCGCCGCGGCAGAGAGCACCCACGCCGAGCAGTACTGCGAGATGACCGGCAACCGCAGCTACTACCGCGACGGCTGGAAGCTCGTCACCCTGCACCGCCCCGGCACCCCGTACGACGACAGCGAGTGGGCGCTGTACGACCTGCGCACCGACCCGACCGAGATCCACGACGTCGCCGACCGACACCCTGATCTGGTCAAGGAGTTGTCCGCCGCCTGGGAGGCGGCCGCCTGGCGCAACGGCGTCTTCCCGCTCGCCGACGGCAGCGGGGCCCTCGCCCTGCGCGGCCCGGAGGCCGAACGCCTGCGCCGCCCGG
The DNA here is from genome assembly GCF_040303105.1 of Kitasatospora sp. NPDC096128. Classification (NCBI taxonomy): domain Bacteria; kingdom Bacillati; phylum Actinomycetota; class Actinomycetes; order Kitasatosporales; family Streptomycetaceae; genus Kitasatospora; species Kitasatospora sp. NPDC096128. Next base: position 231,609 of record NZ_JBEOSP010000002.1, on the reverse strand, counting down.
TCACCCTCCTTCCCGGCACCCCCGAGCTCGAACGCTACCGCTCGTCCCGGCTGATCTCCTTCCGCTCCTTCACCATCGAGACCGCCCTCGACCACCATGCCGAGGGCGACCAGGGCGTGCTGGTCTCGCACGGCGACCAGGGCGGCGGCTACAGCCTCTACATCGAGGACGGCCGACTGCACTTCGCCTACAACCAGTACGGCGAACTGTTCGAGACGGACGCGGGCGCGATCCCGGCGGGCACCCGGCTGATCACCGTCGAGGCGGCGGCCGTCGCGGACCTCACGTGGGAGTTCCGGCTCACCGTCGACGGAAGGGAGGCCGGCCGGCTGGGCCCCGTCCACCAGTTGATCGGCATGGCCCCGTTCCAGGGCATCAGCGTGGGCATCGACCGCAAGTCCCCGGTGTCCTGGCCCGTCCACGAACGCCACCGCTCCTTCCGCTACACCGGCGGCCTCCGCTCCGTCACCTACATCCCCGGCGACCCCGCCCCCTACGACCCGGAGACCGTGGCCCAGGCCCTGAGGGAGGCGGCGGCGGCCTTCGAATGAGCGCCTCCTCGGGTGACCGTCGGCCCGGGTCACGTCCAGGCGTGACCCGGGTCCGCGAGGGCGGGCGGAACGGACGGGGCGCTGCAAACGCGGGGAGGGCGTCAACAGTTCGTCAACGGCGTTCGAAGACATGATCGACAGCGGCTAAGGTGAGCCTCAGTGCCGTAAGCCCCGACCGGGCCGCAATCACCGTCGAGACAGCGCGGTCGGGCCCTCCCTCTGGAGTCCGACGATGCCCGACATCCCTGGCCGGTCCCGTCCTGCCCGGCGCCGGATCACCGCCGCGCTGGCGGCCTCCGTGGCGACCGCGCTCGCGCTGTCCGCGTGCGGCTCGTCCTCCGACGGAGGCGACGACCCCGAGCCGAACGCCACGGCCAGTGCCTCGGGCGGCCGGGGTTCCGGCGGGACCGGGGGCGGGACGCCGGGCCCCTCGCTCCCGCCGCCGACGGACATCGTCCTGCCGCCCTCCCGCGTCGGCTGGGACTACCAGATCGCCGCCCCCTACGACCCGCCCGCGGGGGTGACGGTGGTGAGCCGCGACCACGCGGCTCCGCCGGCCGCCGGGGTGTACAACATCTGCTACGTCAACGGCTTCCAGGCGCAGCCCGGCGCCGAGAAGGAGTGGGAGGACGACCTGCTGCTGCGCGACGCGAAGGGCAGGCTCGTCTACGACAAGCAGTGGAACGAGGCCGTTCTGGACATCCGCACGGACGCCAAGCGCCAGCGGGTGGCGAAAAAGGTCGGTGTCTGGATCGACGAGTGCGCCGCCAAGGGCTACAACGGCCTGGAGGTGGACAACTACGACAGCTACACCCGCTCGGACGGCCTGGTGACGGCGGCCGACGACATGGCGCTGGGGGCCCTGCTCGCCGCCCACGCCCACGAGAAGAAGCTCGCCATGGGCCAGAAGAACTCCGTGGAGCTGGCGGGGGACGCCAAGAAGGTCGGCATGGACTTCGCCGTCGCGGAGGAGTGCGGTGAGCAGGACGAGTGCAACGGCTACATCGATGCGTTCGGCGACAAGGTGTACGTGGTCGAGTACAACGAGAAGGGCCTGTCGCGGGCCTGCAAGAAGTGGGGCGACAAGCTGAGCATCGTGCGCCGCGACAAGAACGTGCTGCCCCAGGGCAAGTCCGGCAGCCTGCGCCAGACCTGCTGAACGGTGCCGTCTCAGGCGGCCGAGCGCTGAGCGTCACACCCTCGTACCCCGGGCCGTCCGATACGGCACATTCCGACGTAGGGCCTGTCCGGCGGATCCTGCCGGGCGCGGCGGGGCCACGTACGGAGCAATCTGCGGGCCCGCGTGCTTCGAAGGACCTGTGGAACAGGGTGGCAGGCCGTCCGTGGGAACCGCCCGTGAGTCGAGGAGGGCCCGTGGTGTCACCGATGGGCACCAGGCAGACGGCAGCGGACCAAGGACGCGGCGCCGGTGGTGCGCGGGGCACGGTGGCCGGCCCGCACGCCCCGGCGCCGCCGACGGCACCCGTTCTGCCGGGCCCGTGGGGCGCCGCGCTGTACGAGTGCCGGATCTCCCACGTGCGCACCGCCCCGGTGCGCCACGCCTTCCGCCACCACACCTACCTGTGGCTGACCGACCTGGACCGGCCCCCGCGCCTGCCGTGGCCGCTGCGCCTTCTGGCCTCCTTTCCCGCCGACGGCCGCACCGCCGGGCAGGGCCGGTCCCCCCGCGAGGACCTGCACCGCTACCTGGAGTCCGAGGGTCTGGACCTGAGCGGTGGACGGGTCCTGATGCTGGCCCACGCGCGCTCGCTCGGGTACGTCTTCAACCCGCTGACGGTGTACTGGTGCTACGACCGCACCGGCCGGCCCGTGTGCACGGTTGCCGAGGTCCACAACACGTACGGCGCACATCACCGCTACCTGCTGCGCCCGGACGGGCAGGGGCGGGCCGAGGCGGCGAAGGAGTTCTACGTCTCCCCGTTCTTCCCCGTCGACGGCCGCTACCGGATGGCCCTGCCCGCCCCGGACGAGCGGCTGGCCCTCACGGTCCAGCTGGAGCGCGAAGGCGGCCGGCCGTTCACCGCGACCCTCCGCGGCGCCCGCCGGCCCGCAAGCGCCGCACAGCTGCTGCGGGCCGCACTGCGCCACCCGCTCGCGACCTGGGCGGTCAGCGCCCACATCCGCTTTCAGGGCGTGCGGCTGTGGCTGCGCGGCCTGCCCGTCCACCCCCGCCCCGCCGCACCTCCCGGAACAGGATCTGCCGCCATGACCACGCACGTTGAAGCCCTCGCACCCGGTGCGTTCGCGACGGCGGATCCGCAGCACTGGCCCGACGTGGCCCGGGTGCCCCGCACACCGCTCAAGGCCGCGGTGGCCCGCAGGCTCCTGCGACGCGTCGCCCGCAGGCGGGGCCTGCGGGTCGAACTGCCGAACGGGCGGCTGCTCGAACCCGCCCCGGCCGCGGCGCCGGTGCTGCGGCTGCACCGGCCCGGAGCGTTCTTCCACCGGGTGGGGATGAGCGGGCTGATCGGCTTCGGGGAGTCCTACCAGGCCGGCGAGTGGGACTCGCCCGACCTGGTCGCTCTGCTCACCGAGCTGGCGACCGCCCCCGAGACGCTGGTGCCCACCGGCGCCCAGTGGCTGCGCCGCCTGTACGTCCAGCGGCCGCCCGCCGGGGAGCTGAGCACCGTCGACAACGCGCGCACGAACATCCACCGGCACTACGACCTGTCCAATGAGCTGTTCGCGCTCTTCCTCGACCCCACCCTGTCCTACTCCTCGGCCCTCTTCCCGACCGACCCCGCCGGCACACCCGTCGCCTCCTGGGAGAACCTCGCGCGGGCCCAGCACCGCAAGATCGACCGGCTGCTGGACCTCGCCCGGGTCGGGGCGGGCAGCCGGGTGCTGGAGATCGGCACCGGCTGGGGTGAGCTGGCGATCCGCGCGGCCGCGCGCGGCGCGCGGGTGGTCAGCCTCACCCTGTCCGAGGAGCAGCTGGCGCTGGCCCGGCGGCGGATCGCCGCGGCCGGGTTCGCGGACCGGGTCGAGGTGCGGCTGTGCGACTACCGGGCCGCCGAGGGCGAGTTCGACGCGGTGGTGAGCGTGGAGATGATCGAGGCGGTCGGCCGGCCGTTCTGGCCCGCCTACTTCGCCACCATCGACCGTGTCCTGGCCCCAGGCGGGCGGGCGGCGCTGCAGGCGATCACCATGCCGCACGAGCGGATGCTGGCCAGCAGCGGCACCTACACCTGGATCCTCAAGTACATCTTCCCCGGCGGCCAGATCCCCTCCATCGAGGCGATCCGCCAGGGCGCCGCACGGCACACCGGCCTGCGGGTGGCGGCCTGCGACTCCTTCGGCCCGCACTACGCCCAGACGCTCCGGCTGTGGCGCGAGCGCTTCACCGAACGGGCCGACGAGGTCGGCGCGCTCGGCTTCGACCAGGTGTTCCAGCGGATGTGGGAGCTGTACCTGGCCTACTCCGAGGCCGGGTTCGCCGCCGGTTACCTCGACGTCCGGCAGATCCTCCTCACCCGCCCGGAGCCGGCCCGATGACGCCCGGGAGCGACACCCTGCGGAGCGCGCAGGAAGCCGAGTTCGACCTGATCTGCCGCAAGCTCGACCCGCACCCCGGCAGCCGCCCGGTGGACCGGATCCTCGCGGTGCGGCCCGGCCAGGACGGGACGGGCGGCGCCCCCGCCACGCCGGCCGACCGGTACCAGGAGGGGCGGGCGTGAACACCGCCGCGTTCACCGTCGGTCTTGCCGCCACGGCCGGGGCGGCGCTGGCCGTCCTGCTGGCCGCGTTCGTCGTGGGTGTGCGCACCGGCCGCCACCGCGGCGTCGACGTCGCCTGGGGCCTGGCCTTCACCGCCGTCGCCTGGACCGGCTACGCGCTGTCCGCCGGCCACGGAGACCCGGCACGACGCCTGCTCGTCACGGTCCTGGTCACGGTGTGGGGGCTGCGGCTGTCGGCCCACATCCGGTCGCGCTCGCGCGGCCAGGGTGAGGACCCGCGCTATGACCGGATGCTCGCCAAGGCTCCCGGCGGGCACCGCAACCTCTACGCACTGCGCATGGTCTACCTGCTGCAGGCCGCGATCGTCTGGTTCGTCTCGCTCCCGGTCCAGGCCGCCCAGTACCTGACCGCCGGGCTCGGCCCCGTCACCTTCGCCGCGGTGGCCCTGTGGACGGTCGGGATGTTCTTCGAGACCGTGGGCGACTGGCAGCTCGCCCGGTTCAAAGCCGATCCGGCCAACCGCGGCAAGATCATGGACCGCGGACTGTGGGCCTGGACCCGCCACCCCAACTACTTCGGCGACGCCTGCGTCTGGTGGGCGCTGTTCCTGCTCGCGGCGGCGGAGCCGGTCGGCTGGGCATTCGTCCTCAGCCCGCTCCTGATGACCTACCTGCTGGCGTTCGGCAGCGGCAAACCCCTGCTGGAGCGCCAACTCGGCTCCACCAAACCGGGCTGGGAGGCCTACGTCGCCCGCACCAGCAGCTTCCTGCCCCGCCCGCCCCGCCGGTCATCGGGCGCCCGATGACCGGCGCCCCGCGACCGGCACGGCGCCACCCGCCGCTCCCGGTGGATCACCACTCGCCCCGGGCGTCCCCGTGGTCCTGACCGGGGAGGGTGGTCACGGCACGCTCACTCCCAGCAGGGTGCGTGCGGCCGTCAGACCGGAGCGGCAGCCGTCTTCGTGGAATCCCCAGCCGTGGTAGGCCCCGGCGAACACGGTGCGGCCGGTGGCGAGTTCGGGCAGGCGGCGCTGGGCGGCGACGGTCCGGGCGGTGTAGACGGGGTGTTCGTAGACGGTACGGGAGACCACCAGGTCCTGGGGGACGGGGTGCCGGCGGTCCTCGTTGAGGGTGACCAGGTAGTCCTCGGCGGTGTCGAGGCGCAGCAACCGGTTGAGGTGGTAGCTGACCTGTACCCGGTCCGAGGGTGCGGAGCAGTGGGGCATCCGGTAGTTCCACGATCCGCGTGCCCGGCGGGCTTCGGGCAGCACGGCCGGGTCGCGGTGCAGGACGGTGGGGTTGCGCGAGTAGGAGAAGGCCCCGAGGACCTCGCGCTCGGTGTCGCTCGGGTCGGCGAGGAGTTCCAGGGCCTGATCGGCGTGGGTGGCGACCACGACGGCGTCGACGTCGGTCGGGCGACCCGACGTGGAGATGACGGTGACTCCGTCCGCGTGGCGGTGCACCGCACGCACGGGGGTGGACCGGTGGACGGCGGTGAGTCGCTCGGCGATCTTCTCGACGTAGCTGCGGGAGCCGCCGACGACGGTGCGCCACGTCGGCGACCCGGTCACGGAGAGCATGCCGTGGTTGTCGAGGAACGCGAACAGGTAGCGGGCCGGGTAGTCGCCCGCGAGGTCGGGGGCGCAGGACCAGACGGCGGAGACCACGGGGGTGATGAAGTGGCTCACGAAGTACCGCGAGAAGCCCTTGTCGGCGAGGAAGTCCCGCAGGCTCGGATCCCCCGCTTGCGGGTCGGCCAGCAGGCGGCGGGCGAGCCGGTGGAAGCGCGGCACCTCGGTGAGCATCCGCAGGTAGCGGCCGCGGACCAGCACGTCGGGCCGGGCGAACAGACCGGCGGGCCCGCGCGCGCCGGCGTACTCGAGGCCGCAGCCGTCGCAGCGCACGGACATGCTCATCTCGCTGTCCTGGGTGCGTACGCCGAGTTCGGCGAACAGCCGCACCAGGTGCGGGTACGTCCGCTCGTTGTGCACCAGGAAGCCGGTGTCCAGCGCCACCGGCCGCCCGTCGCGCCCGGTGGCGTCCTGTGTGTGGGCATGGCCGCCGAGCCGGTCGTCGGCTTCGAACAGTTCCACCTCCACCCCGCCGCGGGACAGTTCAAGGGCCGCGGTCAGTCCGGCGACGCCGGCGCCCACCACCGCCACCCGGCGCGGACGTGAACAGCCGTCTGCCCCGGCTGAGCCCCGGATGGCGGAGACGGTGTCGAACGTGGTCACGAGAGCCCCTCCCGACGGGGCCCGAATGCGGCCCGCATGGTCCTTGCACCGGTTCTTCGGACCTGGCCCGGGCCTGGATTGGCCTGACTCGGCGTCTGTCGGACCTCAGGTACCAGGGATGCGGCGGACGGCACGTGGGTGGCGCTCGGCCCGGCCGCGGGCAGGGAGGCCGGTGCGGTCTCCATGAGAGCGGGAGGCCCTTGACGTGGCGGCTGAGGAGGCGGCGGGCGGGAGGACCGGCCTCGCGACGACCGGGACTCAGCCCGTGACCGTCCGTTCCAGGACGTCGACGGCGTCCGCCAGGGTTCGGGGGCAGGCGGCGCCGACGGGCAGCCGGGAGCGGGCCCAGCCGGGGCCCGCGGCGACGACGACCGCCCCGCCGCGCGAGCCCCGCGGCCCCCAGACACTGGCGCTGACACGGCGTGCCAGCTCGTGGTCCGCGCTGCGCCGGTCCTGGGACCAGATCATCACGGCTGCCGGGCCGAGCCGTTGGACGGCGTCGAGCAGGGCCCGGGGCGGGACGGCGGCCCCCAGCATGCGGAAGGGGAGGCCGCGCTCGGCCAACGCGGCGGACGTGGCCTCCAGCGGGAGCGTGTGCAGTTCGGTGGGCGTCGCGGCCAGCAGGACGGGCGATACGGGCCGGGTGACGGCAGTTGCCACCGCGACGCCGCGCAGAACGCTGGAGACGTGCCAGGACAGCAAGTGCTCGACCTCGACGTACTGCTCGCCGTCCGCCGCCCATCTACGGCCGGCGGCGCGCAGCGCGGGCATCATGACCTCGGTCCACGCGTCGATCACCCCGAGGGTGGCTACGGCATCGCGCAGGATCGCGACGATCTGCGGCGCGTCGAGGCGCACCGCCGCACGCGCCAGGCCACGGCACTCGGGGCGTACCGTTCCGACGCCCAGAGCGCGGCCTCCCCCGGGGCCGGGGCGGTGGAAGGCCTGGACATCGCTCCGGGGGAGCGGATCCGGCCGGCGTGGGACAGGACTCGCCGTGCTGGGGTCGGTGGCGGATCCCTTCTCGGCCAGGGCGGCACGGGCCGCCTCGCCGGGGGGTACCCCGCGGGCGGTCAGACGGCACATGTTCTCCAGGACGGCGATGTCCTGCCGGGCCCACCGGCGGTGGTGACCGGCCTCCCGGTTGGCGGGGCCGATGCCGTAGCGGCGCTCCCAGGAACGGACCGTGGTGGGGGAAACGCCGAGCTGTTGAGCCACGGCCCCCGTGGGCAGACCCACGTCATCGGCGGGGCCGGGGGCACCGACGGATTCGCCGTCCCGCGGCCCGGCGTCATCACGTTCCGGGGAGGTCGTCACCATCCCGCGATCCTCCCCACGGCGAACCCCACGCAGGACACCACCATGACGGCGATGATCAGCAGGGGAATCCAGCCGGGCCAGGCCGTGTGCAGTTCGACCGACTCCGGAGTCGAAATGCCCGAGCACGTCGACGACTCGCACTCGGGCGTCTCGGTGGGAGGGCTCGCGGGCACGGGGCTCTCAGGGGTAGGGATCCGGTGATCGGCGGTCATGACGCCCTCCGGTGACGGGAAGTGTGTCAAAGGCTTTCCGGACAACCGGGCTGCCCGGTGGCTCCACACCGCCATGCTCTTCCGGTCGAGGCCGTCGTTCCCAGTCGCAGCGTTTTCGCAGCACTTGTCCGGGATTCCGCGGAGCGGGCCGTGGCATGCGCTCGGCACCACGCAAGCGAGTCGGATCGTTTGTGCAGCGTTTCACGGCGGGGACACGGAGGCCGCCTCCGGCCGATCCGCAAACGATGCAGCACCGCTGCGACTGTTCCGGTCGGCCACCGCGGCCGACGCTCCCGGAAGGGCCGTGCAGCGCGTGCCCGACACGATCACCGAGGAACGGAGCGGACCATGAAACTCCACGAGGAACTGCCGGTCGACCACCGCCTGTCCCGGGTCTACCGCGCTGGAGCCGGACTCTGCGGCGCCGCCCTGCTGGTCTTCGGCTGTCTCGGCCTGTCGGACGGACTGCCCTTCTTCAGCACCGACGGCGAGAAGATCGCCGGTCTCTCCAGCAACGGCCTGCTCAGCCTCGTCTCGGTGGTCACGGCCGCGGTACTTCTCGGCGGCGCCCTGATCGGCGGAAACATCTCCTCCACGGTCAACATCACCGTCGGCGCTCTCTTCGTCCCCAGCGGCTTCGTCAACCTCGCACTGCTGGACTCGCAGGCCAACATCCTGGCCTTCCGCATCCAGAACGTGCTCTTCAGCTTCGTCATGGGCCTGGTGATCGCCACGTTCGGCATGTACGGCCGTGTGAGCGGCAGGCTCCCGCTCGACAACCCCTACTGGCGCCACCGCCACCCGGGGCCCGGCGACCGCCAGGATGCTCCGGCGCTCTCCCTCGACTCCCGACCGGCCCGCCTTCCCGAGCGGGCGGCGTGAGCGGGCCGCGCCCGCACTGGCTCTTCGGCGACCAGCTCGGGCCGCGTTTCCTCACCCCCGGCGAGGGCGGCCCCGACCCGGACGCTCCGCTGGTCATGATCGAGGCCCGCTCGGTGCTGCGCCGACGGCGGTTCCACCGGGCGAAGGCCCACCTGGTGCTGTCGGCGATGCGCCACGCCGCCGCCGCTCTCGGGGACCGGGTGCGTTACGTGCGGGCCGACACCTACCGCGAGGGCCTGGCGAAGGCGGTCGGCCGCCGCCGGGTGACCGTCTGCCACCCGACGTCGCGCGCGGCCCTCGGCCTGGTGGACGGCCTCCCCAGCGTGACGGTGCTGCCGGCGCGCGGCTTCCTGGTCCCGTTCGCCGACTTCCGCCGCTGGGCGGGAGAACCCGGTGAACGGCGCCTGCTGCTGGAGGACTTCTACCACCGGGTGCGCCGCGCCGAGCACCTGCTGCTGGAGCCGGACGGCAGCCCGGCCGGCGGCCGCTGGAACCTCGACCGGGACAACCGCGAACCACCGCCCAAGGGCGCCGCCACCCTGCCGCTGCCGCCCCCGTTCGCGCCGGCCGAGGACGGCATCGACGAGGAAGTCCGAGCCGACCTCGACCGCTGGGAGCGCGACGGGGACGTCGCCTTCGTCGGCCGGGACGGCCCGCGCCGCTTCGCCGCGACCCGCGCGGAGGCCGAGCAGTCGCTCGCGCACTTCGTCGCCCACCGCCTCGCCGACTTCGGCCGGTACGAGGACGCGATGCTGCACGCCGACCCGTGGATGGCCCACAGCGCGCTGTCCGTCCCGCTCAACCTCGGTCTGCTCGACCCCGGCGAGTGCGTGCGCGCGGCCGAGGCCGCGTACCGGTCCGGGCAGGTGCCGCTCAACAGCGCCGAGGGCTTCGTACGGCAGATCGCCGGCTGGCGCGAGTACGTATGGCAGCTCTACTGGCACCTCGGCGAGGACTACCGCGACGCCAACCGGCTGGGCCACCACGAGCCGCTGCCCGCCTGGTTCCGCGATCTCGACGCCGACGCCGTCACCGCCCGCTGCCTGTCCGGCGTCCTCACCGAGGTCCGCGACCACGGCTGGGTCCACCACATCCCCCGGCTGATGGTGCTCGGCAACTGGGCCCTCCAGCACGGCTGGGACCCGCGTGAACTCACCGACTGGTTCCACCGCTGCTTCGTCGACGGCTACGACTGGGTGATGACCGCCAACGTCGTCGGCATGTCCCAGTTCGCCGACGGCGGACTGATCACCACCAAGCCCTACGCGGCGGGCGGCGCCTACCTGAACCGGATGGGCGACCACTGCGGCAAGTGCCGCTACCGCCCCACCGAACGCCTCGGCGACCGGGCCTGCCCGTTCACCACCGGCTACTGGGCCTTCGTCCACCGCCACCGGGCCCTCCTCGCCGCCAACCACCGCACCGCGCAGGCCGCTGCCGGCCTGAACCGCCTCACCGGCCTGCCGGAAGTCCTCGCCGCCGAACGCGCCCGCGGCCAGTCGCCCCCCTGACGGCAGGCGACGACGGTGCCGCCCAACGCCCGCAGGCTCAGCCGCTACCCGTGACGCCGGGCACAGGGCCTACCCGGTCCGTCTCCCGCGACCGATCCACCGGGAGGCCCGCCTCCATGGCCTCCAGCACGGCCGGCCCGAACTCCTCCTTGGCACTGGGGCACACGTACAGCGCGGATCCCGGCCGATCATGCGGCAACACCCGTTCCAACAGCCGGACATGACGGTCGGACAGTGCGGGCCACAAGGCCGCCCGACGCCGCGCGACCGGGGTCCGCCGCCAGGAGTTCGGCGAGCCGGGGGCGGACCGCCGCTTCGACTTCGGTCGGGTCCGTGGGAGAGCCGCGCACCAGGAGCAGGGTCGTGCGGTGGTGGAGGCCCGCGAGCATCCAGGCCCGGGCCGGTTTTCGCCCACGCGGCAGTCGATCGACCGGGATCGCGTCCCGCCGGTCCCCGGCCGAACAGGACGATGCACCAACGATGCGACTGCCGCGTTGCCGGCGGCGGCCCGACAGTAGAGACACAGGAACGATCACGCACAGCCCCCTTGGAGGGTAGTCATGACCATCGTGCGCAAGCTCCACGAAGCCGGAATCACCAGTGAGCACGCCTACGCGGCGGCGTTCGGGTCCATCGGCCTGTCCCTGCTGAGCTGGATCGCGTCGATGAAGGCCGAACAGGCCGGAGTCGAACGCGCAGACCGGTGGGGCATCTTCGTGGGCGAGTGGGCGCCCACGTTCTTCGGACTCGGGTTGGCACTCGCCGGCTACGAACGCGAAGCGCCCGCCGCCAAGGGCTCGCGCAGCGCCTGGCTCGACCACCCGGGCGGCAAGACCGCCTGACCGGGCCCGCCCGCGGGGCCCCGAAGCCCACCTCCGGGGCCTTTCGCACGGGTGGCCGCTGCCGCGCCCTTCGCGGTGTGGTGCCCGTTGGAGGTGAACCGATGTCCATCGAACCGGTGACGGTGGCCCCGCGGTGACGTACGGCACCGGCGGGGAAGTCTGCCATCCGGGGACGCGTCCGCGACGAATGAGAAGGGCGACGTCAACCGACCGGGGCGGACGGCGACGGACGACGGACAACGGGCAACGGGCAACGGGAAGGAGAGCCGATGATCAGCGTGGAACGCCGGATGGTCGTCGAGCAGCCGGCCGGAGAGGTCCTGCGGTACCTGGCGGACTTCGGGAACACTGCGGAGTGGGATCCGGGCACAGTGAGTTGCGTGCGTCTGGATTCCGGCCCCGTGGTGGCGGGTGCGCGCTGGCGCAACACCTCGCGGTTCAGGGGGAGGCAGACGGAGCTGGTCTACCGCCTTGACGACTACCGGCCCGATCGGCTGGTCTTCATCGGGCACAACCGCACCGTCACCGCGACCGACGACATCTCGCTCCGTGCGTCGGAGGGCCGCACGCTGCTGGTCTACCGGGCTTCGCTTCGGTTCAACGGCCTGGCGCGTCTTGTCGCGCCGTTCCTGCGTGCAGAGTTCGAGCGTCTCGCGGATGCGGTCGCCGAGCGGCTTCCCCGAGTGCTGGCAGGCCAGTGACCGGCGGATTACGCCGCACCCCGGGCCGGGGCCCGCCTCACCCGGCGGACCCCGGCCGCCACCCGCCACCCGCCACCCCGGTCCAGCCGAAGGAGCCGACACCGTCATGCCAGCCGACGAACCGGCCGCCACGACGAACCCGCACACGGACCCCGCCGTACTGCTCCTCCTGCACGGAGGCAAGGCCGAAAGCCTCGCCCCGCAGCCCCGGTTCGGACTCGCCCGGCTGCGCATGCGCGTCTTCGGCGCGGCGGTCGAGCGCCGCACCGGAGACCGCGCCCTGGTGACGGTGGAGGTGGAGTACCGTCACCGGGGCTGGAACGGCCGGCACGCACACCCGGCGGCTGACGCTGTCGCGGCCGTCCGGGAACTGGCCTCCCTGGCGCCCCGAGCGGGGATCGCTCTGCTCGGGCACTCCATGGGCGGCCGGGCGGCCATCGCCGCCGCCGGCCACCCGCACGTCCTCGGCGCGGTCCTGCTCGCGCCCTGGTGCGAGGACGACGATCCGGTGGCACACCTCCACGGCAAACGCATCGTCATCCTGCACGACCCGGCCGACCGCGTCACCAGCGCCGACAAGTCCCGCGCCTTCGCCGCCCGCGCCCGGCGGGCCGGCGCCGACGTGCAGTACATGGCCATGCCGCACGGCGGCCACACCATGATCCGAGGGGCCCGCACCTGGCACCGCCTCGCGGCCCGGTCCGTCACGGCGATCCTCGAACACCGGACCTTCCAGGAGGTCTCACCGAACGAACCCTGACCGGCTCGAGAAGACCACGCTGCTCACGAGTCCCAGAGGTACAGCGCACCCCACGCCGTGCGGAAATCTCGGACATAAATGACCGAGAAAACGTCAGGTCAAGGCGCGTTCGATTGACCCTCACAAAATTGGTCTGGATACTGATCGGGCACGACTCAACAGAAAGTCGCCGCACGCCCAGAATTCGTTATTTTATCTGACCAGGGAGGATCCATGTTCTCGAACGCGAAGAAGGCCGTGGGCTCGATGGCCTTGGCCTTCGCCGCGGCGGCCGCGCTCACCGTGGCCGTGCCGTCCGGCAATGCCTTCGCCATCGACCACATCCCGTGCGACGGAAACCGCAATGACTACCTCAAGATCTGGTCGCACCTCGACGGCCGTGACAGCGTCGACTGCTACGCGAACGCCGGGACGATCGGCTTCGGCGGTTGGTGGGTCGACCGGATCTCCACGGGGAACAACGACCTGGTCTACTCCGACGCCAACGGCGACTCGGTGAGGATCAACCGCTGGACCGACATCTCGTTCCCGAACCGCCCGCCGAAGGTCAACTCCATCCGGATCCTCTGAAGAACCGGCGGAGCGGACCCCACACGGATTCTCCCGGCCGCACCGCACGAAGTCCCGTCAATTGGGTCGTCATTGAATTCTCCGTGACGTGAATTCGCTCCAGCCCGGCTCACCGGTGCCGGCCACGCCCCTGGGCATGGCCGGCACCGGCCTTTGGCACCGCGGCCTGTTCTCTCACCGCGCGACGCAGTTCACGCCGGAACGCACGGACCTTCTCCAGCGGCTCCGGGCCGGCGAACGCCCACTCCGAGGCGATGTTGCGATGGCGTACGACCTGGACAGCCGACCGGCGGGCACGGCTGCTCGCGCGATCAACCCCAGGCTCGCCGCCACCGACTCCAGCGTCCGCTCAACGGGCTGTTGTCGGCCTGTGGACGATCTCCTTCCACAGCCCGACAACGGCCCTGCGGCAGAGCGGGCCCGGGGCCTTGATCCCCCGTGAAGCTCCGATTCTTTTCATAGCCGGCTTTCGCCCCGCGCTGCCTCCGATCGGCTGCGCTGGGCACGTCGACCGCACGGCTTTCCTTGACATTTTTTGCAATACGATATACACGCTGTTGATCAGTCCGCGGGTGACGTGCCCGCGCATCGGCTGAGCGGCATCACAGTTCGCTACCCCCATGGCCCTCGTCTGCGGTCCCGAGGGAGAGCGGGCGTATCGACACGATCGGATTTCAGCCAGTGCTTCACGAGCCCACGTCACCGCCCACCCCCCGGCAGGCCCGGAGTGGCCTTGCGCGGGCAAGAGCCTTGACCGAAGGCCGTGTCCGGGGTGAGTCCGGTGCCCGCTTGGCCGTCGTCGACGGCATGCGACTGCTCGCCGCGCTCGCCGTCACCGGATTCCACTACCTCAGCGCGATCCCGCCCAACCTGTGGGGACCGTCCGCGAAGGAGTTCGCCTACCCACTGCACCACGCGGCGATGTACGGCTGGCTCGGCGTCGAGGCCTTCTTCCTCATCAGCGGATTCGTCATCTGCATGAGCGCCTGGGGCCGCACCGCAGGACAGTTCGCCGCCTCACGAATATCCCGGCTCTACCCCGCCTACTGGTGCGCCCTCATCCTGATCGTGGCCAGGATCGCACTGATCCCCATGCAGACCCACGACGTCAGCGCGGTGATCCACCCCCGGATCGTCCTGGCCAACCTGACCATGTTCCCCGACGCCCTCCACGCCAGCCTCCTGGACGGCGTCGCCTGGACCCTTGCCGTCGAGGCCCACTTCTACCTCCTCATGGCCGTCCTCCTGGCCTTCGGCACCACCTACCACCGGGTCATGGGGTTCTGCGTGATCTGGCTCACCGCCGGGATCATCACCTCCGAGACGAAGAGCAAGTTCCTGGACGACCTCGTCCTCAGCCAGTACGCCGGCCTGTTCGTCGCCGGCATCGCGGTCTACCTCATGTACCGCTTCGGGCAGAACCTCATGCTCTGGATCCTCCTCGGCTTCGCCTGGTGCTACGAACTGACCATGCTCCCCATTCGGCTGTCCGGCCACTACCGGGAATGGGGGTCCAGCGCACTCTGCTCCTGGACCGTCGCCAGCGCCCTGCTGACCGCCTTCCTGGCCCTCCTGCTCCTGGCCACCATCGGCCCCCTCGCCCGCATCCGCTGGCGCTGGCTCATGACGGCCGGTGCGCTCACCTACCCCTTCTACCTGATCCACCAGAGCCTCGGCCTGCCCATGGCCACCGAACTCACCCGCCACGCCCACTGGCTCGGCCCCTGGGGCCGACTCGCCCTCACCACCGTCTCGATGCTCCTCCTGGCCGCAGTGATCCACCGAGTGGTCGAGAAGCCCGTCGGCCGTGCCCTCCGCCGCCACCTCGACCAAGCCCTCGACCGACACCCGAGCAACCCGCCGGCACCACATCCGCAACCCGTACAGTGACCCGCCACTGATCACCGCGTCGTGCCGGCCCGGCCGTAGCGCGAGGAAGCGGGACTCCGAGCGCCGTAGGCGACGAGCGCTCGTGCGGCCGTGCGCTCGTGCGGCCGCGGGGCCGCGGGGAACGCGGGTCCGGGGGGCGGTCCGCAGGGGTCCACCGGCGGCGAGGCCGCCGCCCCGCCCACGTGCGTACCCGGCCCGTCTGCCGGACCATGTCGTTTCCCCGGGCGGCCGGATACCCGTGTCAGGACGGATGGCTGAGCGACCCGAGCGGCGGACAGGGAACGACCAGCGTGCTGGCACCAGGGCGCTCGACGAAGGCGCGGGCGGCAGCGGCCTGGCGGCGCTGGGACTCCAGGTCGTCCGCGCGCCAGGCGTCCCGCCGGGCGCGGGCGTCGTCCCAGTTGTAGGAGACGGCGCTGACCGAGGCGTTGCCGGCGGCGCGGCTGATGTCCGCCTTCATGATGGCGCGTTGGAGCACGGTCTGCGTGGCGGCAAGGTCGATCCGGGTGATCAGGACGCCGGGAGTGTTCGGCACCCGGGTCGGGATGGGGGCCTTGGGGAGCAGGGAGACCCCGGTGTCGTGGCGGCCGATGTTCTCGGTGGAGGCCCTCCCGGCATCCCGGGACATGAGGTGTATCTCCCGGTGTATCCAGACGAGTTCGTCGAGGTCGGCCATGGTGATGCGGATCCGCTGGTAGGTCGCGCGGAAGCGGGGATCGTCGTGCAGCGGCCGGAGCGGGGCGGCGTGGAGGGCGACGCAGTCGTTGAAGCCGGCCGTCACGGCGGCGTCGAGGTGGAAGAGCGCCCGGTCGATCTGGCTGCGTCTGAAGGCCAGGGCGGCGAGCCCGCTGTGCCCGGCGCCGACCAGCCAGGCCGCGTCCGGGCCGAGCGCGGCGGCGCGCGCGATGACGTCTTGGAAGCCCGTGGCGACGTCCACGCCCTGCGGGGCGCCCATGAGCGCGCGGGCGAGGGTGGAGAGAGCCCCCTGTCCGGGGATGGCCGAGGCCGCCGGATTGGTCAGGTTCGCCACCAGCAGTTCATGGACCCGGGAGGCGAGCGAGTTGATGGTGTCGGCCATGGATCTCCTCAGGCAGGGGCGGCGCACACGGTCGGCACGAACGTACGGCAAGGGTCCGACAACGGGGGGGAGATCGGGCAGATGTCGACGGTACGGCGCACCGGCCCTCCGACCCCCGAGCCGCGCGGGCCGGCGTAGTCGCGGGCGAGGTGGCGTCGCGGCCGGCAGGCGGTGGGTGTGGCGGTTGGGGCGGGCGGGGGCGGGCGGGGGCGGGGGTCAGGGGTGGGCGAGGGGGGCGAGGTGGGGGGTGAGGGTGGGGTGGCGGGGTTTGAGGTAGGCGTGTTGGCGGCGGGGGGTGCAGCCGCGGGAGAGTTTTACGCGGTCGGAGCCGGTGGAGTAGTGGATGTGGGTGAGGCCCTCGGCGAGGGCGAGGCGGAGGAGTTCGTAGTAGACGAGGCCGAAGTAGACCGGGAGGCGGCCCTTGGCCTCGTAGTCGAAGCCGGCCTGGCGGGCGTACAGTTCACCGCCGTGGGTGAAGGTGAGGGCGAAGCCGATCAGGGCTCCGTCGAGGTGGGCGGTGGTCACCCGGGCCGTGTCGCCGGTGTTCGTCGCGATGCTGTCGAAGACCGCGCGGAAGGCGACCGGGTCGGCCGTGGTGCCGTGGCGGGCGTAGAGGGCCATCTCCAACGGGGCGATCTGCTCGATGAGTTCCTCGGTCAGCGGCCGGGTGCGGTAGGAGACCCCGGCTTCGGCGAGGGCGCGTAGCTCCCGCTTGAGTTTGACGCGGTGGCGCTGGTCGAACCGGGCCAGGTAGCTGTCGAAGGAGCCGTCGTCGGGAACGGCCAGGGAGTAGGCGGTCTGCCCGGGGAACGAGATGTACTGGGCGTCGGCCAGGACGCCGCGCAGCAGGTCGTCGTCCTCGTCGACGTAGAGGAACGACACCGACTGCAGTCCGGCTGCCCAGGCCTGCCGTTCCGCCTCCGCCACCATCGCCGCCAGCGCTTCGCGTCGGCGCCGGGGGTCGAGCCCGGGGGCGACGCCCGCCTTGGTGTGGGACGGGTTGCGGCCGCCGCAGGCCAGGGCGGGCATCAGGCCGGCCGCCCAGGGCGCGGGCTCCCCGGTGGCCTGCCGGTGCAGGGTGTCGACGACCCGGCCGGGGCTGCAGAAGACGTAGGGGGTGTCCTGCTCCAGCGGGTAGGCGGGCAGGGCGCCGACCCACTCGGCCCCGTCGGTCACCGTGAAGTAGTACGGCGCGGTGGCGGCGGTGGCCTGGGCGTGGCCGAGCCACGGGCTCGCGGCGTAGAAGCCGCGCGGCCCGAACAGCGTGTCCCAGTGCACCGTTCCGGGGTGCGGGAGCTCGGCGAGGTCCCGGTACGCGGTCACCCGCAGCGTGGTCGGACCGCCGGCCTCGGGTGTGCTGCTCACCGCTGCTCCGTCCCGGCCCCGGTGTCGATCCGCGGGGTGAGCTGGCCCAGCGCCGCTTCGGCCCGGCGCACGGCGTCTCCGGTGGTGTCGCCGGTCGCCACGACGTACCCCAGCAGGTCGAGGTTGCTCTCGGCGGGGCGGACCCGGTCCCCCGGGTGGGCCTCCAGGTCGACCTCGACGACCCCGGGGACCCGGCGGGCGAGGTCCGCCCCGTCGACGCCGGACAGGATGCCGGCCTGCCGGGCCGCCAGGTAGCGGGAGGCGGCCGCGCGGTCGCGGCTGGGGGTGAGGTCGGCGGGCCGGCCGGCGTGCAGCTTGACCACCTCGCGCTGGAGGTACACCCCGGTCGCCTCGCGGATCAGCTGGGTGATCTCCGCGCCGGGCATCCGGCCGTTGACCTCCACGATCCGGGGCCCGTCCGCGGTCATCTTCACCTCGACGTGGGCGGCGCCGAAGTCGTGCCCGACGGCTTCCAGGGCGCGGCGGGCCAGCTCGGTGCACTCGGCGCGGACCGGTGCCGAGAGCATCGACGGGAAGGTGTCGCCCATCTCCACGAAGTACGGGTGGGGGCCGAGCGCCTTGTCCGTGACGCCCAGGAACCGCCGCTCGCCGTCCACCAGGACGGACTCGACGCTCACTTCGAAGCCCAGCAGGTACTCCTCGACGAGCGCGCCGGGGCGGCGGGGCTGGCCCCGGAAGTCGGTGGAGGAGGAGGTGATGTCCCGGTAGGCCGCGAGGACTTCGTCGGGGGTGCGGCACAGGGTGACGCCGATGCTCGCGGACTCGGTCATCGGCTTGACCACGCAGGGGTAGCCGAAGCGGTCGGCCGCGGCGAGTGCGTCCTCCTCGCCGATCGCCTGGTGGAAGCCGGGGACGGCGACTCCGGCCTCCTGGCAGGCCTGGCGCATCAGGAGCTTGTCGCGGCAGTTCCGCGCGGCCGCCGGGGACAGCCCCGGCAGGCCGAAGCGGGCGGCGACCTCGGCGACGAGGGGGATGTTGTAGTCGGTCACGGTCATCACGCCGCTGAGCCGACCGGCCGCGTGGAACGGTTCCAGCGCGGCGGCCACCGCGTCGACGGAGTTGGTGTCCGCCTGGATGATCTCGTCGATGTGCTTGGCGTAGACCTCCTCGGCGAGGCTGACGACCCGGTACCGGTCGGGGTCGTTGCTCATCAGGACGGTGTGGAAGCCGAGTTCGTGGGCGGCCCGCAGGGGCGTCAGGCCGAAGTTCGACAACTGGCTCTCGACGACGGCCAGGACGCCGGGTGCGGTGCTCACGGGTGCGGTGCTCATGGGTGCGGTGGTCATGGGTGTTGCTCTCCGAGGTCGGGGGTGGCGGGGCGGGCGGGGGACGGCTCCGGGGCGGGGGGCGGGTGCGAGGCGGTCGGCTCCGGGGCCAGGGCCGCCGAGATCGGCCCCCGGGCGGCGAGCGACACCAGGAGCGCGAGCGCCGTGAACACGGCCGGCAGGGACAGGGCGGCGGCCGGGCCGAGGTGGTCCGCGACCAGGCCGGCCAGCGCCGAGCCCGCCGCCGCGCCGACCGCGATGAAGCTGCCGACCCCGGCGAAGGCCTGGGTCATCTTCCGTCGGGCCGTCATCTCTCCGATGAGCTGGAACTCCTCGGCCCCGGCGGGGGCGATCGGCAGCCCGCTGAGCAGCAGCAGGGCACCCAGCAGGACCAGCGTCCAGGAGGCGGGCAGGCCCGCCCGGTGGGCCAGGTGGACCGTCGGCAGGACCGCCAGGGCGAGGGCCAGGACGACCAGCAGCCGGACGTACCGACGGTAGGTGCTGCCCTTGGGGCTGCGGGCGCCGTAGACCAGCCCGCCGACCACGCTGCCCGCGGACTGCAGCGCGACCAGCGTCCCGGCCAGTTCAGCCGCCGAGCCCTGGTCGCGCAGTGCGGCCGTGACCGCGACGGCCAGGGCGCTGGACAGGGCGGCCGTCAGGGCGATCGCGGCGAGGACGGACAGCGTGGCGGCGCCCGGGCCGGACCTGCGGGCACCGGGGCCCTCGGGCGCGGCTGACGGCGGCTGCGGCCGGCGGCGGCGCACGACCGCGGCCTGCCCGTAGCCGACCGCGCCGGCGCCCAGCAGGGCGGCGGTGACCAGCAGGGCGTCCCGGGCACCGACGAGCGAGCCCAGCACGGTGACGACCGTCGGCCCGAGGATGAAGAGCAGTTCGCTCAGCGTCGCCTCGAAGGAGTACGCCCGCTGCCGCATCGCCGCGTCCTCGGTCAGGCCGCCCCACATCGCCCGCACGGAGGCCCCGACCGGCGCGGTGGCCAGTCCGGCGGCGGCCGCGGCCGCGAGGAGGACGGCCGTCGGCAGCCGGTCCGCCGCGAGGGCGGCGGCGGCCAGCACGAGCCCGGCCACCGGGCCGGTGATCCGCAGCACCGGGGCCGGGCCGAGCCGGTCCATGAGCCGCCCGATCGCCGGGCCCGCGACCGCGCCGCCCAGGGCGTAGGCCGCGCCCGCGCCGCCGCCCGCGGCGATGGAGTGCCCCGACTGCACCGCGGTCAGCAGCAGGGCGAGCGGCACCATCGTCCCGGCCAGGCGCGCGAGCGCGGCGGGCACCGCCGCCGCGCTCGCGCCCGGGAGCCGCAGCAGCTCCGCGTAGCTCCTGATCACTCTGCCGGTCCCGGGTTCCCGTCCGGCGGCGGAAGCTCCGGGTCGGCCAGCCGGAAGACGTCCTGACCGGTCTCGGCCCGCCAGACCAGCTGCTCCCGCTCCCCGTCGACGGCGACGACGGCGGCCCTGGTCCGGATGAAGTTGTTGCTCCGGCCCAGGGAGTAAGCGCCGGTGTCGTGCAGGCACAGCAGGTCGCCGGTCCGCACGTCCTCGGGCAGGTCGACGGCCTGGCCGTGGATGTCGTTCTCGTAGCAGAGCGGCCCGGCCACCGACCAGGTGGACCGGTCCGGCGAGAAGGCGCGGCCGATCGGCACCAGCCGGTGCACCTCGCCGCTGCCGGTCCACGGGGCCACGTTGTTGCCCGCGTCCACGATCAGCCAGCCGGCCTCCGGCAGTTCCTTCCTCGACATCACCCGGGTCACGATGGCCATGGCGTCGGAGACCAGCCAGCGGCCCGGCTCGCAGGCGAGGGCGACCCCGTCCAGGCCCAGGTCCCGCATCCGCTTGTCGACGTCCGCCAGCAGCTGCGCGGTGTCCAGGGACGGTTCCTCGTCGGCCGCCGGGGCGCTGCCGTGCAGGCCCCACAACGCGGACAGCGGACCGGTGCGGGGGCGCCGGATGCCCGGCACGCCGAACCCGCCGCCGATGTTGACCTCGCGCAGCCCGAACCGCCGGTGCAGCTCCGCGGCCTCGCCCAGCACCGTCTCCAGTGCGCGGAGCATCAGCTCCTGGTGCACGATCTGGCTGCTGAGGTGGGCGTGCACCGCGGTGAGCCTCAGGTGCGGGGCCTCGGCGATGCCCTGGACCAGCCGGTCGAGCTGCGCCGAGCCGGCCGGCCAGCCGAACCGGTTGCGGCGGGCGGCGAGTTCGGCCTGGAGCCGGTACGAGGGGTCGGCGGAGGTGGAGACCGGCACCCCGGGGGAGATCCGGATACCCACCTCCACGGCGCCCCGCCCGGCCTCGGCCGCGAGCCGGTCCAGGACCTCGATCTCGTGCTCGCCGTCGATGTTGACCCGCACTCCGTGCCGGACCGCGAGGGCCAGCTCCTCCTCGGTCTTCACCGGGCCGTTGAAGACGATCCGCGCCGGCTCGAAGCCGGCCGCGAGCGCCGCCTCCAGCTCGTACCCCGACACCACGTCGGCGCCCATGCCGTGCCGCGCGAGCCGACGGGTCAGGTGGGGCAGGTAGTTGGTCTTCACCGAGTAGTACGCCGTGGCGGGCCTGCCCAGTTCGCCCAGCGCTGCGAGCAGGTCCCGCGCCGCCCGGTCGAGCCGGGCGGTGTCCAGGACGTGGAACGGGGTGGCGTGACGGCCCGCCAGGTCGGCCAGCCGGTCGTAGTCCCAGCCGGGTTCGGCGGCCGGGTCGGGCAGTGCGCCGCTCATCCGGTCGCCCCCTGCCCCGCCGTGGTCCGCCGGTGGCCGGTCGCGTACGGCGAGCTGCCGGTGATCAACCGGAAGCCGGCGTCGATGCGGTCGCGGGTGACCAGGTCGGCGTACCGGCGGTGCCAGGCGCCCGAGTCCAGGTCGGCGCGCAACCGCTCGACCCCGCGCTCGACGGCCGCCTGGTCGGTCAGTGCGAAGGCCGAGCAGGCGCGCCGCATCATCGGGTCAAGGTAGGCCTCCGGCCGGCGCCAGAACGCGGTCATGAAACCGTCGGTGAAGTCGTGCCAGACGGGCAGTTCGGTGACCTCGCAGGGGCCGAGCAGTTCGGTGATCCGGTGCAGCGAGGGAACCCTGGAGCGTTCGGCCTCGGCGATCTCCGGCACGTAGTCCCGGGTGAACCAGAAGCCGGCCTGGACGTCCATGTCGTAGGTGACGACGGCGAACCGGGAGGCCACCCGCAGGAGTTCGGCGACCCCGCCCGCCAGGTCCGTCCAGTGGTGGACGGTCAGGACGGCCTGGACGGCGTCGAAGGCCTGGTCGTCGAACGGCAGGCTCTCCGCCCGGCCGACGACGCAGGGGGCGGCGTCCGCCGGGCGCTGGGCGCGCATCTCGAGCGAGGGCTCGACGGCGACGACCGTGAGGTCGGTCGGCTCGTAGGCCCCGGAGCCGGCGCCGACGTTGAGGACGGAACGGGCGTCGCCCAGGGCGGCCCGGACGGCCTGGGCCCAGCGGGGGTCGGGGCGGCGCACGGCGGAGTAGCCGACGCCGATGCGGTCGTAGACCGGCGCGGCGGGGGCGGTGGGGGCGGTGGGGGCGGTGGGGGCGATGAGCGTGGTCTCGGTCATGGCGGTCACGACGCGTTGCTCGCGAGGACCTCGGCCTCGTACTCCTCGCCGTACCGGCGGTGTTCCCACGGGTTGACCGCCACCAGCCACACGTCCCGGTGGCCGCCCTCGTCCGTGAGGTGCTCGATGTCGGTCACGTGGTGGAACATCACCCGGTCGTCGAAGGCGATGGCCTGGCCGTCCTGGAGGGTGGTGGTGTAGAAGGGCTCGCCGCCGCCGAGGGGCATCAAGTGGGTCTCGCCGCCGGAGATGTTGTGCCGACGGGTGACGGCGACTATGCCGAAGTGGTGGCCGTCGCGGTGCGGACCCTCGGGCGCGGCGACGCCCTTCACGTCCGGAGTGGACACCACCCGGCACTGGTGGATGTTGAGCTGCCACACGGTGCCCTCGTCCAGGCCGAGGGCCTCGGCCCCGGCGGCGATGATCGGCGTGGGGTCCGTGGTCAGCGGCTCGAGGGTGCGCAGCTGTCCGCCGACCAGGTCGTTGTACTGGCGGGGCTGGGCGAAGTGACGGTGCGGCAGGAGTTCGAGCTTCCACTGCCCGTCGTGGACGAGGCGGAACTGGGAGAAACGGCGGAAGCGCTGGCTGGATCCGGTGTACGGGTCCAGCGGCAGGTTCTCGAACTCCGAGAGCGTGTGTTCGTCGAGCGGCGGCGTATCGATGATCGTGAAGCCTTGTGCGTTCAACCCCATGGCGTCCTCCGGCGTTCGGGCACAGGGGTCCCCCTGGACCCTGGTGAACAGCTGATGTCGGCAAGGCTATGGACGGATGAACCAGAAGATCAAGATCCGGCTTCCGGTATACCTGCCAATATTTTCGACGGACTGTCAGCTGGCGTACGGCGGCGAGCATGTGATATGGCATGGCCACGTCGATCTGACTTCACGGGGCGAGGAACGAACACCGATGAACACCCACGACCACGACACCACCGGCGACGACGCGCTCGCCACCCGACTGCGCCGCACCGGAGTCGAGGTGGACGTCTCCGCGCGCCGCCGCGCCGAGTACTCCACCGACGCGTCGCTGTACCGGGTGGTTCCGGCCGCCGTCGTGTTCCCCCGGGCCGTCGACGAGGTGCTGTCGACGCTCGAGGTCTGCCGGTCGCTCGGTGTCCCGCTGACCTCCCGGGGCGCCGGCACCTCGATCGCCGGCAACGCGGTCGGCCCCGGTGTCGTGCTGGACTTCTCCCGGTACCTGAACCGGGTGCACCGCGTCGACCCGTCCGCCCGCACCGCCGTGGTCGACCCCGGGGTGGTCCTCGACGACCTGCAGCGGGCCGCCGCACCGCACGGCCTGCGCTTCGGCCCCGACCCGTCGACCCACAGCCGCTGCACGATCGGCGGCATGATCGGGAACAACGCCTGCGGCTCCCGCGCGCTCGGCTACGGGCGGACCGCGGACAACGTCGTCGAGCTGGACTTCCTGACCGGCACCGGCGAACGGATCACCGCGCGCAAGGGCGCCGATCCCACGTCCTCGCCGACCTTGTCGGCCCTCCACGAGGTGGTGGCGCGACGGCTCGCGGTGATCCGCACCGAACTCGGGCGCTTCGGCCGGCAGGTGTCCGGCTACTCGCTGGAACACCTGCTGCCCGAGCGGGGGTTCGACCTCGCCGCGGCCCTGGTCGGCACCGAGGGGAGCCTCGGCGTCGTGCTGGGGGCCACCGTACGGCTGGTCCCGGCACCCGCCGCGACCGCGCTCGCCGTCCTCGGGTACCCGGACATGGCCGCGGCCGCCGACGCGGTGCCCGCCCTGCTGCCCGGGGCACCGATCGCCGTCGAGGGCCTGGACGCGCGGATCGTGGACGTGGTGCGCGGCCTGCGCGGGGCCGCGGCCGTGCCCGCGCTGCCACGCGGCGGCGGCTGGCTGTTCGTCGAGGTCGGCGGCGCCGACCCGGCGCAGGCCCGGGCGCTGGCGGCCCGGGCCGTCGCGGTGTCCGGGGCACTGGACGCCCGGGTGGTGGCCGATCCGGCCGAGGCCGCGGCACTCTGGCGGATCCGGGAGGACGGCGCGGGGCTGGCCACCCGCGCCCACCACCCCGCCCACCCGGGCTGGGAGGACGCCGCCGTGCCGCCGGAGCGGCTCGGCGCCTACCTGCGCGAGTTCGAGGCGCTGCTGGCCGAGCACGGGCTGCGCGGGATCCCGTACGGCCACTTCGGCGACGGCTGCGTCCACATCCGGATCGACTTCCCGCTCGAACGGCCCGGCGGCCCGGCCGTGTTCCGCGGCTTCCTCGAGGCGGCGGCGAAGCTGGTCGCCCGGCACGGCGGGTCGATGTCGGGCGAGCACGGCGACGGACGGGCCCGCGGCGAGCTGCTCCCGCTGATGTACTCGCCGGCCGCGCTGGAGGCGTTCTCCGCCGTCAAGGACGTGTTCGACCCCGACGACCTGCTCAACCCCGGGGTGATCGTGCGGCCCCGCCCGGTCGACGCGGACCTGCGGCTGCCCGCCGCGCGGCCCGTGCGCACCGAGCTGGCCTTCGCCTACCAGGCCGACCAGGGCGACTTCAGCCGCGCGGTGCACCGCTGCACCGGGGTCGGCAAGTGCCGGGCCACCGCACCGGCCGACGCGGTGATGTGCCCGTCCTACCGGGCCACCCGGGACGAGAAGGACTCCACCCGCGGCCGGGCCCGGGTGCTCCAGGAGATGGTCAACGGCTCGCTGGTGCACGGCTGGGACTCCCCGGAGGTGCACGACGCGCTGGACCTGTGCCTGGCCTGCAAGGGCTGCTCCTCCGACTGCCCCAGCGGGGTCGACATGGCGACCTACAAGGCCGAGGCGCTCCACCAGCGGTACCGGGGCCGGCTGCGCCCGGCGTCGCACTACTCGCTCGGCCGGCTGCCCCGGTGGGCACGGCTGGCCTCGACGGCGCCCGCCCTGGTGAACGGCGTGCTGGCCGGGCCGCTCGGTCGCGCGGCCAAGCGGCTGGCCGGGGTGGACCACCGGCGGGAGCTGCCCGCGTTCGCCCCGCGCACCTTCCGCCGGTGGTTCGCCGGGCACCGGCCCGCCCCGGGAACTCCCGTGCTGCTGTGGGTGGACACCTTCACGGACCACTTCACCCCGCAGGTCGGCATCGCGGCCGTCCAGGTCCTCGAGGACGCCGGCTTCTCGGTGCGGATCCCCGAACGCAAGCTGTGCTGCGGGCTGACCTGGATCTCCACCGGCCAACTGGACGCCGCACGGCGCATCCTGCGGCGCAGCGTCGCCGCGCTGGCGCCGCACGCCGGGGCCGGGGTGCCCATCGTGGGCCTGGAGCCGTCCTGCACCGCGGTGTTCCGGGGGGAGGCCGCCGAACTGCTCGGCCGGTCCGGCGCGGTGGACTCGGTGGCCGGGGCCACCCGGACCCTCGCCGAACTCCTGGACGGCGTCGCCGACTGGCAGCCGCCGTACCTCGGCGGCGTGGAGGTCGTCGCCCAACCGCACTGCCACCACCACGCCGTGATGGGCTGGTCCGCGGACCGCGCGCTGCTCGAACGCGCCGGTGCCGAGCTCCGCACGGTCGGCGGCTGCTGCGGTCTGGCGGGCAACTTCGGCGCCGAGCGCGGCCACTACGACACCAGCGTGGCGGTCGCCGAGACCGCGCTGCTGCCCGCGGTGCGGGAGGCCGGGACGGCGGCCGTCCTGCTCACCGACGGCTTCTCCTGCCGCACCCAACTCGACCAGCTCGCCCGCCGGGACGGCGTCCACCTCGCCGAACTGCTCGCCCGGGCGGCGGCCCGCCCCGAGCGGTGACAGGGCCCGAGCGGTGACAGGGCCCGGGCACTGACGGCGCCCGGGCATGCGTGAGCGGGCGGGGACGTCGAAAGCGTCCCCGCCCGCACCGCTCGGCTCAGCCCAGCAGCAGCCCGGCGGCGTAGAGCGGCGACAGTTCGCAGCCCCGGCGCCGCTTGGCGTCCCAGGAGCCGGGACCGTAGCCGATGGTCTTGACGCCGTGGGCGGACGCCAGCGCGGCCGGCTGGTAGTAGAGGTTGGCGAAGTAGGTGAACTCCGATTCCTCGCGCCGGTAGTTGGTGCCGGCGATGGCGGCCGTCCACTCCTCGCCGTCCCGGACCATCAGCCCGAAGCCCAGCATCGTGCCGTCCTTGCCGGCCGTGAACACCGTCAGGTCCTCGGGGGCGACGTGCTCGCGCAGCCCGTTCAGGATCCGCCGCTCCCGCTCGATGTCCGAGACCCCGTCGTACTTCTCGGCGAGCTGGCAGCGCAGGTCGAGGATCTCCGGCTCCTCCGCGGCGAGCGGACGGGCGTCGAGTTCGATGCCCCGCTCCTCCAGCATCCGGAGCTCACGGCGGGCCTCGACCCGGCGCTTGCTGGGCAGGCTGAGGAAGTAGCCGTCCAGGTCCGTCCAGGTGACCCGCAGGTCGCAGGTCTGGGTGAGCTCGAGGATGTCGAAGCCCGCCGAGCGCAGCTCCTCGATGAACGGATCCGCGCTCGCGCGCAGGAACAGCAGGCTCACCGAGCGCAGCCCCTGCGCCCGCGCCCAGTCGGTGATCCGGGCGACGAACTCCTTGAGCACGGCCCGGTCGCGGCTGGCCGGGCCGACCGGGAAGCTGGCGTAGTTCGGGTACATCAGCAGCAGCGACGGGAACACCTCGTCGTGCTCGGTGTCCGCCCACGGGTACGGCCCCTCGGCCGCCAGGCCCATCGCGGCGGTGCCGCCGGACAGCACCTGGTGCGCGTTGAGCCGCAGCCGCGCCCCCGGGTCCTCGACGACGGCGGCGCCTATCGCGGCCAGGCACTCGCCGTCGTCGTCCCGCAGTGCGAGGGTGTGCAGCCGCCCGGGCAGCCAGTCGTGGCCGAGTTGGATCCACCGCCTGGTCGCCGGAGCGGCGGCGTGCTGCGTGACGGACTCCCAGTCGCTCGGGAGCTCCTCGGTGACGGTGAGGCGGAGCGCCATCGGTCACAACCTTTCGTCAGGATCCCAGGTATGCGGCCAGCGGCTTCTGTGCCATTCCGAAACGCATCTTGAAATCGTCGTTGCGCCGCCCGCCCTCCAGGACCGGCAGACCCAGTTCGAGCGCGTAGCGTACCGCCGAGGCGTGCAGCAGGTAGTAGGGGCTGAACGGGAGTTCGCGCTCCCGGTCGTAGCCGGCCGCCCAGGTGTGCAGCTTGCGCTCCTCGGCGAAGAGGATGCCGATCGCCAGCAGTTCGCCGTCGAGGCGGATCTCGTTGACCCGCGCGGCCTTCTGCATCATGCCGAGGAAGTCGACGATCCGCTGCGCGTCGTAGTAGCCGGCCGACCCGAAGCGGGCGGCGCTGACCTCCAGCAGCCGGTAGCGCTCGACCTCCTCGTCCGCGGTGGCCGTGCGCATCGACATCTCGGCGCCCGCCTCGGCGGCCCGGCGCAGTTGGCGCCGGTACTCGTGGCGGGTGCTGCCGCTGAGCGTGGCGAGGTACTCGTCCTCGGTCGCGAAGCCGCTCAGGTCCAGTGCGTAGCGCTTGTCGATCGGTGTTCCGGTCAGGCCGACGGCCTCCAGCGCGGCCGCGCTGGGCGAGCCCACCTCGACGTTGACGAACCCGTAACGGGCCGGCCCGGCCTCCGCCGCGCAGCGGCCCATGGCCTCCAGCAGCGCGGCGGCGACCTCCGGGCGGCGCTCCACGGCGACCAGGTGGCTGTCCGGGCAGTGCCACAGGTTGGAGACCAGGGCCGTCTCGCCCTCGGCCAGCCCCAACGCGCCCAGCGGGTCCGCCTGGACGTGGCACGGGGCGAAGCCGAGCAGCTCCTCCCCGTCCCCGTACGCCTCCAGGTAGTAGCGGTCCGCGACCGCCTGGACGGGGTAGCGCTCGTAGGCGGCGAGGAACTCCCGGCCGAAGTAGAACGGCGCCCCGGACGCCGAGACCAGGGCGTCCAGCCCCGGGTTGAGCTCATCGGCCGAACGGACGACCCGCACCCGCAGCGCACCTGCCATTGCTTCTCTTCCCCTTGTTCCGTGCCGGCCTCGTCCCGCACCGACCTCGTCCAGCACCGACCTTGTGCCGCACCGGACTTCTCCGGTGTCGGCGTCGTTCCCCGCCCGGTCGGCCGGTCAGCCGGTCAGCGCGGTGCGCAGCCGGTCGACGCCCGTCAGCAGGTCCTCCTCGGGCAGGGCGAAGGACAGCCGGACGTGCCCGGGAGCTCCGAACGCCTTCCCGTCCACCACCGCGACCCGGTGCTCGTCCCGCAGCCAGCCGGTCAGATCCGCGCGCGCCCCGGGCGGGGCGTGCTCGGCGAGCCAGCCGCGCAGGTCGGGGAAGGCGAAGATGCCGCCCTCCGGCCGGGGGCAGGACACCCCGGGGATCCCGGACAACCGCTCCAGCACCGCCTTGAGGTTGCCCTCCAGGGCCGAGCCCAGCCGTGCCCGCCGGTCGTCCCGGTCGGGCTGAGTGCCGGGCTCGCCGCCGGGCCCCCCACCGGTGTCACTACCGGGCTCCCCGCCGAGGACGGCGAGGGCGATCCGCTGGGCGGTCGAGCCGGTGCCGCCGATGACGTGCGAGGCGTGCGCGGTCGCGGCGTCCAGGACGGGCCCGGCGGCGATCGCCCAGCCGATCCGCAGGCCGGCCAGCGCATGGCTCTTGGTGAGCCCGTCCACCACGACGCAGTGCGCGGGCAGTTCGGGGCCGAGGCCGAGGACGGAGGGCGCGGGACCGTCCCCGATCGGGACGCCCCGGTACACCTGGTCGAAGAGCAGCAGCAGCCCGCGCGCCTCGGCCCAGTCGGAGAGTTCCCGCAGCCGCTCCGCCGGGATCACCGAACCGTCCGGGTTGCGCGGCGAGTTGAGGACCAGCGCGCCGGTGCGCCCGGTGAGCGCGGCCTCCAGCGCCCCGATCGAGGGAGCGCCGACGCCGACCTGGCCGGGGACCAGCACCGCCGTGCCACCCGCCGCCTTGATCAGCGTCGGGTAGCTCGCCCAGTACGGGCCGGGGACGAGCACCTCGCGCCGGTCCCCGAGCGCCCCGGCCAGCACCGACAGGATGGCGGCCCGGGCACCGGGCGCCACCAGGACCTGCTCGGGCCGGATGGTCGCGGTGCCGCTCGCCGTGGCGTACGCCGCGATGGCGGCGCGCAGCCCGTCCTGCCCCGCCGGGGGCGGGTACGGCTGGTCGTCGAGCGCGGGCAGGGCCGCTGCCGCCGGGTACACCGGGACCCGGACGTCCCCGGTGGACAGCACGGCGACGCCGGCCCCGATCCCGGCGGCGGAGGTGGGGGAAAGGGTGGTCATCAGGCACTTCCCTCCGGCAGCACGCGGCCGACCAGCCGGGTACGGCCGGCCAGCACGTCGCGGACCAGCTCGGCGACCCGGCGGCGGCTGCTGGCCTCGGCGTCGCTGGACAGGAAGGCCCGGTGGCTGCTGACCACGACGCCCGGGTGCTTCAGCACCGGCGCCCAGGCCTCGTCGTCGTGCGGGTTCTCCGGCGAGAACACGTCGAGTCCCGCGCCCCCGATCCAGCCGCCCTCCAGCGCCTCGGTCAGCGCGACCGGGTCGATCAGCCGGCCGCGGGCCGCGTTGATCAGGTAGGCGCCCTCGCGCATGCCGCGCAGCGCCGTCCGGTCGATGATCCGGTCGGTCTCCGGGTTCAGCGGGCAGTGCAGCGTCACCAGGTCGGACTCGGCGAGCAGTTCGGTGAGGGTGTCCACCGCATGGGCGCCGTAGCCCTCGGCCAGGTCGCGGCCGATGTACGGGTCGAAGACCAGGGTCCGGCCGTAGTGGACGCCCAGCTTGCGGGCCACGGCGCGGCCGATCCGGCCGAAGCCGACGATGCCCAGGGTCCGGCTGCTGGTCCGACGCGGCACGCCGCCCGCGTAGATGTCGAAGCGGCCCTCGGTCAGGGTCCGGTGCTGCGGGACGACGGCGCGCTCCAGCGCGAGGGCCAGTGCGGTGGTGTGCGAGGAGACCTCGTCCACACAGTAGTCCGGCACGTTGAAGCCCAGCAGGCCGCGCTCCTGGAGCAGTTCGGCGTTGAGGTTGTCGACGCCGACGCCCTGCCGGACGACGGCCTTCAGGCCCGGGCCGGCGGCGTCCAGCAGCTCCGGGGTGACCTGGCAGCGGTAGACCACCAGGACCTCGGCACCGGCCGCGCGGGCCGCCAGCTCCGGGCTGTCCAGCTGGTAGCGGCCGTCGGCGAACGGGCCGAAGAGCAGCTCGGTGCTGCCGCCCAGGACCTCCGTCTCGACCGTGGCCAGCGCCGGGTCGATGGTGTCGCCCGTGCGCAGCCACGCGGGGTCGGTGTAGAGCACTCGGGGTGCGGTCATGGCTCGAACTCCTACTCTTCCAGTGCTTTGCGTACGTCGTCCGGCGTCACTGCGCGCGGGTTGTTGCCACCTCGGACGGTGCCGAGCGCCTGCTGCCAGTCCGCCGCCCAGTCCTCGGCGTCGAGCCCAAGCCCGGCCAGCCGGGACGGGCTGCCGCCGCGCTCCAGGAGCCGGCCGAGCAGCCCCTCCAGCGAGTCGCCGGTGCTCCGGGCGCACATCGACTGGAGGTCGTCGATCAGGCCGCGCAGCACGGCCGGTCCGTCCGGGTGCAGACAGTCGCCCTCGCCGGCGGCCGAGTTGTGGCCGATCAGCCAGCGCATGTGGAGGGCGACGGCCAGCCCGTGCGGGATGCCGGCGCGGGCCGTCAGCCCGTAGGAGAGCGCGTGGCCGGCGGTGGTCCGGGTGAGGTTGATCGCCGCGCCCGAGAGCGCCGCGCCCAGGGCCAGCCCCTCGTACACCTCGCGGTCGTACGGCGGGGTGCCGCCGACCAGCCGGTCCAGCGCGGGCACCAGCGAGCCGACCGCCTGCCGGGCGTACCCGAGGGACTCGGGCGTGGCGCTGACCGCCCAGCAGGACTCGACCGCCTGGCAGAGCGCGTCCGCCCCGGCCGCCGCCCCGACCCGCAGCGGGACGCTCTCGGTGAGGCGCGGGTCGACCAGGACGGCGTCGGCCCGGGAGAGTTCCGAGTCCAGCGAGTGCTTGCGGCCGTCGACGTAGATGGTCGCGAACCTGGTCAGCTCGCTGCCGGAGCCGCTGGTGGTCGGCAGCAGGACCAGCCCGAGCCGGTCGGGCTCCAGCAGCTCCGGGTCGCGCAGGTAGTCGAGCGGGCGGCGTGGCTGGCGGGCGAGCACGGCGACCGCCTTGGCGAGGTCCATGCTGCTGCCGCCGCCCACGCCGACCACCACGTCCGGGGCGAACTCCCGGGCGACGGCCAGCCCTTCCTCGACCGTCTCCAGGGTCGGGTTCGGCCCGGAGCCGATGAAGCAGCGGATCCGGTGGTCCCGTTCCAGGCCCCGCACCAGCTCGGCGGCGCCGGACAGTCCGAAGGAGCCGCGGCCGCCGACCACCAGGACCCTGGAGGCCGCCAGGGCCTCCAGGACCTCCGGCAGCCGGCCGGCCGCACCCTGGCCGAAGTGCGCGGACGGGTGGCCCGGCAGTCGTACCAGTTCAGACAGCATGGGTTTCCCCGGCGCCGCCCCCGTCGCCTCCGTCGCCCACCGGACGCGCGCCCGCCACCAGCCCGTGGGCGAAGCGGTCGGCGATCTCGTCCGGGGAGACCTTCTCCGAGGCCCGTCCGCCCGCCGCCGCGCCGGGCACCCCGCGCACCGCCAGCAGCGCGGGACCGGGCTCGTCCAGCAGCCGGCGCAGCGCCGGGCGCAGCTCGGCGACCGAGTCGACCGTCACCGCCGTGCGGTAGCCGCAGGCCAGCGCGACGGCCGCGAAGTCGGTGCGGCCCGCGGCGGTCAGCTGGGTGCCGGTCGACTCGTAGCTGCCGTTGTCGAAGACGACGTGCCGCAGGTTCTCCGGCCGGTAGTGGCCCAGGGTGGCCATCGCGCCCATGTGCATCAGCGCCGCGCCGTCGCCGTCCAGGACCACGAACCGGCGCTCGGGCCGGGCCATCGCCGCGCCCAGCGTGACGCTGCCGACGTGGCCCATCGAACCCTGCATGTAGAAGTTGCCCGGCCGGTCGCCCTGGTTGAACAGCTCGCGGGACAGGAAGCCGGTGGTGGCCAGCAGGTGCTCGTCCGTCACCTCGGCCAGCACCGCGGACACCAGGTCGGCGCGGTCCGGCCCGGCGGCGCGGCCGTGCTCGGTCACGCCCGGGACGCCGCCGATGGCGCCCTTGGGCACCAGGAGGAAGGCCGGGCGGCGCGCCTTGAGCGCGTCGCCCGCCTCGGACAGCACCTGGTCGAAGGGCACCTGCCCGTCCAGCGTCCAGTGCGGAATCTCCAGGGAGCTCAGCCACGGGTGGGAGACCTGCCCCATCCAGTGGTGCTGCTGCTCGCCGGCCCCCGCGGCCGGCCAGCCGCGCAGGCTCATCATCACCAGCACCGGGAGCTTGTAGGGCAGCACCAGCGAGGTGAGCGGGTTGATCAGGTTGCCGAACCCGGAGTTCTGGGTGAGCACCACGGCCGGCTCGCCGCCGAGCTGGGACCCCGCGGCGATCGCCAGGGCCGAACCCTCGTTCACCGCCGGGACGTAGCGCAGTCCCCCGGCCCGCCCCTCCTCCAGCAGCCGGATCGGGCCGCCGAAGAAGGAGCACGGGACGCCGGTGACCAGCTGGGTGCCGAGCGTCCTCAGCCCGTCGAGCAGCCCGGCCGCGGATACGTACCCGCTCATATGGTGCTCTCGAACTTGGCTGTCATGCCCTGGAGTTCGAAGACCTCGCTCATCGTCGAGATCTGCTCCTCGACGGCCTTGCCGCGCCCGCTGCTGGCGAGTTCGGACAGGGTGGCCTTGATCCCCCGGATGGCCCCGCGCAGGCCCTGGTTCGCGTAGATGACCACGCTGAAGCCGGCCGCGCGCAGCTCGGACTCGTGGATGCCGTTGTACGTGGTCGGCACGGCGACCAGCGGGGTGTCGAGGTCCCACTGGGAGGCGAACTCCAGGATCTCCCGGGGCTGGCGGCTCTTGCTGTGGATCAGGACGGCGTCGGCACCGGCCTTGGCGTACGTACGGGCCCGGTCCAGCGCCTCCGCCACGTCCTGGCCCGCGACCAGCGCCTCGGTCCGCGCGATCAGCACGAAGTCCTCGGAGACCTGGGCGCTCTTCCCGGCCTCGATCTTCTCGGCGAAGTCCACGGCCGGGATCAGGTCCTGGGAGGCCGCCGCGAAGCTGTTGATCTTCGGGAAGATCTTGTCCTCGATGCAGATGCCGGCGATCCCGCGCCGCTCGTAGTTGGCCACCGCGTGGGCCACGTTGAGCGGTCCGCCGAAGCCGGTGTCGCAGTCGGCGATGACCGGGACGGTGGTGGCCGCGTCCATCGCCTCGGCGGCGTCCAGGAACTGGGTCATGCTCAGCAGGCTCTGGTCCGGCAGCGCGTAGCTGGCGGAGATCTCCAGCCCGGAGGCCCAGATCGCCTCGAAGCCGGCCCGCTCGGCCAGCCGGGCGGTGAGGCCGTTGTGGGCGCCCATGGCCCGGACGATGGTGTCCTCCGCCAGCAGGGCCCGTAGCCGGCTGGACTTGCTCGATCGCTCAGTGCTCACGTGCGGACTCCTGATCCGTTGAGTCGTACTGCGGTGCATCGGTCTGTACTGCGGCGGGCCGTGCTGCGTCGGACGGCGCCGCGTCGGAGGTGAACCAGAGCCGGTCCTCGTCGAGGTACCGCTCGATGCCGTCACCCGGGATGGTGGCGAGGGCGAACCGCACGTCCGTGGTGGTGGCGCCGCCCACGCGGAGCAGCAGCACCCGGGCGGTGCGGCCGTCCTGGGCGGCGCCCGCGCCGTCCACGGCGGCGAAGGCCAGCCGCGTCCCCGGCAGGACGTAGGCGGAGTCACCGGGCTCCAGCCGGTCGGTGCGGCGCTCCCCCCGGTGCTCCCAGTGGAGCTCCACCGGGGCCCCGTCGAGGACGTAGACGTACTGGTGCTGGTAGGTGGTCAGCCAGCCGTCCGAGGCGTCGGCGCCCGGGAGGACGTCGACCTCCAGGGCCGTGGTGTGCGGGTGCGCCGGGTCGCCGGCCAGCTGGGTCACCCGGTAGGCTGCCCGGCCCTGCTCCGGCAGCTCCCAGGACCGCGCCCCGGAGCGGTGCGCGAGGTGCACCCCCGCCTCGGTGTCGATCCGGGTCGGCAGGAGCTCGCGGACGGCCACCCCGAGCGCCTCGGCCAGGGCGGCGGTCTCGTCGGAGGTGGCGGAGGCCTCGCCCGAGAGCAGCTGCGCCACGTACGGTGCGGGCAGCTTCGCCCGGCGGGCGAGCTCCTCGCCGGAGAGCAGCCGCGCCTGGGCGAACGAGCGCAGCAGCGCGGCCTGTTCGGCGGGCAGGGCCAGGGCCCGGGCCGCCCCGGCGCCGAGCACCGACAGCTCCCGCTGGGCGTCGCCCAGCAGGTCGCCGCCGTAGGTGAGGGCCAGGATGTAGGCGGGCTCGGTGCTGGAGCGCGAGGTGAAGGAGTGCGGTGCGAAGGGCAGGCCCCACACCGAGTCGCCGGTGTTCATCTCGACGCAGTGGGAGACGCCCTCCCAGCGGTAGTAGTAGTTCACCGGGCCGACGAAGTAGGTGAACTGGTACAGCAGGTGGCCCCGGTTCCACTCCACCGCCGGGTTGTCCGGGTCGCTGTCCTCGACCACCCGGAGCATGCTGATCCACTCCGGCCGGTACGAGGCCACCCGGGACATCGCGGTGTCGCGGTACTCGTAGTACGGGCTGCCGCCCCGGTTGATGGTCCGTCCGCTGGCGACGGAGTCGGCCAGCCGGTGGATCCGCACGCCGTCCGGACAGTCGTCGTGGATCGGCAGCAGATCGCGTTCGTTGAGCGGCCAGACGGCGGCCGCCTTGCCGACCAGGTCCCAGTCGACCGGTCGGCGTCCCGAGGTGAGCTCGGCGAAGGCGCCGGGCGGCAGGCCGAGGTCCTGCTCGGCCGAGGCGTCGTCCCGCTTCAGATCGTTGGCCGCGGACCGCAGCAACCGTGCGGACCGCAGCGAATAGTCACTCTCCGGTAGAGAGCCGTCCAAGACTTCCCCCTGATATCGATGGGTCTAGCGCGAGACCATGAACCGGCCCAGGCGCTGTGGGTGCAGGCCGTAGCGCCGCTTGAACTCGTCGTTGCGCCGGCCGAACTCCACGACCGGCTTCCCGCTGGCCATGCCGTACTCCAGCTCGGCGCCGAACAGTACGTACTGCGGGCTCCAGTTGAGCTCCTCCGGGTACAGGCAGCCGCCCGCCCAGAAGTGCGCCCGCTGCTCGTCCAGCAGGCAGATCGACACCGCCTGCAGCACGCCGTCCAGCTCGATCCGCAGGATCCGGCAGTCCGGGCCCAACGCCCGGATCAGGGCGGACAGTTCCTCCGGCGGGTAGTAGCCCGGGGCGTGCTTGTCGGCGGTCGCCGTGCAGAGCGCCAGCGCCGCGTCGTCGAGGACGGTGGCGCCCTCCTCGAAGGTGATCCGTGCGCCGGCCCGCTCGGCCCGGCGCATGTACTGCCGCAGCGAGCGGCGCGAGGCCCGGCCGATGGTGGCCAGGTGGTCGTCGAGGGTCAGGCCCTCCGGCGGGATGGGCAGGCGGTAGCGCGGCGTCGTCTCCTGGCCCGGCAGCCCGGCCTCGGCCAGCAGCCCGGCGAGGTCTCCCTGCCACGGGATGTTCACCAAACCGTAGGTGGCGACGTCGAGTTCCCCGGCTACTGTTCCCATCGTCGCGCAGAGCGCGGCGACCGTCTCCGATTCGAGGGTGCCGGCCGAGGGCACCGTCGTGTCGTAGCAGTGCCAGATATGGCCGACCAGCATCCGGGTGACACCGGCGTCGGGGTCGGTGGCGAAGGGGTCGACCGTCTCCTGGAGGGAGAGCACCAGTGCGGCGGACGGCGCACCCGACCGGTCCCGGGCCAGCAGGTAGTACGGGGTGGCCGGCCGGGTCAGCGGGTCGCGCTCGATCGAGCACAGGAAGTCGTAGCCGTAGAAGACGTTGTCCGCCACCGCCAGCCGCTCCCAGTCGGCCCGGCCGATGCTCTCGACGGACCGGAGCACCTCGACGGTGGTGTTCGCTTGCAGCACGTCGCCGCCGGGCCGGCTCACTTGCCGCCCGCCAGCTCGGTGAACGACCCCGTGACGAAGGACGCCTGGTCCGAGAGCAGCCACAGGATCGCCTCGGCCACCTCCTCCGGGTCCCCGCCGCGCTGCATCGGCAGGTTGCCCTGCAGCCGGTCGACCCGGTCCGGATCGCCCGCGGTGGCGTGGAAGTCGGTGCGGATGAAGCCGGGGCGCACCGAGTTGACCCGGATCCCCTCGGCGGCGACCTCCAGCGACAGGCCGGTCGTCAGCGTGTCCATCGCGCCCTTGGAGGCCGCGTAGTCCACGTACTCGTTCGCCGAGCCGAGGCGGGCGGCGGCCGAGGAGACGTTGACGATCGCGCCGCCCTGGCCGCCGTACCGGGAGGACATCCGGCGGACCGCGTGCTTGGCGCAGAGGAAGGCGCTGACCACGTTGGTGGTCAGGACGCGGTGCAGCCGCTCCTCGTCCAGGTCCTCGATCCGGGACTTCTTCTCGGCCACGCCCACGTTGTTCACCAGCCCGGTGAGCGGGCCGAGTTCGGCGTCCGCGGTGGCGAACAGCCGCTCCACCTCGGCCTCGCGGGAGACGTCCGCCCGGACCGCGAGGGCCGTCCCGCCGGCCTGGGTGATCTCCCGGACCACCGCCTCGGCGGCCGCCTCGTTGTGCAGGTAGTTCACGCAGACGCGGTAGCCGCGCTGCCCGGCCAGGCGCGCCGTCGCGGCGCCGATGCCCCGGGCCGCGCCGGTGACGATGAGGGTTCCGGGCATCAGTAGTCCCCGTTCGAGAGCTGGATCATCTTGCTGGACGCCTTGCGCTTGGTGCGCAGGAACCAGCGGTTGGCGCTGTCGGCCAGCGGACCCAGCGGGCGGCGGAAGTCGATGATGATGACGACCCGGGGCTCGTCGGCCTCGTTGCGCACCTCGTGCTCGAAGGTGTCGTCGAGGACGATGCTCTCGCCCGCCTTCCAGGTGTAGTACTCCTGGTCCACCCGGATCCGCGGCGGGTTCTTCTCCGGGGTGCTGATGCAGAGGTGGTAGCGGAGGATCCCGGCGTACGGTCCGGCGTGCGCGTCGAGGTTGACGCCCGGTTCGAGCACCGAGACCATCGCGCTCACCACGCCGGGGGTCTTCTCCGCGAACTCCAGGAGGGTCGGAGTGTCCTTCCGGGCGGCCTCGTTGGGAACGCCCAGCACGTAGGCGTAGTAGAGCCGCCAGTCCTTGGAGATCTGGGCGGCGCGCACGGGGTCGATGTCCTCGTACCGTCCGAGCTCGCGCTGCTTCAGCAACTCCTCGACCTCGGCCTGGAGTTGAGGGAACTTGGCCTCCAGCTCGCGGACCGCCGGGAACAGCGGGTAGGGCGAGGTGAAGCGCGGGCGGCGGTCACCGCCGTAGGACCGCAGGAAGTACTTGTTGGCGGCTTTTCTGACGAGAGCGTGGTCAACACTGATCGACTTGGCCATTTTGCTGCCTCCAACAGCGCGTCGCCGTCTTCAGGAACGCGCGATAGGCGAAGAGGAAGGGAATTCTGCGTGACCGACCGGCCTCAGGGGCCGGCGGTCTCAGGGGCCGGCGGTCTCAGGGGCCGGCGGTGTCGGGACCCGGCGGTGTCAGGACCCGGCGGTCCCGGCCGGGGCGCGGCGGAGCCCGCCCGACAGCAGGGCTCCGGCCAGCAGCGCGAGGACGGGGATCAGGTAGGTGGTCCTGACCGCACCGGAGAAGTCGCCCCGGGCCAGACCGACTTGGAAGAGCGCACCCGTCAGCGCGGTGCACAGCAGGCTGCCGCACAGCCGGGTGGTGTTGAACACTCCGGACGCCACCCCGGCCAGCTCCGACGGGACGTCCTGCATCGCGACCGCGACCGAGGGGGCGAAGCACACCCCCATGCCGACACCCATGACGGCCAGGCCGGGCAGCAGCAGGAGCCACGAGGAGTGCTCCGACAGTGCCGGCACCTGTCCGGCCACGCCCACCGCGAACAGCAGCAGACCGACGATCAGCACGGTCTTGCCGCCGACCGCGTCCACCAGCCGACCGGAACGCCGGGCCACCGCCACCGAGATCAGCGGCGGCACCGCGAGCACCAGTCCGGCGCCGAACGGCGACCAGTGCCGCACCGTCTGGAGGTAGAGCGGAACGAGCAGCAGCACGGCGGCCACCGCGCCGGGGATGGCGCCGATCACCAGCGACAGCAGCGCGAAGTTCCGGTTGCGGACCAACCCGAACGGGATCAGCGGATCCCGCCCCTGCCGCCGGCGCTGCACCAGCACGAAGGCGCCGAGCACCACCAGCCCCGCCGCCAGGCAGCCGGGCACCGTGACCGGTCCCCACAGCGTGCCCCAGTGGTGCCGCTCCCCCTCGACCAGCGGGTAGACCAGCAGGAAGATCGCGACGGCCAGCACGACGGAGCCCAACAGGTCCAGCCGGGACCGGCCTTCGCCCCGCAGCGGCGGAACGCTCAGCATCACCAGGGCGAAGCCGACGACACCCACCGGGACGTTGATCACGAAGATGGCGCGCCAGCCGAGCGTGTCGGCCAGCAGCCCGCCGACCGTCGGCCCGACGGCGGTCGCCAGGCCCGCGAAGGCGCCCCACGTCCCCATCGCCCGGCCTCGCTGCTCGGCCGGGAACACCCGGGTGATCACGGCCATCGCCTGCGCGGCGAGCAGCGCCGCACCGATGCCCTGGAGGCCCCGGCCCAGGATGAGTTGACCCGGCGTCCGGGCCAGTCCGCAGGCCGCCGAGGTGACGGTGAAGACGACCAGGCCGATCAGCAGCACCCGTCGCGTTCCGAACAGATCGCCCAGCCGCCCGCCGAGGACCAACAGGACGGCGTAGGTGAGCAGGTAACTGTTCGTCACCCACAGGATCTGGTCGAGCGAGGCGTCCAGGCCCTGCTCGATGGTGTGGAAGGCGATGTTGACGACGGTGGTGTCCAGCAGGACGAGCGCCTGGGTGAAGCAGATCGCCAGCAGGGCGAAGCCCGGCGTGCGCATCCTCTCCCGCCATCCCGGCGGAGTGTCCGACGACGCCGGGGCGGTGGCTCGGGTGGCCTCCATGAAGCCTGTTACTCCGCGCTTTCGGTCTCGCCGGCGCGGCGGGCCCGGCCGTAGAAGAAGCCGGGGGCGGCCTCCTCGACCGTGCACTCCCAGCCGAGAGCAGTCAGGCGGCGCTCCAGCTCGGCGGGCTCGAAGAAGATCTTCACGATGCGGAACTCGCGGCCGTCGGCGAGCGAGCGGACGACGGCGTGCTCCGGGTCCTCCTGGTCCTCCGCCTCGCCGATGCGCTCCAGCGGGGTCACGTCGACGAACTCGACGACGCCGCCGGGCTTGAGCGCCTTGGCGACCCGCGCCCAGAAGTCTTCGAAGTACTCCAGCGGGACGTGCGCCAGCCAGTGCGCGAAGAAGACTCCGTCGAACTGGCGGTGGGGCTGCCATTCGAAGAGGTCGGACTGGATGAACTCGACGTCGCCGAGCCCCTTGGCGCGCGCGACCTCGATCATGCTCGCCGAGCCGTCGACCGCGGTGAGGCTGTCGACGCGCTTCACGAGGTGGCGCGTCCAGTAGCCGGTTCCGGGGGCGAGCTCCAGCACGTCTCCGCGCAACTCGCCGGTGGCGAGGCGCTCCAGGAGAGCAGGAGAGGCGGCTTCCTGGTAGGGCACGAACGTGTCGTCGTATTCGACGGCGCGCTCGTCGTAGTACTCCTGCTGAGTCGCTACCAGCTTCTCAATACTCATACGCCGACTCCCCGTTGATCTTGTCATGCAACGGAGAGAAAGCTAACTAACTACCGACCGGTAGCATAGAGTGATCCAGATCACACCCGACAACGGGGCTGACCTCGGGAAAGTTCACCGGAGCAATGGATATCACAGAATCTCCCACCACCCTTGCGTAAACCGGGAGTTGACCTTCTGTTAGCTGACGGGCCATCAGCTGTTCAGGCATTCCCGCGACCGGGCACCGCAGGGGACAGTCTCAGCACGCGGACCGGAGCTGTCAGTCCGGATGGTTCCGGATTCAGCGACGGGTGGCGGATGGCTACCGTCCCAAGGGTGTTCGAATCCCTCTCCCGCCGCTCCCTCCGCCGCCGCGCCTCGGGCCTGGCCCTGGCCCTGACGGCGGCCTCGCTGCTGCTGCCGGCCGCCCCCGCCGGGGCCGCCCCGGCGGCCGTCGCCGGGTTCGCGGCCTCCTGCCCCAACGGCGGCTACATCTCCCAGGGTTACACCCCTGAGCACAACGGCATCGACATCGCCAACGACTACGGCAGCCCGATCTACGCGGTCGGCGACGGCGAGGTGACGGCCTCCGGACCGGCCCAGGGCTACGGCCAGTGGATCCGCATCCTGCACCCGGACGGGACCATCACCGAGTACGGGCACATGCGCGAACGGGACGTGGCCACCGGCGACCATGTGACGGCCGGTCAGCAGATCGCGCTGATGGGCAGCGAGGGCGAGGCCAGCGGCCCGCACCTGCACCTGCGGGTCTGGGCCGATGCGAACGCGACCGTCCGCACCGACCCGATCCCCTACCTCGCGGACCGCGGCATCACCATGCCCTGCCGGCCGGGGACAGGCCCCCGCCCCGCCCCGCCGGTCTACCCGGCGAAGTCCGGCAGGGTGGTGTCCGCGCGCGGGGCGGACGGCCGGCTGGAGGTGTTCGCGGCCGGGGCGGGCGGCGTCTCGCATGCCTGGCAGACGGCCGTCAGCGGGGCCTGGTCGGACTGGGAGACCCTGGGCGGCCCGGGCGGCGCCGAGTTGGCGATCGGACCGGACCTGGACGGCCGGCTGGAGCTGTTCGCGCTCAACGGCAGCACCCTCCAGCACCGCTACCAGCTCCAGCCCTCCGGCGCCTGGTCGAACTGGGAGACCTTCGGCGGCGGCGGCCACGACCTCGCCGTCGGCGCCAACCAGGACGGCCGACTCGAAGTCTTCGCCTCCGGCCCGGTCGGCCTCTTCCACAAGTACCAGACCACCCCCAACAGCGGCTGGTCCGACTGGCAATCGGCCGGCGGCGGACCCGCCGACAGCGAGGTCCGGCTCGGCAAGGCCCCCGACGGCCGACTGGAGGTCTTCGCCCTCAACGCCACCACCTTCCAGCACCAGTGGCAGACCGCCGTCAGCGGCGCCTGGTCCACCTGGGAGACCTTCGGCAGCGGCGGCCACGCCCTCACCGTCGACCACAACGAGGACGGCCGGCTGGAGGTCTTCGCCTCCGGACCCACCGGCGTCTTCCACAAGTACCAGACCAACCCGACCACCTGGTCCGGCTGGGAGGCCGCCGGCGGACCGGCCGACGCCCGACTCACCAGCCAGCCGACGGCGGACGGCCGCGTCGAGGTGTTCGCCATCAACGGCAGCACCGCCCAACACGCCTGGCAGACCGGCCTGAACGCCCCCTACACCCAGTGGGACACCTTCGGCGGCGCCGGCACCGGGATCACCGCGACCGCCAACGCCGACGGCCGGATCGAGGTCTTCGGCACCAGCAGCGCCGGCGTCTACCACAAGTGGCAGACCGGCTTCTCCACCTGGTCCGACTGGGCCTGGCTCAACACCACCGCCGGCCCCGCCGTCAACTGAGGAAGGCCCACCCGTGACCAGCACACCGCGCGCCCGCCGGGCGCCGCACCGCGCCTTGCTGTCCGCCCTCGTCTCGCTCGGCGTGGCGACGGCGGGCCTGACGGCCGGTGCCACCCCCGCGCCGGCCGCCACCGGCATCGACCTGTGCGCCGAGGTCGGCTACCACGCGGGCTTCCGGGGCGACGCCCTGGTGACCGCGATCGCCGTCGGCATGGCCGAGTCCAGCTGCAACCCGTCGGCGTCCAACGTCCAGAACAACACCCCGCCGTCCCGCGACCGCGGCCTGTGGGAGATCAACGACTACTGGCACCCCGAGGTCAGCGACGCCTGCGCCTTCGACGCCCAGTGCAACGCCGACGCGGCCTACCGCATCTCCAACGGCGGCACCAACTGGCAGCCCTGGTCGACCTACAACGAGCGCGCCCACCTACGGTACCTGGACGCGGCGCAGGCCGCCGCGGACCGGCTCGGCCACCACGACCCGGGACCGGCGCCGCTGGTGTACCCGGCGAAGTCCGGCAGGGTGGTGTCCGCGCGCGGGGCGGACGGCCGGCTGGAGGTGTTCGCGGCCGGGGTGGGCGGCGTCTCGCATGCCTGGCAGACCGCGGTGAACGGCGCCTGGTCGGACTGGGAGACCCTGGGCGGCCCGGGCGGCGCCGAGTTGGCGATCGGACCGAACGCGGACGGCCGACTGGAGGTCTTCGCGCTCAACGGCAGCACCCTCCAGCACCGCTACCAGCTCCAGCCCTCCGGCGCCTGGTCGAACTGGGAGACCTTCGGCGGCGGCGGCCACGACCTCGCCGTCGGCGCCAACCAGGACGGCCGACTCGAAGTCTTCGCCTCCGGCCCGGTCGGCCTCTTCCACAAGTACCAGACCGCACCCAACAGCGGCTGGTCCGACTGGCAATCGGCCGGCGGCGGACCCGCCGACAGCGAGGTCCGGCTCGGCAAGGCCCCCGACGGCCGACTGGAGGTCTTCGCCCTCAACGCCACCACCTTCCAGCACCAGTGGCAGACCGCCGTCAGCGGCGCCTGGTCCACCTGGGAGACCTTCGGCGGCGGCGGCCACGCCCTCACCGTCGACCACAACGAGGACGGCCGGCTGGAGGTCCTCGCCTCCGGACCCACCGGCGTCTTCCACAAGTACCAGACCAACCCGACCACCTGGTCCGACTGGGAGGCCGCCGGCGGACCGGCCGGCGCACGGATCACCAGTGAGCGCTCCCCCGACGGCCGGGTGGAGGCCTTCGCCATCAACGGCACCACCGCGCAGCACATCTGGCAGACCGGCGTGAACGCCCCGTACGGCCAGTGGGACACCTTCGGCGGCGGTGGCACCGAGATCTTCGCCGCCGCCAACGCCGA
Organism: Kitasatospora sp. NPDC096128; assembly: GCF_040303105.1. Classification (NCBI taxonomy): domain Bacteria; kingdom Bacillati; phylum Actinomycetota; class Actinomycetes; order Kitasatosporales; family Streptomycetaceae; genus Kitasatospora; species Kitasatospora sp. NPDC096128. The sequence goes on along the minus strand of NZ_JBEOSP010000002.1, from coordinate 188,273 downwards.
CGGCCGGATCGAGGTCTTCGGCGCCGGCAGCGCCGGCGTCTACCACAAGTGGCAGACCGGCTTCTCCACCTGGTCCGACTGGGCCTGGCTCAACACCACCGCCGGCCCCGCCGTCAACTGACGACACCGGTAGTCCCCAGAGCACGGATCGGCAGCTACGACCTGCCGGTCCGTGCGGCGCGTCCACCCCCAGCCGCGCGCCCCCGCCGCGCCCCGTCACGTGGTCTGCACCACCATTCCGTTTATTGTCATGCTCAAAGAGGTAACGTTCGTCCGTCGGGGCAACGGTCGGCGGGCGACACGGAACATGCGACACGGAACAGCGGTGCGCGGGACGGGGGAACGGTGAGCGGGATTCTCGTCCACCTGCCGGAGGGGAACGGCGAGGACGCGGTGACCCTGCGGCTCGGTCCGGGGGAACGGGCGCGCTTCGGGCGCGGCTCGGTCGGCACACCGGTGGAGCTCCGGCTCGGCGACGAGACGGTCTCCCGGCTGGCCGGCGAGATCCACGCGACCGACGACCACTGGCAGTTGAGCAACCTCAGCAACACCCACGCCTACCTGGTGGAGAACCCGGAGGGCGCCGGCGAGTACCTCCGGGTGCCGCCGCGCCGGCTCGGCGCGCCGATCCCCTTCGAGTTCTCCCGGGTGGTGCTGCCCTCGCGGCGCGAGACCCCGCTGTCCTTCCAGGTGTTCGCGCCCGACCACGTCTACCTCGACCCGCACGCCCGCCCCGGCTCCCGGGAGAGCCGCACCATGACGGCGTACTCGCTGGACGAGACCGCCACCTACTTCCTGGTGCTGGTCGCGCTCTGCGAACCGTGGCTGCGCGACCTCTCCCCCGCCGCCGTGCCCACCACCCCGCAGGTGGTCGCCCGGCTGCGCAACCACCCGGCCTGCGCGCGGCTGACCGCGCGCGCGGTCAGCTCGCACCTGGACTACCTCGCCGACGAGAAGCTCCGCATCGACCTGCCCGACGGCGCCGGCCGCACGGACCGCCGCAGCGGCAAGCGCGAGGCCGTCGTCGGGCTCGCGCTGAAGTTCGGCATCGTCCGCGAGGAGCACCTCGCCCTCCTGCCGCGCCCCGAAGCCGCCGAGCCCGGACGGTAGGAGGGCACCGACCATGCACGATCCGGCCTTCCGCGGGGACGGCGAGGACCTGCTGCCGCCCGGCCACCGGGTCGGCGAGTGGACCGTCACCGGGCTCATCGGCGAGGGCGGCTGGGCGACGGTCTACGCCGCCCGCCGGAGCGAAACGGCCGCTCCGGACGACACCCGGGACGGACCTGAGGGCACGGACGGACCGGGGGGCACGGACGGCACGGACGGACCGGACGGCACCACCGGACCGGACGGCACCACCGGACCGGACGACACGGTCGCCCTCAAGGTGCTGCCGACCGCCGGGCTGGCCCCCCGCCAGGCCCGCAGCGTCGCCGAAGCCGCCCGCCGCGAGGTCGAGTTGGCCCGCACCGCCCCGCACCCCCGGCTGGTCCCGCTGCTCGACACCCTCGCCCTGACCGCGCCCGACCACCCCGCGCTGGACGGCGCGATCGTCCTGGTCATGGAGCGCGCCCGGTGCACCCTGCGCGAGCTGCTCGCCACCGGCGTCGACGAGGCCCGGGGCGGCCGGATCGTGGCCGGCATCTGCGAGGGCCTGGCCCACCTGCACCGCTCCGGCTGGGTCCACACCGACCTCAAGCCCGAGAACGTCCTGATCGGCCGGGACGGCGAGGTCCGCCTCTCCGACTTCGGCCTCGCCATCGAACTCACCGGCACCCACGGCCACTGCGCCCCGATGGGCACCCCCGACTACCTCCCGCCGGAGCGGTGGAAGGAGCCGCTCGGCGAGCAGGGCGTCAAGATCCGTACCACGGCGGACATCTGGGCGCTCGGCATCGTGATCCACGAGGTGTTCGCCGCGGGCGTCCCGCCCTTCCCCGGCGCCACCCCCACCGCCCGCAGCGCTGCGGCCCAGCAGTACGCCGAGGGCCGCGCCGCGCTGCGGCTGGCCCCGGACGTCCCCCCGTTCTGGCGCGAGCTGGCCGCCGACTGCCTCGCCCCCACCCATGCCGCCCGCGCCCCGCACACCGCCGAGAGCCTGCTCGCCCGCATCCGCGACCACCAGGGCGGCCGCCGCCCGCGCCGTCGGCGCCGCCCCCGGGCGCGCGCTGCCCTGCTCGCCCTGGTCGCCTGCGCCGCGGCCGCCGGCTCCGCCGCGGCGTTCTGGCCGCGGTCCGAGCCGCCCGGGCACCCCGGGCGGATCCGGGTCTTCAACGCCGAGCGCAGCTGCCAGGACCGCGCCGACCGCGACCGCGGGTGCAGCCTCGGCCTGGCCGTCGACCCGCGGCGCCCCTACACCGCGGACAACGTCGTCCCCACCCGGGTCTGGCACGGCGACACCCTGGACGCCGACTGCCAACTCGCCACCGGCCTGCCGATCATCGACGAGGAGGACCGCACCTCCACCCTCTGGTACCGCGTGCGCCTCCCCGGCACCGCGACCGGCACGGGCACCGCGACCGGCACCGGCACCGCCTGGCTCCCGGCCGTCCGCACCAAGGACCGTCCGGCCCTCGCGGACTGCCCCTGAGCGCCACCGCTCGCCCGGGGCCGTCCCGGGGCCACTCCGGATCGTTCCGGATTCCGGGCCCGGTACGGCCGCCACTACCTTGACGTCGGCGCCGGCCGGACCGGTCGGCGCGGAGTGCAGGGAGCAGCGATGCCGACGACCGCCACCACCGCCCGGCCGGGCGCAGCCGAACTCGGGCAGCAGGAGCGCGCGGTGCTCCACGGGGTCGGCTGCGGACTGAGGGACGACGAGATCGCGGCCGCCCTCGCCGTCTCCGAGGACGTCGTGGCCGGACACCTCGCGCGGATCCTCGGCAAGCTCGGGCTGCGCGACCGGGCCGCCGCCATCGTCCACGCCTTCGACTGCGGGCTGGTCTCCCCCGGCCACGGGCCCCGTACGCCGGGGCCGGACCAGCTGCCCCGGGGCGCCGACGGCCGGACGGCCGGTCCGAGGGTGCGGATCTCCGTACTCGGACCGCTGCGGGCCTGGCACGACGGGAGGGCCGTGGACCTGGGGCACCTGCGCCAGCAGGCCGTGCTGGCGGCCCTGGCGCTGCACCGGGGGCGGACCGTCAGCCGGCAGGAACTCCTGGACGGCGTGTGGGGGTCGGAGCCGCCGGTCACCAATGTGGTGCCGGTCCACGTCTACCGGCTGCGCAAGACCCTGCGCCTCGCGGACTGCCCGGTCCCGGTGATCGAGCACGACCGGTACGGCTACCGGCTGGCCACCGGGGCGACCGAGGTGGACCTGGCGCGGATGGAGGAGCTGGTCGCCGCCGCCGGGACGGCCCACCGGGCGGGCGACCTGCCCGAGGCGGTCCGCCTCTGCTCCCGGGCCCTGGACCTGTTCGGCGGGGAGCCGTTGGCCGGACTGCCCGGCCCGCTCGCCGAACTGGAGCGGCTGCGGCTCGTCGAGCGCAGGATCGCCGTCGCCCAGCGGCGGGCGGAGTTGCGGCTCCAGCTGGGCCAGTGCGCCCGGGCGGTCACGGAGCTGATCACCCTGTCGGCGGAGCAGCCGCTGAACGAGCCGGTGGCCGCGATGCTGATGGGTGCGCTGTACCGGGGCGGTCGCCAGGCCGACGCGCTGGCCGTGTTCGACCGCACCCGCCGCCGGCTCGCCGAGGACCTGGGGGTGCCCCCGGGGCCGGTGCTGCGGCGGACCCGCCGGCTGATCCTGCACGGGGCGTGAGCGTTCCTGCCCGGTCCCGCCCGGCACGGGCGACGGGCCCCACCGGGAACCGCCCTGGTGGGGCCCGTCGGGGCCGTGCGGCCCGGTGGGGTCAGGAGGCGAAGGCGCGTTCCAGCCGGGGGATCAGGTCCAGCAGGTCCTGTTCCCAGCAGCCGCCGTTGTGGGCGCCGTTGCAGTGGCTCCCCCAGGCGGCGCCGTCGCCGTAGTCGACGTAGTGGTAGGGCATGCCCAGGGCGTCCATCCGGTCCTTGACGTGCTTGGACGCGCCCTCCAGCCAGAACTCCGGCTCGGTGGCCACCCCGCGGCCGTTGCCGACGTAGACGGAGACGCCGATGCCCGCGAGCTTGTCCATGTGCTGGGACGGGTCGGCGGCGTTCCACCGCCAGTCCGCGTTGAACAGCGGGTACGGCGTGCCGAACAGGGCGTCGCTGTCCACGGCGGGCTTGTAGGGGTCGTTGTTCGGGTCGCAGGCGCCGGACGACGAGCCGCAGACCACGCCCTGGGCGTCGATCAGGGAGGCGACGACGGCCAGCCGCAGGTCCATGGAGTCCACCGAGAGGTCGATGTCCCCCGACAGCGAGGCGGTCTGGCTGAACAGGTCGGGGCGGTCCTGGGCGTAGTGGAAGGCCCCGAAGCCGCCCATGGAGACCCCGGCGACGGCCCGGGCCTTCTTGGTGGCGACGGTGCGCAGGTTCGCGTCGATGAACGGGATCACCTGGTTGAGGTGGAAGTTCTCCCAGTTCTGGGCGCCGGCCGGGGTGTTCTGGTTGAGCCAGTTCGCGTACCAGCCGCGGGCGCCGCCGTCCGGGATGACGGTGATCATCGCGTTGGACATGGTCAGCGCCGGGTAGTTCTGCTGGATCGGGTCGTCGGGCGAACCGTGCAGGAAGTACAGCACCGGGTAGCGCCGGGCCGGGTCGTCGTAGTACCCGCTCGGCAGGATGATCTTGATGTGGTGCTTGCCCGCGACCTCGGGCGTGGTCACGGTGAGGTAGAAGTCGGTCCGGTCGCCCACGGCCTGGTCGGTCTGGGTCAGGCCGTACCCGTCCGTCATCCTCGGCGGTGCCCCGGTGCCGGCGGCGGCCTGGGCCGGAGCGGCCGCGGTGGCCGTCCCGACGATGCCGACCACGGCGGCCAGCAGGGCCACCAGCCTTCGCCAGCGGTGCGGTGTCCTCGTCATGGTGTTCCCCCTCGTGGGTGTCGTCGTGGGCTTGGTCGTGCGCTGCAAGGCCTCAGTCGAGGACCTTGACCTCCAGGGCCGGCGAGGCCGCGATCTGGTCCTCGGTGTAGCGCTCCGTCACCCACTGGCCGGCCGAGAACAGCCTGGTCTGGTCGGCGTAGTGCGGCGAGTTCGGGTTGGCCGACTGGGAGTAGGCCAGCACCGAGGCGGACTGCGGCGGGCCGTCGGCGGTGAACCGCGTCTCCTGGATGAAGCTGGAGCCGAAGGTGATGTCGAACTTGCCGTCGACCGCGCCGGGCGTGACCACGTTCAGCACGCCCAGCTCGTGCATCGCGCCGGGGACCGGGATCTGCTCGCCGTTGCGGGTGACCTTCTGGACGTCCGACAGCCGCGCGTCCAGCGCCACGCCGGAGTTGCGCAGCGCGAGGACGGCCCGGGCGACCGAGTTGCGGACGGCGTCGTTGCCGGCGTCCAGCGAATTGGGCGTGTGCACCGGGTCCTTGGGGTCGAAGGGCACCCGCCAGGGCAGTTTCTCGATCGCCTGCCCGTTGCCCAGGTAGAACCAGACGTTCTCGAACAGCCAGGAACCCCGGCTGTCCGGCGTGAACTTGTGGTTCCAGGCGGCCAGGATCGGACACGCCTCACTGATGTTGACCAGGTTCCCGTCCACCAGGACGAGCCCGAACGGCGCGCCCTGGCAGGCGCTCACCGTGGCGTTGAGGGCCAGGTCGGCTGCCCTGCTGTTGTCGGCGAACAGCAGCTGCCGCATGTTCTCCGGGGTGAAGCCCCGGCCCGGCAGCCCGTCGGTGCCGTTGATCCGGTTCTGCGCGGTCAGGATCAGCTCCTGGGTGCGCAGCGTCCGGGGCGCCGCGCTGTCGCCCATCACCCGGGGGAACGACAGCGGCTGCTCGGGGTTGGCCAGCCAGGCGCTGTCGTTGGCGTTGCCCACGAAGTCGGAGCGGACCAGCCGCGGTTGCTTGTGCGGGTCCATCAGCCCCGGCGCGACGGCGTTCGGGTCGTTCGGCCAGTCGCACTCGCTGCGCTTGCCGTCGAAGATGGAGACCGGCGGGATGTTGGGCAGCCGCAGCGACTGGTTGAAGAGCACCTGGCCGGTCAGGGTCAGACAGGACTGCGCGTGGGCGTCGCTGATGTTCGGGGCGGCCTGGATGTCCGCGTAGAGGGCGTTGCCCTTGCGGTCCGAGGCGACGGTGTTGAAGAAGGGGACGCCCTCGGTGGTCTCCAGGGCGTTCACCACGTCGTTGACGTCCTTGGCCTGGTCGAGGTGGAACCAGGTGTTCAACGCCCGCAGGTTGTCCATGTTCGGGTCGCGCACCGCGTGGGCGCTCACGATCCAGGGCAGCGAGTTGCCCTGGAGCGACGTGGTGATCGGGCCGTACCGGGTGGACCACAGCGTCCTGGTGACCCGGCCGACGGAACCGTCCTGGTTCAGCACGTCGACCCCGACCTGTTGCGAGGTCATCGGCGTCCAGACGCCGTCCACCAGGTAGTTGGTGGGGTGCAGCGGGTCCACCTGGACGTCGAACAGCCCGAACGGGGCGACCGTGGCGACGGTGTGGCTCCAGGCGACGTCGTCGTTGTGCCCGATGTTCACGGCGGGCAGGCCGAGCAGGCTGGCACCGGAGACGTTGAAGCGTCCCGGGATGGTCAGTTGGGCCTGCCACATCCGGTTCTTGCCCTGCCAGGGGAAGTGCGGGTTGGCCAGCATCATGCCGGTGCCCCCGGACACCCCCTGGGAGCCCACCGCCAGGGCGTTGCTGCCCATGCTGCCCTGCTGCCGGGCGGCGGCCATCGCCTCGCGGATCCGGTTGCCGGTCTCCTCGGGCGAGAGCTGCGGCGCCGCGGCGGCCGGCTGGGCGGCGCCGGGCTGGGCGGCGACCGACGCGCCCGGGGGTGCGGCGTTGACCTCACCGTCCAGCAGCGGGTCGGCACTGCCCATGATGATCTCGGCGTGGGCGTGCCGGTAGACGTCCAGCTCGGTGATCGGCCGCACCCAGGCCGCGCCCCGGCAGGCCGGGTCGGAGATGTTGTCGACGCCGGTCTCGGCCAGGTACCGGTTGTAGCCCTGGACGTAGCCGCGGATGGCGTCCTTGACCTCCGGCTCGGGCCCCTTGGGCGCGGGCTGGTCGATCAGCCCCTCCACCACCCGGTTGTCGTTGATCCGCTGGAAATAGAGGTCGCTGTTGAGGTTGGTGGTGCTGTTCTGGCTCTGGCCGGGGCTGGCCTTGCCGTTCGGGCCCAGGTAGCGGGACCGCTGGGCGTCGACCATCAGGTAGGTGTCGGCCAGGGTGCAGATGTTGTCCTTGGCCGCGGCGTAGCCGTACCCCTGCCCCAGCCCCGCCAGATCGGCGGCGATGATGTGCGGGATGCCGTACTCGGTGTAGCGGATCGTCGGTTTGTCCGGCGCTCCCGCGGCGGCCGACCCGCCGGCCGGTGGTCCGGCCGCCACCGTCGTGCCCATCAGTGCCGCCGCGGCCAGGACCGCCACCGGCAGCCTCGCCTTGATTCCCCTCCGCGCCATCGGGCCGTCCCTTCCCTGTCATCCGAGGGTTTGTCCGTACGCGGCCACGCTAGGGAGGGGCGATGACATCCCGATGACGGGGGCGGCACCCCCGCAACCGCCCCCGCCCCCTCCGCCAACGGATCAGTTCCCCGGGCACTGACAGGTGTTGACATCCTCCCCGCCCTGCTTTGTCTTCGAGGAGGCGCCGGAAGGTGGCCCATCCGGCGTCGTGGACGGACTTGGCCAGACGGCCCCGGGCGAGGCCGCGCACGTTCAGATCCTCCAGGTACACCGCTTGGGTCTCGCGGATGATCCTGGTGGTCTCCTTGTGCAGCCAGTCCATGCGACTGTCGGCCACCTTGGCATGCGCCCTGGCGACCTTCCTTCGGGCCTTGGCCCGGTTCCGGCTGCCCTTGGCCTTGCGGGACAGCTCCCGCTGCGCGGCCTTAAGCCTCCTCTCCGCCTTGCGGAGGAAGCGTGGGTTGTCGAGCACGCTGCCGTCGGAGAGGACGGCGTAGGTGGTCAGGCCGAGGTCGATGCCGACCTCGGTGTCCGCCTCGGGCAGGTGGTCGGGTTCCACGTCCACCACGAAGGAGGCGTGGTACCGGCCCGCCGCGTCCAGCACGATGGTCACGGACGACGGGTCGGCCGGGAGCGCGCGGGACCACTTCACCCGCACGTCACCGATCTTCGCCAGGTTCAGCTTCCCGTTGGACCGGATGCGGAACCCGTTGCGGGTGAACCGCAGCGACTGCCGGCTGTCCTTGCGCGACTTGAACCGGGGCAGTCCCACGGGGCGACCGACCCGCTTTCCCGAGACGGAGTCGAAGAAGTTCCGGTAGGCGGTATCCAGGTCCCGAAGGGACTGGATCAACGGATCCACACCGACCGACGCGAGCCACGCCCGCTCGGCGGTATTCTTCGCCCCGGTGATCACCAGCTTCTGGAGCTCGGCGCTCTTCGGGTACGGCCGCCCGGTCTTCCTCGCCTCCTTCCGAGCCGCCAACGCGTCGTTGTACACCACCCGTGCACCCAGAACTCCGCAGCTCACTCCACCGCTTCGCGGCTCCGAGGCAAGGAACCGATTCCTCCCGGGGCCGAAGCCCCGGGCCTCCTCGGCAGAATCAGGTGAGGGAGAGTCGGCTCCGGGCCCGGCGGCCCGGGGCGACTACCAGCTCGCCGGGTACCAGGCGCCGTTGTACCACTGCTCGTTGGCGCTGTCGTTGTGGTGGTCCATGTTGAAGTCTTCGGGGTAGTTCTTGACGTGGTTGTTCGGGTAGGTCCAGATGCCGGCGGACTCGTCGCAGACGTAGTCCCAGTGGCAGATCGTCTTGACCGGCACATTGCCGAAGAACCGGTCGGCGCCGGCCAGCGGGGCACCGATGATGCCGCCGAACGGCACGGCCCCGCCGTTGGCCCCGGGAGGGCCCTGGCGCTTGGGGTCGGCGACCAGGATGGCGTTGACGTTGCCGAAGGTCTGCCAGTTCTCGGTCACCCAGACGTGCACCACCCCGGCACCCAGCGAGTATCCGCCGATCTTGACGTGCTGGTCCGGACAGGCCGCGCGCTGGTCGCGGACCAGCCGGTTCAGCTCGTTGACGCCCGCCCGGGTGCTCGCGCCGTTGGGGATCGTCGTCGGGTACCCGACGTGCTGCTGGATGTTGCCGTAGAAGCCGTCGTTGTTCCACGAGCTGCCGGTGCCCCCGACGACGATCGTGTAGGTGCCCTCGCACGGGGCGGCCACGCGCGTGGCCGCCGCCTGTGCCGTGGCGCCTTGAGCCGCCGTCAGCCCCAGCGTCAGCAGGAGTCCGGCGGACGCGGCCGCGATCTTTCGTGCTTGCATTGCGATTCCTCCCCACGAGGTCGGCCCACCCGCCCGCTCCGTCGCGGTGCGTGGTCGGCCCAGGTCACCGGACGACCATCGCAGCGGCCGATGACATCCCGATGAAGCGCGCCGCGCGGGCCGGCGGTCGGGGGCGGGGGCTCTTCGTGTCCGATGCCTGGGCGATCCGTGCCGGACGTGGTTTCATGCCAGCTCGTGCGGATTTCTCGGGACGATGACGAACTGGCCGGGCGCGACCACGAACTGCGCCGCCTGGCGGGCTTGCTGGAGGCCGACGACCGACGGCCGACGGTCGGGGTGGTGGAGGGGCCGCCGGGGATCGGCAAGAGCCGGCTGCTGGCCGAACTGCGGCGCTCGGCGGCCGGGTCCGGACGACCGGTGGGGCAGGCGCGGGCCGCCCGGGGCAGCCGCTCGGTGCCGTACGGGCTGCTGCTGGACGCGCTCTGGGGCACCGGTGCCCGGGGCCTGCTCGAAGGCTTCGCCGACGATGCAGGCGGGACGGGCGGCGCGGCGGACGGCGGGGCGGACGGCGAAGGGGCCCGGCACGGGCACCGGCGGCACCGGCGGCTGCGGGAGGCGCTCGCCGGGGCCTCGCCCGTCCTCCTGCTGGACGACCTCCAGTGGGCCGACCGGGAGTCATTGCTGCTGCTCGACCGGTTGGTCGCGAGCCCGCCGGCCGGGCGGTTCACCGTCGTGCTGGCCTGTCGCAGCGGCGGCTGTCCGCCCTGGCTGACCCGGACGCTGGTCGACGCCGACGCGGAGTGGATCGAGCTCGCTCCGCTGGGTCCGGGCGCGCTCGCCCGGCTGCTGCCGGACGCGGCACCGGAGCGCCGCCGATTACTGGCCGGGGCGAGCGGCGGCAACCCCCGCTACCTGCGCGCCCTCGCCGAGGTGTCCACCGAGCTGCTGGCCGGGCTGGCCGCGGGCGATCCGCGCGCCATCGGGCGGCCCAGGGCCCAGCGTCCCGCGGCCCAGCGGCCCGCGGACGGCTGGCAGCCCGGACCGGAGCTGCGCGGGGAGCTGGCCACGCTGTCGGAGCGGGCCCGCGAGGTGCTGCGGGCCGCGGCCGTGGCCGGACCGGAATTCGACCCGCCGCTGGTGGCGGCCGTGGCCGGCCTTCCCGTCCAGGCGGTGGACGAGGCGCTCGACGAGCTGGCCGGGCACGGCTGCGTCACCCCGGCCGGTGGCCGCTACCGCTTCGCCCAGCCGCTGCCCGCCGCCGCCGTCTACCGGCTGGCCGGCCCGGTCTGGCGGGCCGGGGCCCACCGGCGGGCCGCCGACCACCTCGACCGGTGCGGGGCGCCGCCCGCGGCGTGGGCCGGGCAGGCCGAGTACGCGGCGCCCACGGCGGGCCGGGAAGGCCTGATCAGGCTCACCGCCGCGGCCCGTGCCGTCCTCGAAACCGAGCCCGCGACCGGCGCCCGCTGGCTGCGCGCCGTGCTGGACGCGCTCCCGGAGCGGTCGGATCCCACCGAGCGGGCGGATCCCACCGAGCCGCGCACCGAGGCCACCGTGCTCCTGGGCCGCGCGCTCACCCTCACCGGCCGACTGGACGAGGCCGCCGAGGCGCTGCGCCCGCTGCTGTCCGACACGAACCCGGACCGGGCGCGGGCCGTCGGGCCGGTCGCCCTCGTGGAACGGCTGCGCGGCCGGACGGACCGGGTCTACGGCCTGCTGGACCGGGACGGGGTCCTGGCGTCCGACCAACTCCAGTTGGCCAGACTGGATCTGATGAACGGTCGGACCAGGCGGAGCCTGCACCGGATCGAGACCGCCGTCCACCGTGACGACTCGGACGGCACCCGGCTGGCCGCGCACACCCTGACCAGCCTCGCCGCGATCGGCCAGGGGGCGGTGCCGACCGCCCGCCGGGCCCTGGACGCGGCGGAGCGGCTCGCCGACTCGCTGGACGCGCGCGGCCGGCTCCGGGCGCTCGCCACCCTTCCCGAACGCGGCTGGGCCGGCGTGCTGTTGGAACGGCGGCAGCGGACCGCCGACCGCATCGAGCACGGCATCGCCCTGGCCGAGCGCCACCAGCACCACTACGTGCTCCCCCAACTGCACGCGGTGCGCGCGGCGTTGCTCCTGATGTCGGGCCCGATGGACGCGGCACGGGCGGCCGCCGACCGGGCGCTGGAGCTGGCCCGCGAGCTCGGTGCCGCCGAGACGCTGGCGATCGCGGCGGCGCTCCGGCTGCGGGCCGCGGCCTGGCAGGGCGGAGCGGAAGCCGTGGGGCCCGCACGGGAGTTGCTGCTCGGCCAGCCGGAGCCGCCGACGGCGGTGTGGCGCGCGGTGGTCCGGCACGCCGTCGTGGAGACCGCGGTGATCTGCGGGCAGCCGCCGACGGCGGCCGAGGCCGCCCGGCTGCTCAGCCTGGGCGACGACCGGTGGCGCGACCCGATGCCGGCCCACGGCCACGACCTGATGGCCGCGGTGCACGCGGCGGAGGGGAACACCGCCCTGGTCGCCCGGCACGTCGAGCTGGCGGGGCGGGCGGCCCGCAGCGCCGGCCTGCCCGCGGCCGGAGCCGTGGTGTCGCTGGCCTCGGCCCGGCTGCTGCGGGCCCGCGGTGAGCAGGACCGGGCGACGGCGCTGGCCCGCCGGGCCGCGGACGGGCTGGCCGCCTCCGGCTTCGTGGTCCGCGCCGGGATGGCCCAGCTGGTGGCCGCCGACATCGCCGCCGACCGCGGCGACCGCTCCGGCTACGAGAGCGCGACGGACGCGGCCCGGCGACTGTTCGGCCAGGTCGGGGCGCACGCCCTGCTGGCCCGGTCGGAGCTGCCCTGGCGGGCCGCCCGCGGCGGCTCGCAGGCCCGCTGCGGCGGTACGGGGGAGGTCGCGATGACCGCCGACCAGGGCTCGCAGCACGCGCACGACAACGGAACGGAACGGCCCCGGCTGTCGCCCAAGGAACTGCAGGTCCTGCTCGACTACGCCTCGGGGCTGACCCTCAAGTCCGCGGCGCGCCGGGCCGGCATCACCCCGAACACGGCGAAGGACTACCTCGACCGCGTCAAGGCCAAGTACCGCCGCGCGGGGCGGCCCGCCTACACCAAGATCGACCTGGCGACCCGGGTGCGGGAGGACGGGTTCGCCGCGCCCTGACCTGCACCTGCACCGGCACCGGCAGGGCAGGGCAGAGCAGAGCAGAGCAGAGCCAGTGGACACCCTCCGGCCCACCGGCCTCAAGCCCCCCATATCGGGGGCTACAGCGGCGACCTGTCGGGCCGTTAGGTTCTCGGTCGGCGCCGGGGACTCGGTGACCCGCAACTCGGCCCCGGCACACGCCCCCCGGGCCGGCCACCCGCGCCGGCCAGCACCGGATCCAACGACGAAAGGCCACACCATGAGGGCAATCCCCCGCGCACTGGGCATCGCCGCAGCCGCCGGAACCATGCTGCTGGTCGCCGCGATCCCCGCCTCGGCGACCCCGGCCCAGGCCAACTACACGGGCGACGGCTTCGGTTCGACGTCGGCCCAGGCCAAGCAGAGCGCGCTCAACAACGCCCTCGCGCAGGCCCAGGCGGCCGGTTTCAGCAGCACCCAGTGTCTCCAGGTGGGCACGGCGCAGGCCTGGCCGAACAACAACAACCTGCTCGCGGCCCGGGGCGTGAAGGCCGCCGCGTCCGCCGCCATCGGGCCGGTCACGAGCTGGGAGGGCAGCGCCCAGCTCCAGTGCACCACCCAGCCGGCCGCCGGCACCGTCAACCTCAACCGGTACAACGGCCCCGAGCACCTGAGCACCACCGGGTCGGCGCCCGCCGGCTACCTCCTGGAGGGCAGCCTCGGCTGGCTCTACGGCAGCCAGGTCGCCGGTACCGCCCCGCTCTACTCGTGCAAGGTCTGGAACAGCGTGGACACCTTCACCTCGCCGTCCGGCAACTGCGAGGGCCAGCAGTTCCTCTCCACGCTCGGCTACGCCTACACCGCGCCGCCGGCGGGCGTGCCGAGCCGGGTCCTGCGCCGCTGCCTCGTCAACGGCGAGCACTTCGACTCCAACGACATCAACTGCGAGGGCCAGGTCGCCGAGGGGGTCCTCGGCTACACCCTCGACTGACCCGTCCGACCCGGAAACCAGGAGGCGGGCTCGCCGGTGTCGTCCACGACGGCACCGGCGGGCCCGCCTCCGCGCTTCCGCTCCCGGGACGGCCGGGCGCGCATCTGACCTTTGACAATCCACATGAAGTCATACAGTCTTCTCGGCATGTCCGACCATCACCCGATCGAGTGCGCCGCCATCGAGCTGGCGCTGATCGGCGTGGCCGCGCACTGCGTCGCCGACAACCTCTGTCGCTGAATCCGCCTGTCCCGAAGCGCTGCGCTGATCGCCGCCTCGGGGCGTCGCCCCATTCCCGCGGGCGCGGTGCCGCGCACTTCCTCCGAGACCTCACCGTCTTTCCAGGCCCCACCGCCGCCCGCCTTCCTCCGTACACCATCGGTAGCGAAAGGCCCCTTTTCCGATGTCTCGAACCACCTTCACCCCTCGCCGCCTGGCCGCGGCGACCGTCACCGTCGCCCTCGTCGCCGGAGCGGCGGCGTGCGGGCCGAAGGCCGACGGCGGTGGGAGCACCGGCAAGGACGCCGCACCGCAGCAGGGCGGCACCCTCACCGTCCTCAACCAGAACCCGCAGGACCAGTTCGACCCCGCGCGGATGTACACCTCCGGCGGCGGCAACGTGCCCTCGCTGGTGTTCCGCACCCTCACCACCCGCAACCGGGCGGACGGCGCGGCCGGCACCAAGGTCGTCCCGGACCTCGCCACCGACACCGGCACCGCCTCGGACGGCGCGAAGGTGTGGACGTACCACCTGAAGGACGGCCTCAAGTTCGAGGACGGCTCGCCGATCACCAGCGCCGACATCAAGTACGGCATCGAGCGCTCCTTCGCTCCCGAACTCTCCGGTGGAGCACCGTACTTGCGGGACTGGCTGATCGGCGCCGCGGACTACCAGGGCCCCTACAAGGACGGCCGCACCCTGGACGCCATCGAGACGCCGGACGAGAAGACCATCGTCTTCCACCTCGACAAGCCCGAGGGCGACTTCCCTTATCTGGCCACCCAGACCCAGTTCGCGCCCGTCCCCAAGGCCAAGGACACCGGGACGAAGTACCAGGACCACCCGATCGCCTCCGGCCCCTACCTGGTCGAGAAGAACGAGAACGACGGCACCCACCTCGTCCTCAAGCGCAACCCCAACTGGTCGGCGGCCACCGACGACCAGCGCAAGGCGTACCCGGACACCGTCGACGTGCAGTCCGGGCTCGACCCGGCGGTGATCAACCAGCGGCTCTCGGCCGGCACCGGCGCCGACGCGGCCGCCGTCACCACCGACACCAACCTCGGCCCCTCCGAACTCGCCCAGGTGAAGGACGACAAGGCGCTCGCCGCCCGCGTCGGCACCGGCCACTTCGGCTACGTCAACTACCTGGCGTTCAACCCCAAGGTGAAGCCCTTCGACGACCCGAAGGTCCGGCAGGCCGTCGCCTACGCGCTCAACCGCACCTCGGTCGTCAACGCCGCCGGCGGCTCCTCGCTCGCCGAGGCCGCCACCACCTACCTGCCCACCCAGGAGACCTTCGGGTACACGCCGTACGACCCGTTCCCGGCCGGCGCCACCGGCAACCCGGAGAAGGCCAAGGAACTGCTCAAGGAGGCCGGCTACCCGAACGGCCTGACCATCACGCTCACCCACTCCACCGAGAGCGGCAAGGGCTACGGCCCCAACCTGGCCGCCGCCGTCCAGGACGGCCTCAAGGCGGCCGGGATCACCGTCCAGCTCGACGCCCTGGACGGCACCCGGTACTCCAAGACCATCCACACCGTCGGCACCGAGCCCGGCCTCTTCCTCTCCGGCTGGGGCGCCGACTGGCCGTCCGGCGGCCCGTTCCTGGCGCCGATCTTCGACGGCCGGCAGATCGTCACCGACGGCTACAACTTCAACTCCGCGCAGCTGGACGACCCTTCGGTGAACGAGGAGATCGACCGGATCAACACCATCACCGACCACGCCGAGGCGGCCAAGCGCTGGGGTGCCCTGGACCAGCGGATCGGCCAGCAGGCCCTCACCGTCCCGCTGTTCCACCCCGTCTACAAGCGGCTCTCCGGCAAGGACGTCCGCAACATCGTGATCAGCGACTGGACCGGCGTACTGGACATCTCCCAGGTCGCGGTGAAGTAGCGGACGGGAACGGACAGGAACGGATCGGATCGGTCGAACAACCATGGCTCCACAGGAACCCACGGCCGGGGAGGCCCGCGCGGCCGCCCCGGCCGCCGGGCGGCGGCAGGTGTGGCGGCGGCTGCTCGCGCGGCGCACCGCCCGCGCCGCCGGGCTCGTCATCGCCCTGCTCCTGCTGATCGCGGTGGCGGCGCCGCTGCTCAGCGCGATCGAGGGGCAGGACCCCACCAGCTACCACAACGACCTGCTGGACTCGGCGGCCGGCGGGGTGCCCACCGGCTCCCTCGGCGGCGTCAGCGCCGACCACTGGCTCGGCGTCGAACCGGGCACCGGGCGGGACGTGTTCGCCCGACTGGTCCACGGCGCCCGGCTCTCGCTGCTCGTCGCCGTCGGCGCCACCGTCGTCCAGGTCACCATCGGCGTCCTGCTCGGCCTCGCCGCGGGCCTGGGCAGCCGGCTGCTCGACCAGCTGATCGGCAACACCACCGAGGTGATGCTCGCGCTGCCCTCGCTGGTCTTCGCCATCTCGCTGATGGCGGTCGTGCCCGCCGACTTCCCCCGCCCGCTGCTGCTCACCCTGGTCATCGGGCTGCTGGGCTGGGCCGGCACCTCCCGGCTGGTCCGGGCGCAGACGCTCAGCCTCCGGCAGCTCGACTACGTGGCCGCGGCCCGGCTGGCCGGCGCCGGCCGGTGGCGGATCGCCCGCCGGGAGCTGCTGCCGGCCCTGGCCGCGCCGGTGATCACCTACGCGGCGATCCTGCTGCCGTCCAACGTGGTCTCCGAGGCGGGGCTGTCCTTCCTCGGCGTGGGCGTCAAGCCGCCGACCTCCTCCTGGGGCCAGATGCTCTCCGGCGCCACCACCTGGTTCCGCGCGGACCCGATGTACGTGCTGCTGCCGTCCGCGGTGCTGTTCGCCACGGTGCTCGCCTTCACCGTGCTCGGCGACGCCGTCCGCACCGAGCTCGACCCGCGGGCGGCCTCCCGGCTGCGGGTCGGCGCGGCGCGGCAGGCGGCTGCGTCCCCGACCGGCCCCCCGACCGGCCCCTCGGTCGGCCTCCCGGTCGGCCTCCCGGCCGATGAGGAGGCCACCGCATGACCCGCTTCCTGCTCCGCAAGGCCGTCGGCATGATCGGCGTCCTGTTCGCCCTCACCCTGGTCGTCTACGCGGCCTTCTACCTCGCCCCCGGCGACCCCGCCCAGCTGGCCTGCGGCGAGAAGTGCAGCCCCGCCCAGGTCCTCCAGGTCCGCGAACGGCTGGGCCTCGACGCGCCGGTCCACCTCCAGTACGCCCGCTTCCTCCAGGGCCTGGTCGCCGGACGCGACTTCAGCGCCGGCACCGGGCTGCTGCACTGCCCGGCCCCCTGCCTGGGCGTCTCCTACCGCAGCGGCGAGCAGGTCAGCGACATGATCGCCGCCCGGCTCCCGGTGACGGCCTCGCTGGCCTTCGGCGCGATGGTGATCTGGCTGGTCCTCGGGGTCGGCACCGGGCTGCTCTCCGCGCTGCGCCGGGGCCGGCTCAGCGAGCGCCTGCTGACCGCGCTGACCCTGACCGGCACCGCCGTCCCGGTGTTCGTCATCGGCCTGGTGCTGCTGATCGTCCTCTGCGCCCAGCTCCAGTGGCTGCCGTTCCCCAGCTACGTCCCGCTGACCGAGGACCCGCAGCAGTGGTTCTGGGGCCTGCTGCTGCCCTGGTTCTCGCTCGCACTGATCGAGTCCGCCAAGTACGCCCGGCTGACCCGCTCGGCCATGCTGGAGACGCTCGCCGAGGACCACATCCGGACCTTCCGGGCGTACGGCGTCAGCGAACGGCACCTGGTGACCCGGCACGCACTGCGCGGCGCGCTCACCCCGGTGATCGCGCTCACCGCCATGGACCTCGGGACGCTGTTCGGGTCCGCCGTGCTGACCGAGTCGCTGTTCGGCCTCCCGGGGCTCGGAAAGCTGCTGGTCAGCTCGGTGAGCCTGATCGACCTGCCGACCGTCGTCGGCCTCGTCCTCGTCACCGGGTTCTGCGTGGTCCTCGCCAACATCGTCGCCGACCTGCTGTACGCGGTGACCGACCGAAGGGTGGTGCTGGGATGAGCGACGAACTGCTCGTGGACGTGCGGGACTTGGTCGTCGAGTTCCCGGTCGGCGCCCCGGCTGCCGCCCCTTCCGACGGTGGCCACCTCCGCGCCGTCGACGGCGTGACCTTCACCCTGGCGGCCGGGCAGGCGCTCGGCATCGTCGGCGAGTCCGGCTCCGGCAAGAGCACCGTCGCCGCCGCCCTGCTCGGCCTGCACCAGGGCACGGGCGCCCGCACCGGCGGCTCGGTCCGGGTCGCCGGGGTCGACGCCGCCACCGCCCAGGGTGCGGACCTCCGGCGGCTGCGCGGCGGGTTGGCGGCCATGGTGTTCCAGGACCCGCTGTCCGCCCTCGACCCGTACTACGCGGTCGGGGACCAGATCGCCGAGGTCGTCCGGGTCCACCGGACGGTCTCCCGCCGGGACGCCCGGGCCCGGGCCGTCCAGGTGCTCGACCGGGTCGGCATCGCCGACGCGGCGCGGCGCTCACGCTCGCGCCCGCACGAGTTCAGCGGCGGGATGCGCCAGCGGGTGCTGATCGCGATGGCCCTGGCCTGCGAGCCCCGACTGCTGGTCGCCGACGAGCCGACCACCGCGCTGGACGTCACCGTCCAGGCCCAGATCCTCGACCTGCTGCACGAGTTGCGCGCCGAGACCGGGGCCGGGCTGGTCCTGGTCACCCACGACCTGGGCGTGGTCGCCGGGAGCGTCGACCGGGTGCTGGTGATGAAGGACGGCCGGGCGGTGGAGCACGGCCCGGTCGCCGAGGTCCTCGGCGCCCCGCGCGAGCCGTACACCCGGGCGCTGCTGGCGGCGGTGCCCCGGGTCGACGCCCCGCAGGCGCCGGTCGGGCCCGCCGACCCGCCCCGAGGTGAGCTGCTGCTCGAAGCCACCGAGCTGCGCCGGGAGTTCGCCACCCGCGGCGGCCTCACCCGGCGCTCCGCCCCGGTGGCCGCGGTGGACGGCGTCTCGCTCACCGTGCGGGCCGGCGAGACGCTGGGCATCGTCGGCGAGTCCGGCTCCGGCAAGACCACGCTCGGCCGGATGCTCGTCCGGCTGCTGGAGCCGACGGCCGGCCGGCTGCACTACCGCGGCCGGGACATCGGGGCCCTCGGGGAGCGGGAACTGCGGTCGCTCCGCCGGGAGTTGCAGATGGTCTTCCAAGACCCGGCCTCCTCGCTCAACCCGCGCCGCACCATCGGGGAGTCCGTCGCCGACCCGCTGCGGGTGGCCGGGGAGAGCGATGAGCGCCGCATCCGCACCCGGGTCGGCGAGCTGCTCGAACGCGTCGGGCTCAACGCCGACTGGTACCACCGCTACCCGCACGAGTTCTCCGGCGGCCAGCGCCAGCGGGTCGGCATCGCCCGAGCCCTGGCGCCCGAGCCGCGGCTGATCGTCTGCGACGAGCCGGTCTCCGCGCTGGACGTCACCACCCAGGCCCAAGTGGTCGACCTGCTCGGTGAGTTGCAGCGCGACCTCGGGCTCGCCCTGGTCTTCATCGCGCACGACCTCGCCGTGGTCCGCCAGGTGAGCGACCGGGTCGCGGTGATGCGGGCCGGCCGGTTCGTGGAGCAGGGCGACGCCGACACGGTCTACGACTCCCCGCAACACCCTTACACCAAGGACCTGTTGGCCGCCGTCCCGGCCCTCGACCCGACCGAGGCGACCGCCCGCCGGCACGCCCGCCTGGCCGCCGTCTAGGGCCGGACAGGCCCTGGCGCCCGCCTCCGCCCGGGGTTCGTCCCCCGCACCGTCCGGTGCGGGGGACTTCCGCACTCAGAACGCGTCGTCGGGGATCTCGACGGCGGTCCGGTCCAGGCTCTCCAGGAGCCGGAACTGCGCTTCGGTCCTGGGCAGTTCGTGCCGGAAGAAGAACCGGCAGGCGTGCCGCTTGCCCGCGTGGACCGGCTCGGTGCCGCCCGCGGCGGCGAGGTACTGCTCCAGCCACAGCCAGGCGACGACGGTGTGGCCGACCGCCTCCAGGTAGACGGTCGCGTTGGCCAGGGCCGTCTCCGGGTCACCGGTCGCCCACAGCCGCCGGGTGACCGCGGCGATGCGCCGGACGGCCTCGTCCAGCTGCGCCGCGTACCCGGCGGCGTCGCCGCCGAGGCCCTCGGCGCGGGCGGTCGTCGCCGAGATCGTCTCGACGAGCAGGCGCAGCCCCGCGCCGTCGTCCATGACGACCTTGCGGCCGAGCAGGTCGAGGCCGTGGATGCCGTGGGTGCCCTCGTGGATCGGGTTGAGCCGGTTGTCGCGGTAGAATTGCTCGACGTCGTACTCGCGGGTGTAGCCGTAGCCGCCGTGCACCTGGATGGCCAGGCTGTTGGCCTCCAGGCACCACTGGGAGGGCCAGCTCTTGACCACGGGCGTCAGGACGTCCAGCAGCAGGTGGGCGCGGGCCCTGGCGTCGGGGGTCGCGCCGGTGCGCTCCTCGTCGAGGAGCCGGCCGGCGTACAGCACCAGGGCCAACGCGCCCTCCGTATAGGCCTTCTGGGCCAGCAGCATGCGGCGCACATCGGCGTGGGCGATGATCGGCACCTGCGGGGAGGCCGGGTCCTTGGCCCCGGCCGGGCGGCCCTGGGGGCGGGTGCGGGCGTAGTCCAGGGCGTGCAGGTAGCCCGTGCAGCCGAGCGCGGCGGCGCCGAGTCCGACGCCGATCCGGGCCTCGTTCATCATGTGGAACATGTACGCGAGCCCGCGGTGCGGCTCACCGACCAGGTGCCCGACTGCGCCGGGCTCGCCGCCCGGCCGGTGCACGCCCTCGCCGAAGTTGAGCAGGGTGTTGGTCGTCCCCCGGAAGCCCATCTTGTGGTTGAGCCCGGCCAGCACGACGTCGTTGCGCTCGCCGAGCGAGCCGTCGGCGCCGACCAGCACCTTGGGCACGATGAACAGGGACAGGCCCTTCACTCCGGCCGGTGCGCCGGGGATCCTGGCCAGCACCAGGTGGACGATGTTCTCGGACAGTTCGTGCTCGCCGCCGGAGATCCACATCTTGTTGCCGAACAGCCGGTACGTGCCGTCCGCGCGCGGCTCCGCCCGGGTCCGGACGTCGGCCAGCGAGGAGCCGGCCTGCGGCTCGGAGAGGCACATGGTGCCGAAGAACCGCCCCTCCACCATCGGCCGGACGTAGGTGTCGATCTGGTCGCGACTGCCGTGCGCCAGCAGCAGGTTGGCGTTGCCCGCGGTGAGGAACGGGTACCCGGACGTCCCCGGGTTGGCGGCCTGGAACCATGCGAAGCAGGCGCTGGCCACCACCGAGGGCAGCTGCCCGCCGCCGACCTCGTAGTCCATGGCGCTGCCGAGCAGCCCGGTGCCGGCGAAGACGCCCAGCGCCTCCTTGACCTCCGGGATGATGTGCACCCGCTCGCCGTCGAACCGCGGCTCCTCGGCGTCGTTCCGCTTGTTGTGTGGCGCGAAGTGCCGGGTGGCGACCTGCTCACTGAGGTCCAGGGCCGCGTCGAAGGTCTCCCGCGAGTGGTCGGCGTACCGCGCCCGCCCGGTGAGCGCGGTGACGTCCAGCCATTCGTACAGCAGGAAGTCGAGGTCACGGCGGGAGAGCAGCAGGGACGTCATGGGGCGGCGCCTTTCACGGTGCGGAACGGTGTGGCGGGGCGGGCTCCGGTCGGATCGGCCGTCCCCGCGCGAGCGGGCACGCGTCCCCGACCTGGATGCCCCCCCTTCATACCTCCTCGGAGATCCGTACGGAACGGAGCCCCCGCACCGACGCATCGGCCGCGGACCGCCTGCCGACGCCTCCCCGGGCCTGGCTCCCCTCAGGTACGCCGACCGGCGGCGATGGCGGCAGCGCCGAGCAGGCACGCGGCGGCGGCGGTGATGTAGGCGAGGTGGTAGCCGTCGAGCTGGTCCGTGCTGGTCCCGGCGACCAGGACCATCAGTGCCACGCCGACGCTCGCGCCGATCTGCTGGGTCACCACGTTGACCGCCCCGGCGACGCCCTGCTGTTCCGCCGGGACGCCGGCCAGCCCGGCGGTGGTCATCGAGGGGAAGTTCAGCCCCTGGCCGATGCCGCTGAGCACCAGGCCGGGCAGCACGTACACCAGGTAGGAGCCGTCGTGCGGGGTGGCCAGCCACAGTCCGGTGCCGACGCCGATCAGGACCAGGCCGACGGCCATCAGGGTGCGCGGGCTGTACCGGGCCAGCAGCCGGCCGGTGGCGAAGTTGGCGGTGAGGAAGACCGCGGCGGACATCGGCACCAGCGCCAGGCCGGACTCGAACGGGGAGTAGCCCAGCATTCCCTGGAGGTACAGCGGCGCGAAGAACAGCATCCCGACCGAGCCCATGTACTGGAGGAACGCCGCCAGGCTGGCCGCCCGGACGGAGCCGAGCCGGAACAGGCCGAGCGGGAGGACCGGGTCGGCCGTGCGGTGCTCGCGGACCACGAACAGCACCAGGCAGAGCGCCGCGGCGGCCAGTACGGTCCAGGCCGTCGCGCCGGAGCTGCTCACCCCGACCACGAGCAGGGTGAGACCGAGGGTGCCGGCCACCGCGCCGGGCAGGTCCAGCCGGCCACTGTGCCCGGTGCCGTCGGGCAGGCCGATGCGGGTCACGGCGAGCACGGCGACGCCCAGCAGCACCGAGAACCACAGCACCGAACGCCAGCCGAGGAGTTGGGTCAGCACGCCGCCCAGCATCACCCCGCCGCTGAAGCTCGCGGCGCCGACCGCCGCGTAGACGCTGAACGCCCGGTTGCGGGCCGGACCGGCCGGGAACGCCTCCGACAGCAGGGCCAGCGCGGCGGGCCCCGACAGCGCGGCGCCGATGCCCTGGACGGCGCGCGCCCCCAGCAGCACCCCGATGTTCGGCGCCATCGCCCCGACCAGCGCGGACACGGTGAACACGGCGACGCCGACCTCGAACACCCGCCGCCGGCCGAGCACATCGGCCAGGCGGCCGCCGACCAGCAGGAAGCCGGCGAAGGTGACGGCGTAGGCGGTCATCACCCACTGGAGGGTGGTGTCGGCCAGGTCGAAGCGGCTGCCGACCGAGGGCAGGGCGGCGTTGAGCACCCCGAGGCCGCTGACGTCCAGGGCGAGCGCCCCGGCCAGCACGCCGAGCGCCAGTCCCGGCCGGGCCAGCGGCTGCACCGCGATGTCGGTCATGCCGGCCCTCCGAAGCGGTCACGGCCGGTGCGGTCGCGGCCGGTGCGGTCGCCGGGCCGCGGTGCACCGAGAGGTGCACCGGCGGAGCGCTGTCTGGCCGAGGACCGGACCGAGGAGCGGTCGGCACCGACTGACGCTGTCTCAAGACTCGCAACTGGCATGGAGGTCAGCTTGCCCGGGTCGATCCTCCGCTGTCCACCCCGCCCCGATCACGGGGCACTTCCTGTCACGCACAACTTCCTTGCCTGCCAGGCAGGTTGCCTATATCGCACGCGAACGTACGCCTGCTGTGCACCGGTTCATCCGCCGTTGTTTCATTCGACCGGAGACGTTCGGTCGAGCAGGTCGAATCGGACACTTTGCCGATCGGTTCCCGCCACTGCCCCGACCGGCCCGCCGACGGCGCTTGTCTCACCAATCGCCAGGTGGCACTCTCGTACCCGCTGGTCGGTAAATACCTGGTGATCCGCTGCACATCGATTCGCATTATTCGCATACTCGTTGCGCCACCCGATTCGACCTCCGCGCCCAGGGCGGACCGAGACAGCAGCACCGCGGAACCCCCACCGCGGACGTGCCGACGCGCCGGTCGGCGGGCGCCGCGCGCTGCGGCGAGAACTTCACAGTGGGCCGCTGATCCGCGCTCACCCGAGCTGCTTCGAAGCCGCTGATCCGCACATCTGCTGCGCACGCCTGTTCCGCACATCCGTTCCGCACGCCTGACCAGCACGTCCGGACGCGGCTGAATTCGGCTGCCGCGGCCCGGCGGTCGGGGCTCCGGACCGAGCCCCGACCGGCCCGTCGGGCAGCCCCGCCCTCCCATTCCCCCCGCCCATTCCATCCGCCCTGCCCAGGGAGTCGCCATGCCCCAAGAACGAGCGGTGCCGGACTTGTCCGCCGTCACGGATTTCCTGCTCTCCCGCGTATCCGAACTGTTGGACGTGTCCGCGAACACCCTGGATCCCCGGGCCCCGTTGCACCGCTACGGACTGGACTCCGCGAAGTCGGTGGCGCTCGCCGCCGCGCTGTCCGAATTCCTCGGCCGGGCCGTCCCGGCCACCTGGATCTGGCAGTACCCGACCGTCGGCGAGCTGGCCCGGGCCCTGGTCGAGGGGCCGCGCGAGGCGGAGCCCGTCCGGGGCGCGGAGCGCCGCCCGTCCGCGCAGGAGCCGGTGGCCATCGTCGGCATCGGCTGCCGCTTCCCCGGCGGGCCGGACCCGTCCTCGTTCTGGCGGCTGCTGGTCGAGGGCCGCGACGCCGTCGGGCCGGTGCCGGCCGCGCGCCGCGAGCTGATGAACGACGCGGTCCGCTGGGGCGGGTTCATCGACGGCATCGACCGCTTCGACCCGCTGTTCTTCGGCATCTCGCCCCGCGAGGCCGTCCAGATGGACCCCCAGCAGCGGCTGGTCCTGGAGCTGTGCTGGGAGGCGCTGGAGGACGCGGGCATCGCCCCGCACACCCTGCTCGGCAGCGACACCGGCGTGTTCATGGCCTCCTGTTGGGGCGACTACGCCGCCCTGGCGCACTACCGCGGCCCCGACGCCCAGATCACCCCGCACACCGCGACCGGCATGCACGACGGCATCATCGCCAACCGGGTCTCCTACCTGCTCGGCCTCCAGGGCCCGAGCATGGCCATCGACGCCGCCTGCGCCGGTTCCCTGGTCTCGGTGCACGTCGGCTGCCAGTCGATCCAACTCGGCGAGAGCGACCTGGTGCTGGCCGGCGGCGTCAACCTGAGCTTCGTCTCCGACTACTACACCGCCATGGACGCGATGGGCGCGCTCGCCCCGGACGGCCGCTGCAAGTCCTTCGACGCCCGGGCGAACGGCTACGTCCGCGGCGAGGGCGCCGGCGTGGTCGTGCTGGCCCCGCTCAGCGTCGCCCTGGAGCGCGACCTGCCGGTGTACTGCCTGATCAAGGGCAGCTCCTCCAACAACGACGGCCTGAGCAACGGCATGACGGCGCCCAACCCGCAGGCCCAGGAGAAGATGCTGCGCACCGCGTACCGGCGGGCCGGCATCGCACCGGACCTGGTGGACTACATCGAGTGCCACGGCTCCGCGACGCCGCTCGGCGACCCGATCGAGGCCAATGCGATCGGCGCGGTCCTCGGCGGCGACCGCACCGAGCCGCTGCGGCTCGGCTCCGTCAAGTCCAACGTCGGCCACCTGGAGGCCGCCGCGGGCATCGTCGGCCTGGTCAAGCTCGCGATGTCGATGCGCAACGGCGTGCTCCCGCCGAGCCTGCACTACAGCACGCCGAACCCGCAGATCCTCTTCGACGAGTACCGGCTCACCGTCCAGGACCGGCTGACGCCGTGGCCGCGGCGC
Source organism: Kitasatospora sp. NPDC096128 (assembly GCF_040303105.1). Lineage (NCBI taxonomy): Bacteria > Bacillati > Actinomycetota > Actinomycetes > Kitasatosporales > Streptomycetaceae > Kitasatospora > Kitasatospora sp. NPDC096128. The sequence continues at coordinate 163,274 of NZ_JBEOSP010000002.1, read as the reverse complement.
TCCGACGCCCGCCGGGGCGGCGTCAGCTCCTTCGGCTTCGGCGGCGCGATCTGCCACGTCGCCGTCGAGGAACTGCCGCGTCCCGAGAGCTCCTTGCTGCTGCTGGCCGCGGACTCCCGGGAGGCGCTGGCCGAACGGGCCCGGGCGCTGCGCGACGCCACCGACCTGCGCGAGCCGTGCGGCCGCGCGCCCGGCGCGGGCGCCTTCCGGCTCGCGGCAGCGGCCCGTGACATGGCCGAACTCCGCACCCAGCTGGACGCCTTCGGCAACGGCGAGCCGGCCCCCGGGCTGAGCGTCGGGGAGGCGACCGGGCGCCGCCCGCGGGTGGCCTTCCTGTTCTCCGGCAACGGCTCCCAGTGGGTCGGCATGGGCCGCCAACTGCTCGCCGGGCTGCCGGTGTTCCGCCGCTCGATGATGCGCTCCGACCGGCGGATGCGGGAGCTGCTCGGCTTCTCCCTGGTCGACCAGCTGCTCGCCCCGGACGGCCGGCTCGACGACATGGACGTCTTCCAGCCACTGCTGTTCTCGCTCCAGGTCGCGCTGGCCGAGGCCTGGCGCTCACTGGGGGTGGAGCCGGACGTCGTGGTCGGCCAGAGCGTCGGCGAGTTCGCCGCCGCCCACGTGGCCGGCGCGCTCGAATTCGACGACGCCTCCCGGCTGGCCGCCCACCACGGCCGGCTGCTCCAGCAGCTGGCCGTCGGGCGCGGCGAGGGCATCGTGGTGATGACCGCCGCGGACGAGGTCGAGCCGTACCTGACCGGCGGGCTCACCCTGTCCGGCCGCAACGGCCTGCGCTCCACGCTGGTCACCGGCACGCCGCAGGAGATCGACGACCTGGTCCGGCGGCTCACCGACGCGGGCGTCACCAACCACCGGGTGCGGATGGGCCACGCCCCGCACTCCCCGCTGGTCGACCACGTGCTCGCCCCGCTGAAGGCCGAGCTGGCGGGCATCCGGCCCCGCACCGCCCGGATCCCGATGATCTCCACGGTCACCGGCGCGGCCGTCGACGGCGCCGAACTCGGGCCGGAGTACTGGGCGGAGAACCTGCGCCGGGAGATCCGGGTGGTCGACGCCCTGAAGGGGCTGCGCGAGCACGAGGTCGACGCGGTGATCGAGCTCAGCCCGCACCCGCTGCTGCTCAAGTCCGTGTCGGAGCTCCTCCCCGCCGCCACCCTGCCCTCGCTGCGGCGCGGCGAGGACGAGGCGGCCACCCTGCTCGGCTCGCTCGGCGCGCTGTACACCGCCGGACTGCCCGTCCCGGCCCACCCGTTCCTGGCCGGCGACCGGGGCCGGCACGTCGCCCCCGCCCCCGCCGACCCCGCCGCCGACGGGCCGCTGCACCTGGTGCCCGTCACGGCCCGTACGGCGGGCGCGCTGGCCGACACCTGCCGCGAGCTGTCCAACCACGTCGAACGCGACCCGGGCCTGCGGGTCTGCGACCTCGCCTACACCCTGGCCACCCGGCGCACCCACCACAACCACCGGGTCGCGCTGCTCGCCCGCAACCGGCAGGACGTGCTGGACGGGCTGGCCCGGGTCGCGGCCGGCCGCCCGCACCCCGAGGTGGTCACCGGCACCTTCTCCGGCACCGTCGACCGCCGGGTGGCCCTGGTGTTCTCCGGCGGCGGCACCCAGTGGGTCGGCATGGGCCGTGAACTGCTGCGCTCCCACGCCGGGTTCCGGACCTGGATGACCGCCTGCGACGCCGCCGTGCGGGCGGCCGGCGGCTGCTCGGTGCTGGAGCAGCTGGCCGCCCCGGCCGAGCGGGCCCGGTACGAGGAGATGGACTTCCAGCAGCCTGTGCTGTTCGCCCTCCAGGTGTCGCTGGCGAAGGTCTGGCTCGGCCTCGGCGTCGAGCCGACCGCCGTGGTCGGGCACAGCCTGGGCGAGGTCGCGGCCGCCTGCGTGGCCGGGGCACTGTCGCTGGAGGACGCCGCCCGGGTCGTGGTCACCCGCTCGCACCTGCTGGAGCGGAAGGCCGCCGCGGGCGCGATGATCTCGGTCGACCTGCCGGAGGCGGAGCTGCTGCCCCGGCTCGCCCCGTACGCCGCCCACGCGGCCGTCGCCGTGGTCAACAGCCCCACCAGCGCGGCGGTCTCCGGCTCGCCCGAGGCCGTCGACGCCCTGGAGGCGGACCTCCGGCGGGAGGGGATCTCGGTCCGCCGGATCCGGGTCGAACGGCCGGTGCACAGCCCCGGCATGGATCCGCTGCTCCAGCCGCTGCGCGAGGGCATCGACGGCATCACCGCGCTGCCGCCCACCGTCGACTTCCACTCCACCGCGCTGGCCGACACCGTGAACCCGGCCACCGACGTCGACTACTGGGTGCACAACCTGCGCGACCAGGTCCGCTTCGCCGAGACCATCGGGGCGCTGGTCGACCGGGGCGTCGGCACCTTCATCGAGATCGGCCCGCACGAGACGCTGCGCGGCGCGGTCGAGGAGATCGCCCTGACCCGCGGGGCGCGGGTGCACGCGATCAACTCGCTGCGGCGCGAGGAGAGCGACCTGCGCTGCCTGCTGGGCGCGGCCGCCTCGCTGTACGTCCGGGGCCTGCCGCTGACCTTCGACCCGCTGTTCGGCGACGACGTCGAGCTGGTGGAGACCCCGCTGGTGCAGTGGCAGAAGGAGCGCTACTGGATCGACACCGAGCCGCAGCCCGCCCGCGCCGCGGCCCCGACGGCCTCAGCGGCCCCGGCGGTCGCCACCGCGCCCGCGGCCGCGCCCGTCCTCCGGGCCGAGGCCGAGGCCGAGGCCGGGCCCGCTGACCGGCCGGTGGCGGAGGTCGTCCTCGCCGAACTCGCCGACGCGCTGGGCGTGCCGGTGAGCGGCTTCGACACCGACGCCTGCCTGCGGGACTTCGGCCTCGACTCGATGGTGGGCATCCGGCTGGTCAACCGGATGCAGGCGCTGTTCGGGCACCGGGTGTCGCCGGTGGTGTTCCTGGACGGCCGCCCGATCTCCGAGGTGGTCGGCCACTTCGTCGAGCTCACCGCCGGCTCCCCGGCGGCCGCTCCGGCCCCCGCTCCCGCCCCCACGCCCGCTCCCCCGCCGAAGGCCGGGCCCGACCACGCCTTCCTCGACTTCCACGACTTCCTCGACGAGCTGTCCGAACTGGACGCCGAGGAACTGCTGGACGAACTGGACGCCCGCGGACTCCTGGACGCCACCGACGCCCCCGCCATGGAGCAGCTGCGTGCCGACGGCCTCGGCCTCGAACTGGCCCCCGCCTCGCACGGCCAGGCCTCGCTCTGGTTCATGCAGATGGTCGCGCCGGACGCCGTGCCCTACAACTTCATGGTCACCGCCCGGATCCGCACCGCCGTCGACGAGAAGGCCCTGGAGCGGGCCGTCCGGGCCGTGGTGGCCCGCCACCCGGCGCTGCGCACCCTCTTCGTGGAGGCGGGCGGGCGGCCGTACCAGGTCGTCCTGGACGAGCCGGTGTACGAGTTCCTGGTGGTGGACAGCAGCGGGCTGGACGACGAGCAGGCCCGCGAGGAGCTGGCCCGGCACGGGCACCGGCCGCTCGACCTGGACAACGGGCCGCTGGTGCGGGTCGTCCTGATGAACCGCGGGCCGGCCGACCACTACCTGCTGGTGCTGGTCCACCACATCGCCTCGGACGCGGCCTCCGCCGATGTGATGATCCGCGAACTCCAGGCCTACTACCAGGGCGCCGACCCCGCCGCCGACGCGCCGGTCGCCCCGTACACCGAGTTCGTCGCCTGGGAGCGGCAGTGGCTGGCCGGGCCGGCCGCGGACGCGGCCCTGGACTGGTGGTCGGCCAAGCTGGCCGACCCGCCCGCCCACCTCGACCTGTCCGACCGGGAGCGGCCGCCGGGCGTCACCTACGAGGGCCGCGACCTGGCGTTCCGCTGGAGCGCCGAGGAGACCCGCCTGCTGCGGGAGTTCGCGGTGCGCGAGGGCGTGTCGATCAGCACCGTGGTGCTCGCCGGGTTCTTCGCCACCCTCAACCGCGCGGTCGGCACCGAGGACGCCGTGCTGGCCACCGCGATCGCCCAACGGGCCGAGGCGGGCTGGGAGTCCGCCATCGGCTACTACCTCAACACCGTGCTGGTCCGGGCGAACCCGGCCGCCGACCGCAGCTTCCGCGACCTGCTCCGCGAGGTCCACGACTTCTCGCTCGGCCTCCTGGAGCACATGAACTACCCCCTCGACCGGCTGGCCTCCCAGCTCAAGCCGCCGCGGGTCGAGGGCCGCTCCCCGTGGTCCGACGTGGTGGTGAACTGGCTGTCCTCGGACGCCTTCCCCCGCTCCGTCAAGCTCTTCCACGGCGTCGGCGACACCCTCACCCCGGACGGGGCCCTGCCGCTCGAACCGCTCCAGGTGCGCCGGCACCTCGCCAAGTTCGACCTGGAGATCTCGATGGCGGACATCGACGGCGAAGTGGCCGGCCACGTCCAGTTCAAACCGAGCTACCTGGAAAGGCACACCGTGACCGCACTGCTCGCGCTGTACCGCACCGTGCTCTTCGACTCGATCGCCCGGCCCGACCTCGCCCTCGGCGCCGTCGCACCGGCCGGCCTGCCCGAGGGGACCGACCGGTGACCGAGACCCTGCACTCCGCGTTCGTCGAACTGGCCGCCAAGAGCCCGGACGCGACCGCCGTCCACTCCGAGTCCGGCCTCCTCAGCTACGGCGAACTCGACCGTCGCTCCCGGGAGCTGGCCGAGGAGCTGACCGCCGCCGGGGCCGGCCCGGGCGTCCCGGTCGGGATCTGCGTCGAACGCACCCCGGACCTGCTGGTCGGCATCCTGGCCGCCCTGCGCAGCGGCGCCTGCTACCTGCCGCTGGACCCGAACTACCCGGCCGACCGGCTGACCTTCATGGTCGAGGACAGCGGCACCCGGCTGCTGCTCACCACCCCCGCCTCCCGGGCCGGTTGCCCGCCCGGCCCGACCGTCCTGGTGCTGGACGGCGACGCGGTGAGCACCGAGCCGGGCGCCGAGCCCGTCCCGGTCGTGCCCGAGGACACCGCGTACGTCATCTACACCTCCGGCTCCACCGGCCGGCCCAAGGGCGTCGCGGTGCGGCACAGCGGCTGCGTGGCGATGCTCGCCGCGATGGACCGCGTCCTGGAGGGCTGCGACCTGAGCGGGGTCGCGGCGGCCGCCTCGGTCTGCTTCGACATGTCCGTGATGGAGATCTTCAACGCGCTGTGCCGCGGCGGCGCGGTCGTGCTGGTCGAGAGCGCCGTGCACCTGCCGGAGAGCCGGTACGCCGACCGGATCACCCACCTCAACGTCGTCCCCTCGGTGATGAACGGCCTGCTGGACGCCGGGGCGCTGCCGCCCAATCTGCGCACCGTGGTGTTCGGCGGCGAGGCACTGCGCCGCAAGCTGGTCGACCGGACGTACCGGGAGACCGGCGTCACCCGGGTGTTCAACGCCTACGGCCCCACCGAGGGCACCGTGTTCTGCTCCTTCGGGCTGGTCCCCGAGGACTCGGCCGAGGAGCCGACGATCGGCCCGCCGACCGAGGGCGCCCTGGTGTACGTCCTGGACGAGCAGCGGCGGCCGGTCCCGACCGGCACCCCCGGGGAGCTGTACCTCGGCGGCGCCGGTGTCGCGCACGGCTACCTCAACCGTCCGGAGGCCACCGCCGAGCGCTTCCTCGCCGACCCGTTCCACCCGGGCGGGCGGATGTACCGCACCGGCGACGTGGTCGAGTTCACCGAGGGCGGCGAACTGCGCTTCCTCGGCCGCACCGACCACCAGGTCAAGCTGCGCGGCTACCGGATCGAGCTGGAGGAGGTCGAGGCCCGGCTGACCGGCTGCCCCGAGGTCCGGGAGGCCGCCGCCGCCGTCCGGGGCAACCGGCTGGTCGGCTACGTGGTGCCGGCCGGCGACGGCCCGGCCCCGGACGGCCCCCGGCTGGACGCGGCGCTGCAGGGCGCCGTCACCGCCCGGCTCGCCGCCGAACTGCCCGACTACCTGGTGCCCGCCACCCTGGTGGTGCTGCCCGCCCTGCCGCTGGGGCCGGGTGGCAAGCTCGACCGCAACGCACTCCCCGAGCCGCCGGCCGCCGAGGCCGGCGGGCCGCTGACCGCCCCCGGCACGCCCACCGAGATCGCCCTGTCCGAGATCTGGGGCCAGCTGCTGGACCTCGAACCGTCGGGCATCGACGTGCAGGCCGCCTTCTACGACCTCGGCGGCGACTCGCTGCTGCTGATCCGGCTGGCCCGGCTGATGACCCGGCGCTTCGACCGGCGGGTCCGGGTCCCCGACCTGTTCAGCTTCCGCGACATCGCCTCGCTCGCCCGGTGGCTCGACGAGGACGAGGGCGCCACCCCCGAGGTGGTCCAGTCGGCCCGCCGCCGGGCCGGCGCCCGGCGCGCCGCGCTGCGCGCCCGCCCGGCCGGCGACCGCCCGGCAACCGACGGCTGAGCCACTCCCCCACCCGACACGAGGCAGGAGCCTTCCCATGACCGACCGCCCCGAGCAGGACTACGACCCGGGCGACGTGGCCGTCATCGGCATGTCGTTACGAGCCCCCGGCGCCCGCACCAAGGAGCAGTTCTGGGACAACCTCGTCCACGGCCGGGAGTCCATCAGCTTCCTGGCCAAGGACGACATCCACGTCGACGAGACCCTGATCCACAGCCCGTTCTACGTCCGGGCCTGCGGCGTGCTGGACACCTACGACAAGTTCGACCCCTCGGTGTTCGGCATCAGCGACCGGATGGCCGCCGCGATGACCCCGGAGAACCGGCTGTTCCTGGAGAGCGCCTGGGAGTCGCTGGAGGACGGCGGCTACGACCCGGACCGGCTCGACGCCGAGATCGGGATGTACGGCGCCAACAACCCGCAGACCGCCGCGCTCTACAGCTCCCCGCCGGACCGGGTGTCGGTCGGCCCGGAGGCGATCGAGGCCAGCCTGGCCTGGTCGCCGGACACCATGACCTCCAACGCCCTGTACTACATGGGGCTCACCGGCGAGGCCGTCACCGTCGCCGCGGTCTGCGCGGGCTTCCACTACTCGGTGCACCTGGCCTGTCAGTCGCTGCTGCTCGGCCAGACCGACCTGGCGATCGCCGGCGGCGCGATGGTGCGGCTGCCGCACCCGCGCGGCCACCTGTGGGAGGAGAACCGCATCCTGTCCAAGGACGGCCACTGCCGCCCGTTCGACGCCAACGGCACCGGCACCGCGCTGTCCAGCGGCGTCGTCACCGTGCTGCTGAAGCCGCTGGGCCACGCCGTCGCCGACCGCGACCACATCTACGCCGTGGTCAAGGGCTCGGCCGTGAACAACAACGGCGTCAGCGCGATGGCCTACGGCCTGGCCCAGCCCGAGCGGCTGAGCGCCTGCATCGCGAGCGCCATGGAGGTCGGCGGCGTCTCCCCCGACACGGTGGGCATGTACGAGGCCAACGGGCTCGGCCTGCCGATGACCGACGAGCTCGAGGTGCACGCGGCGAGCATGGCGTTCGGGAAGCAGACCGCGACCACCTCGATCGGCGGGGTCAAGGGCAACGTGGGCCACGGCGGCGTGGTCTCCGGCGGCTTCGGGGCGATCAAGGCCGCGCTGTCGCTGTACCACAAGCAGCTCCCGGCGACGATCAACCTGACCGAGGTCAACCCGGACCTCGACTTCCCCGGCACACCCTTCGTGCCCCAGCTCGAAGGGGCGGACTGGGAGCCGGAGTCCGGCATCCGCCGGGCCGGCATCACCTCGATCGGCGGCGGCGGCTACAACGCCCACCTGCTGCTGGAGGAGGCACCGGCCCCGGCCCGGCGCGAACCCGAGGAGGCGGGCCGGCCGCGGCTGGCCACCCTGTCCGCCCTGGACGACGAGGCCCTGGCCCGCCAGCGCGCCCGGCTCCGGGAGTGGCTGGCGGCCGACCCGGGGCTGCGGCTGGACGACGTCTGCTACAGCCTCAACCTCGGCCGCAAGGTGCTGCCCCGCCGGTGGGCGGCCGTGGTGCGCAGCCGCGAGGAGCTGATCGCGGCGCTCGCCGAGGAGGCCGCCGGCGGCGCCGCCACCTCGACCGCCGCCGCCCCGGCGTCCGACCCCGACGCCTTCGCCCGCACCGACGACGGCATCGTGCCGGCCGGCCGGGACGCCCGGGCGCTGGCCGAGCTGGCCGCCGCCTGGGTGGGCGGCCGGCAGGTGGACTTCGCCGCCCTGCACCGCGGCGAGGCCAGCCACCGGGTGCCGCTGCCCACCTATCCGTTCCAGCCGCGCCGGTTCTGGCGCACGGACTGGTGACCGTGCGCACGCCGGCCCCGGCCACCGTGGACCTGGGCGACCCGGCCACCTTCGCCGGCCACGACCTCGACGCACTGTGGCGCACCCTGCGGGACGAGGCGCCGCTGCACTGGAACCCCCCGGTCGACGGCCGCCGCGGGTTCTGGGTGCTCTCCCGGCACGAGGACATCCTGGCCACCTACCGGGACGACACCCACTTCACCTCCGAGCGCGGCAACGTCCTGGTCACCCTGCTGGAGGGCGGGGACGCCGGGGCCGGCCGGATGCTGGCCGTCACCGACGGGCACCGCCACCACGAGCTGCGCAAGATCCTCCAACGGGTGCTCTCCCCGCGGGTGCTGGCCGAGGTCGCCGCCACCGTGCGGGCCAACACCCGGCAGTGGATCCGCGAGGCGGTCGGCTCCGGCGGCTGCGACTTCGCCGAGCAGATCGCCGCCCGGATCCCGATGACCACCATCGCCAACCTGCTGGGCGTGCCCGAGCAGGACCAGGACTACCTGCTCAGCCTGACCAGGACGGCGCTGTCGGCGGACGACGAGGACGTCGACGAGGTCGACTCCGAGATGGCCCGCAACGAGATCCTGATGTACTTCATGGACGTCGTCGAGGAGCGCCGCGAGGCACCCGGCGGGGACGTGATCAGCATGCTGATCGCCAGCTCCGTCGACGGCGTGCCGCTGACCGACGAGGACGTGGTGCTCAACTGCTACAGCCTGATCATCGGCGGCGACGAGACCAGCCGGCTGACGATGATCGACTGCGTCCGCACCCTGGCGGCCCGGCCCGACCAGTGGCAGCGGCTCAAGCGCCGCGAGGTCGCGGTCGACACCGCCGTGGACGAGGTGCTGCGCTGGGCCTCGCCCACCATGCACTTCGGGCGCAGCGTCGTCCGGGAGACCGAACTGCACGGCGTACGGCTGCGGCCCGGCGAGATCGTCACGCTCTGGCACGCCTCCGGAAACCGGGACGAGCGGGTCTTCGACCGGCCCGGGGTCTTCGACCTCGGCCGCACCCCCAACCGGCACCTGGCCTTCGGCTACGGCCCGCACTTCTGCGTGGGGTCCTACCTGGCCAAGGTGGAGATCGCCGAACTGCTCCAGGCGCTGCGGGACTTCACCACCGGGTTCGAGCAGACCGAGGAGCCGCGGCCGATCCGCTCCAACTTCCTGACCGGGTTCGCCACCATGCCGGTGCGCTTCACGCCCGACCTCGCGGGGCTGGAAGGGGCCGAGTGACGAGCTGACCCCGACACCGAGACCCGACCAGTGAGCGCAGGAGGACGGATGAACATCTACCTATCGGGACAAGGGGCGTTCGCGGTGCAGGTCGCGGAGGCCCTGCTGGACAGCGGACACAAGATCGTCGGCGCGGCCGCGCCCCGGCTGCGCAAGGGGCGGTCCGACGAGGCCGACGCGATGTGCTGGGACCGCGTGCGGTCCTGGGCGTTCCCCAGGGACATCCCCTGGACGGACTCGGCCGAGCTGCGCGCGCGGCACGTCCCCGACGGGGTGGACGTCATCCTCGCCGCGCACTCGCACGCCTTCCTCGGCCGGGAGACCCGCGCCCGGGCCGCCGTCGCCACCATCGGCTACCACCCCAGCCTGCTGCCGCTGCACCGCGGCCGGGACGCGATCCGGTGGACGATCCGCGACGGCGACAAGGTGACCGGCGGGAGCGTCTACCACCTGACCGAGCGCACCGACGCCGGCCCGATCGCCGCCCAGGAGCACCTGTTCGTGCCCCCGGGCTCGACCGCGCAGAGCCTGTGGCGCGACCACCTGGCGCCGCTCGGGGTGCGGCTGCTGCTCAAGGTGGTCGCCGACCTGGCCGCCGACCGGCGGATCGAGGTCCCCCAGGACGAGTCCCTGGCGACCTGGGAGCCCGCGATGGGCGCGCCGCCGCTGTTCAAGCCCGAGCTGATCGCCCTGCCCGGCACGGCGCGGGTGGACAGCAGCAAGTGGGCGCTGCACGAGCACTGAGCCCGCCCGGGAACACCGCGGCCCCGCACCCCTCGCCGGATTTCCGGGGAGGGGTGCGGGGCCGCGGCCGGCTGAGTGTCATGGCGGCAGCGTCGACGTCGCGGCGTCAGGGCCGCAGTTCGAGGGTGCAGCACTTGACCGCGCCGCCGGCCTTGAGGAGTTCGGTGGTGTCCACGCCGATCGGGTTGAAGCCCCGCTCCCGCAGCTGCTCGATCAGGCCCGCCGCGGCCTGCGGCAGCACCACGTTGCGGCCGTCCGAGAAGGCGTTGAGGCCGAACACCGCGGCGTCCTGGGCGCAGGCGCGCAGCGCGTCCGGGAAGAGCTCTTCCAGCACGGAGCGGCTGCCCGGGGTGAAGGCCTCCGGGAAGTACATCACCTCGGTGTCGGAGAGCACGCCGAGCGCGGTGTCCAGGTGGTAGTGGTCGGGGTTGACCAGGGTCAGCGAGGTGACCGGCAGGCCGAAGAACTCCTGCGCCTCGTAGTGCGAGCGCTGGTCGGTGCGGAAGCCGGTACCGGCCAGGATGCGGCGCCCGACCGGGAGGTAGTCGCCCTCGCCCTCGTTGATGAACTCGGGCCAGAGCACGTCCCGGAAGCCCTGCCGGACGAACCAGGCGAGGTAGGCCGGGCCCTCGGCGGTGCGCTCGACGTGCCGGAACCGGGCCCCGAGGACCTTGCCGTCCACCACTGTCGCGCCGTTGGCGGCGAACACCATGTCGGGCAGGCCGGGCACCGGGTCGATCACCTCGACGGTGTGGCCGAGCGAGACGTACACCTCGCGCAGCCGCTCCCACTGCAGCAGCGCCAGCTCGCGGTCGACCGGCTTCTCCGGATGCATCCACGGGTTGATGGAGTACGTCACGTCGAAATGCTGCGGCCGGCACATCAGAAGCCGGCGCGGAGCGGCCGTTCGGGCCGTCGGGCGTATCGGTTCGGGCTGAGTACCGCCAATGGACACAGGGGTCTCCTCTGCGTTGGTGGATTTCGGGGACGGGTCACCCGCCCGGCAGTCAACTAGGCTCTGATGAATGCGTCCACTTGCCGAGAACGAAATTCGTGAATCCTTCGTCAACTGTTCGAAGGGAGAGGCGCGCAGGCTCAGCATTCCCCGCAACCTGGCCGAACTCCCTTGGGACGACCTGGACTTCCTAGGCTGGCGGGATCCGGGCGCACCCGACCGCGGCTATCTGGTCGCCCTCCGCGGCGAGGGGCTGGTGGGGGTCACGCTCCGCGCGCCGAACGTCCGGCGCAGCCTGACCAAGACCAATGTGTGCTCGCTCTGCATCACCATCCACGGCGGGAGCGGGGTGGCCCTGCTCTCCGCCCGGCGGGCCGGCGCCGCCGGGCGCGAGGGGAACACCGTCGGCACCTACATCTGCGCGGACCTGGGCTGTTCGCTGTATGTGCGCGGCAAGCGCCGCTCGGCCTCGGTGAGCCGGCCCGAGGAGTCGCTGACGCTGGAGGAGCAGGTCGCACGCACGGTCGCCAACCTGGACGCGTTCGTGGCCCAGGTGCTGCGGACGGCCTGACCGGCGGCGGCGCGCCTGGCCCCGCGGGTGCGCGGGGCCAGGCGGGGCCGGGCCGGGCTCTCAGCCCGCCGTCGGGCCGTCCTTGAGCACCCGGGCCACGATGGCGACGGCGGCGGTGACGTCCTCGGCGCTCACCCCGCGGTGGACCACCGCGCGGATCCGACCGTGGCCGAACTCGGTCACCGCCAGGCCGTGTTGCGCCACCGAGCCGACGAAGCTGCGCCAGTCGAACCGCTCGTCGGTGACCTCGAAGATCACGATGTTGGTCTCGACGGTGTCGACGTCCAGCTCCACACCGGGGAGCAGCGCCAGCCCCTCGGCCAGCCGCCGGGCGTTGGCGTGGTCCTCGGCCAGCCGGGCCCGGGTGTCCAGCGCGACCAGGCCGGCCGCCGCCAGCAGCCCGACCTGGCGCATCCCGCCGCCGAGCATCTTGCGCAGCCGGCGGACCTTCTCCACGAACTCCGCGCTGCCGGCCACCATCGAGCCGACCGGTGCGCCGAGGCCCTTGGAGAGGCAGAACTGCACCGAGTCGACGTGCGCGGTGATCTCCGCGACCGCCACCCCGGCGGCGATCGCCGCGTTGACCACGCGGGCGCCGTCCAGGTGCACCGCGACGCCGCGCTCGTCCGCGAAGCGGCGCACCTCGGCCAGGTAGTCGAGCGGCAGCACCACGCCGCCGCAGCGGTTGTGGGTGTTCTCCAGGCAGATCAGCGCGGGCAGCGCGAACTGCGGGTCGTCCGGGTCGGTCGGGAAGGCGGCGGCCAGGTCGGCCAGTGCGATGGTGCCGTCGGGCCGGTTCGGCAGCGGCTCGTAGACGACCCCGCCGCAGACCGCGGCGCCGCCCGCCTCGTACAGCCAGATGTCGCTCTCGGCGCCGACCAGGGCCTTGGAGCCGCGCGGGGCGTGGGCCATGATCGAGGCGAGGTTGGCCATGGTGCCGCTGGGGAAGAAGCAGGCGGCCTGCTTGCCGGTCAGCTCGGCGGTGCGGCGCTCCAGTTCGTTGACCGTCGGGTCCTCGCCGTAGACGTCGTCGCCGAGCTCCGCCTCGGTCATCGCGGTGAGCATCTCGGGCGTCGGCAGTGTGAAGGTGTCACTGCGCATCTCGATCACGGCAGGAAGGTCCTCTCGTTCCGGGGTGGTGCGGGGTGGTGCGGGGTGGTGCGGCTCGCGTCCCGGGCGAGCTGCCGGTCGGCGCCGGGGCGCAGCCGGGCGGTCACCGGAAGGTGCTTGATCCCGGCGATGAAGTTGGAGGCCAGGTGCTCGACCGGGCCGGCCGGTTCGAACCGCTCCACCAGCTCGGTGACCTCGGTGAAGAACTCGGCCAGGGCGATCCGGGCCAGCGGGGCGCCGACGCAGTAGTGCGGGCCGAAGCCGAAGGCGAGGTGCCGGTTGGGGGTACGGGCGAGGTCGAAGCGGTACGGGTCGTCGAAGACCGTCTCGTCCCGGTTGGCCGAGCCCAGCCAGGCGACCACCGCCTCGCCGGCCCGCACCGGTTCGCCGCCGAGGGTGGTGTCCTCGGTGGCGTAGCGCATCGCGTGGGTGGCCGGGGAGGCCCAGCGCAGGCCCTCCTCGACGGCGGACGCGACGGTGGCCCCGCCGTCGAGCAGCCTCCGGTACTGCTCCGGGTGCTCCAGCAGGGCGTTGACGGTGGTCGCGATGACGTGCGGCGCGGTGACGTTGGCGCCGAGCAGCACGTTGTAGCAGTTGTAGATGACCTCGTCGAGCCGGATCGTCCGGTCCCCGACGGTGAGCTGCTGGAGCAGGCCGACCAGGTCCTCGCGCGGGGTGCGGTCGGCGGCCACCTCGGCGAAGTAGTCGAAGAGTTCGTGGTGGGCGGAGACCAGCTGGTGGCCGCCGGAGTCGTCCCGGGAGGACGGGTCCGCGGGGGCGATCGCGACGGTGGTGAGCCGGGTCAGTTCCGGCCAGTCGGCCTCCGGCAGGCCCATCAGGGCGCCGGTGAACATCATCGGGAAGGCGGTCATCGCGGCCGCCAGGTCCCAGGGTTCGCCGCTCGCCAGGGGTGCCAGCAGCAACCGGGCCATCCGGCGGATGGCCGGGCGGCGGGCGGCGAGTTCGCGGGCGGAGAGCGCCTGGGCGACGGGGCGGCGCAGGTAGCCGTGGACCGGCGGGTCGCTGGCGACCATCATCCGGTCGGCCGCCGGGTCCTGTTCGCCGAGGACGGAGAGCATGTTGCCGCGCCGGGAGGTGTAGAGCGCGTGGTCGCGCAGCACGGTGCCCGTCTCGGCGTGCGCGGTGACGGAGACGTAGCCGCGGCCGCTCGGCACGGTGAGCCGGGTGACCGGGGCCTTGTGGCGGTAGTGCCGCCAGACCGCGTGCGGGTCGCCGGTGGCGTAGAAGTGCGGGTCGCTCAGGTCGACGCGTTCGGGGTCCTGCTCCGCCTCGCCGCCGGGGCGGGTGATCCTCACTGCGCGGCCTCGGGCGCGCCGCCCGACTGCGCGGCGACCGACTGCGCGCTGCCCGACTGCGCGGCGACCGGAGCCGGTCCGGCGTCGGAGGCCAGGTCCGGCCGCTTGGCCCTGATCTGCTCGGCCAGGCCGGCGACGGTCGGATCGAGGTAGAAGGCCCGGGCCCGGATCACCGTCTCGAACTCGGCGGCGATCTCGCGGGTGATCCGGCTGGCGGTCAGCGAGTGGCCGCCGAGGTCGAAGAAGTCGTCGTCGACGCCGACCGGTTCGACGTCGAGGATCTCCTGCCAGAGCACGGTGAGGCGGCGCTCGACCTGGTCGGCGGGCCCCCGGTAGGGCACCTCGCCGTCCGGGCGGCTCCGGCCGCGGCGGGCGGCCAGGGCGTCCCGGTCGACCTTGCCGTTGGCCTTGAGCGGCAGCCGGTCGACCCAGACCAGGGCGGAGGGGATCATCGTGGCCGGGAGGTCCTCGGCCAGGGACCGGCGCAGTTCCACCGAGGAGACGGCGTACGGGCCGCTGTAGAAGGCGACCAGCCGGCGGTCGCCGGGGCCGTGGTCCTGGAGGACGACGGCGGCGTCCTGGACGTCGGGGTGGCGGCGCAGCCGGGCCTCGATGTCGTCGGACTCGATCCGGACGCCGTTGACCTTGAGCTGGCCGTCGGCGCGCCCGGCGAACTCGTAGGCGCCGTCGGGGCCGCGCCGGGCGAGGTCGCCGGTGTCGTACATCCGGGTGCCGGGGGCGGTCGCGTACGGGTCGGGGAGGAAGCGGTCGGCGGTGAGGCCGGGCTGCTTGAGGTAGCCGTGGGCGAGGCCGCTGCCGTTGACGAAGAGCCGGCCGACGGTGCCGTCGGGCACCCGGTCCAGCCGCTCGTCGAGGACGGCCATGCCGGTGCCGTCGATCGGTCCGCCGATCGGGACGCCGCGGTCGCCGAGCGGTCCGCGGACGGGGTGGGTGCTGGTGAAGGTGGTGTTCTCGGTGGGGCCGTAGGCCGCCGAGACGAGGGTGCCGGGCAGGGCGGCGGCCGCCCGGCCGACGTGTTCGGCGGAGAGCACCTCGCCGCCGGTGAGCAGCAGGCGCAGGGCGGGCAGCTCGCCCAGGCCCGCCTCGACCGCCTGGTGGAACAGGGCGGTGGTGAGGAACAGCACGGTGGTGCCGGTGTCGCGGACGGCCTTGACGATCTCGGCCGGTCCGAGCCGCCCGGCCGGGGCGAGTGCCAGGCAGCCGCCGTTCAGCAGCGCGCCCCAGATCTCCAGGGTGGAGGCGTCGAAGGCGACCGGGGCGAGTTGGAGGAAGACGTCGTCGGGGCGGGCGCCGAGGTAGCCGGCGTCCAGCACCAGGCGCAGCACGGCGCGGTGCGGCACGCAGACGCCCTTGGGGCGGCCGGTGGAGCCGGAGGTGTAGGCGACGTAGGCGAGGTCCTCGGGGGTCTGCCCGACCGGGAGCGCGGAGGCGTCGGCTCCCTGGTCGCCGGGCGCGGGCCCGGCACCTTCGTCGAGGATGTCGAGGTACGCGAACTCACCGTCGAGCTTCGGCTGCTGCTCCTCGTCGGTGACCACCAGCGGCACCTCGGCGTCGCCGAGGATGGTCCGCAGCCGGGCGAGCGGGTCCCCCGGGTCGACGGCCACGTACGCGGCGCCCGCCTTGAGGATGCCGAGCAGCGCGACGACCAGCCGGGGCGAGCGCTCCAGCAGCACGCCGACCCGGTCGCCGCGGCGCACCCCGCGGCGGCGCAGCCGGGCGGCGAGGGCGGTCGCGGCGGCGTCGAGTCCGGCGTAGTCGAGGTCGCCGGCCTCGCTGCGGACCGCGGTCGCGGTCGGGGCGGCCGCCGCGACGGCGGCGAAGCGGCTCGCAAGGGTCCACCCCGACAGGGGATCCGACTCGGTCATGCCCGGTGATTCCAACATGGTGCGGTCGCGGATCCCTTCGCGCGAAACCTTGCCCTTGTCAGTGCCCTGGTCAGTTCTTGACGAGAAGTCAGTGAATGGAGTTCGGATACCCGGTGTCGAACTCTTTTGCCGAGTCGATGACTTGGGGTACGGCTATGCCCCCACCTCGAACGCTTCGGATGCTATTCAGCGTGACGATGCGCCGTCAAGGGTGGGCGGGATCTCTTCGCCACGACAACGCCAACTCACCACCGGTGATCGGGATTTTCCCCTTTTGCTTGCACAGCCGGTGGGGCAGCTCCTACTGTCATGGAGTGATCAGGAGCCGCGGCAGCGTGCTGCCCTGAACACCGTCATCGGTCGACCGGACTCGACGTCGACCCAGACAGGCCATCCCCAAAAGGGAGAGAGCAGGGAAGTCCGTGGGAGAGCGGCAACGTTCCGGCGTAGTCGCCGGAACCGGCATCGTCGACGTGGCCGGAATCGGCTTCGGCCCCTCGAATCTGGCCCTCGCGGCCGCCATTGCGGAGATCGCCGACGGGGCGCCGGTCACCGCGCGCTTCTTCGAGGCCCAGCCGCGTTTCGGCTGGCACCGGGGCATGCTGATCGAGGGCGCGACCATGCAGGTCTCGTACCTCAAGGACCTCGTGACCATGCGGAACCCGACCAGTGCGTACTCCTTCCTGTGCTACCTCCAGGCCAAGGGCCGACTGGCGGACTTCATCAACACCAAGTCCTTCTACCCGCTGCGGGTGGAGTTCCACGACTACCTGGAGTGGGTCGCGGAGAGCTTCGCGGACCTCGTCTCCTACGGCTCCCGGGTGGTGGCGGTCGAGCCGGTCGCCGGCGAACAGGGGGTCGAGTTCCTCGACCTGGTCTACGTCGGCCCCGACGGCACCCGGCAGGTCCAGCGCGCCCGCAACCTGGTGGTCGCCGCCGGGATCGAGCCGCGGCTGCCCGCCGAACTGCCCCACTCGCCGCGGATCTGGCACACCTCCCGGTTCCTGTCGGAGGTCGAGCGGATCGAGCCGCAGGACCCCCGTTCCTTCGTGGTGCTGGGCTCGGGCCAGAGCGCGGCGGAGGTGATCGAGCACCTGCACGCGCGCTTCCCGCGGGCGCGGGTGCACTCGGTGCACGCCCGCTACGGGTTCAGCGTCGCCGACGACAGTCCGTTCGCCAACCAGGTGTTCAACCCCGAGGCGGTGGACCGTTTCCACACCGCGCCGGACGACGTCCGGCAGCGCCTCATCGATTATCACGCCGGCACCAACTACTCGGTGGTGGACGCCGATCTGCTGCAGTCGCTGTTCCGGCAGGCGTATCTGGAAAAGGTGGCCGGAAATCCCCGGCTGAATTTCCACAACGTCTCCCGGGTGCGCGAAGTGACGGAAACTCCGAACGGCCTGCGGGTCGACGTCGAATCGCTCTCCTCCGGCACCAGCACCCTCATCGAGGCCCAGGCACTGGTCTGCGCGACCGGCTACACCCGCACCGACCCGGCCGTCTTCCTGGACGGCCTGCTGCCGCACTGCGGGCTCGACGACCAGGGCCGGCTGCGGCTCGACCGGGAGCACCGGGTGGTGACCGACGAGAGCGTGCGGTGCGGGATCTACGTCCAGGGCTTCGGCGAGCACAGCCACGGCCTCTCCGAGACCCTGCTGTCCCTCTCCGCCGTCCGCGCCGGGGAGATCGGCGACATGCTCGTCAAGGCGCTGTCCGGCTGACCCGTGCGGGCGCCGCAACGCCGTAGCGCTGTAGCGCCGCATCACCGATACCGAGGAGAACGAGTGTTCACGCCGAAGCTCTACCAGGTGGACGGGGACGACTGGCCGCTGCGGGTCATCGAACGGCACCCGCTCGCCGTGCTGACCAGCAACGGGGACCCGACCCCCCACGCCACCCACGTCCCGGTGATCGCCCCGCCGGACGCCGCCGGCGCCCCGCTGCCCGGCATGCGGCTGTGGACCCACATGACCCGGGTGAACCCGCACTGGCAGCAGCTCCTCGCGGACGGCGGCGGCCCGGCGAAGCTGGTCTTCCACGGCCCGAACGGCTACGTCACCCCGACCCTCTACTCGGCCCCGATGGTCGCGCCGACCTGGAACTACGTGGCCGTCCACCTGGAGGGCGTGATCCGACTCGCCGAGGACGACGAGACCCTGACGATCGTCCACACCACCGCCCAGACGCTGGAGGACCGGTTCGGGGACGGCATGCCGCTCGCCCCCTCGCTGGAGTACCACCGGCAGATCGTCGGCGCGGTCGGCGGGATCCACTTCACCGTGACCAAGGTCGAGGTGATGTTCAAGCTGAGCCAGGAGAAGGACCCCGAGGTCCAGCAGCGGGTGATCGAGCGCTTCGCCGGCAGCGGCTCCGGGCTGCACCGGGAGGTCGCCGACACCATGCGGGCCCTGCGGTTGGGCGCCGACGAGCGCTGAGTTCCCGAGGTCCGGAAGGCCGGGGGCCCGGGGCGGTGGTACCGCCCCGGGCTTCCGGCGTTCCCGCCGGGCCGGTCAGCCCCGGCTCGCGTCCATGGCGCGCCGCAGACTGAGCGGGCGCATGTCGGTCCACACCTCGGACACGTGGGCCAGGCACTCCTGGCGGGTCCCCTCGAAGCCCTCGGCCCGCCACCCCGCCGGGACGTCCCGGTCGGCCGGCCAGACGGAGTACTGCTCCTCGTCGTTGAGGACCACCAGGTGCCGACGGTCGTCGTCGAGCTCGCTCATCTGCGGTTTCCTTCCGGAAGGGGCGGGCGGCTAGCTGGTTGCGTAGCCGGGCAGGGGGAACTTCGCCGCCAGCTCGGCGACTTGGGAGGACACCGCGTAGCGGACGTCGTCGGACAGCCGGTAGCTGCGCGGCCCGAGCGGGGTGACGGCGGACAGCACGGTGTCGATCAGCTCGCCGCAGCGCGCCGCCTCCGCCCCGGCCATCCCGCGGTGCGCCGCGCTGTTGGAGCCCAGCCGCACGCCGCCGCCGACCAGCGGCGGGGTGGTGTCGCCGGGCACCCGGTTCTTGTTGACCACGATCCCGCACTCCTCCAGCGCCTCCTCGGCCACCAGGCCGCTGAGGCCGCGGGCCCGCAGGTCGACCAGGACGGTGTGGTTGTCCGTCCCGCCGGAGACGATCGGGTAGCCGCGCCGGCCGAGTTCGGCGGCCATGCCGCGGGAGAAGGAGACGATCCGCTCGGTGGTGGCCGCGAAGGCCGGGGTCGCCACGATCGCCAGCGCGCGGGCCTTGGCGGCGATGCTGTTGAGCGCCGGGGCGCCCTGGTAGTACGGGAAGATCGCGCGCTGCAGGAAGGCGCTGAGGTCGCCGTTGCCCTTCGGCGCCGGGGCGTCGTGGTCCCGGCCGACCAGGATCAGGCCGCCGCGCGGGCCGAACAGCTGCTTGTGGGTGCAGGCGGTGGTGATGTGGGCGTGGTCGACCGGGCTCGGGTGCAGACCGGTCGCGACCAGTCCGGCGACGTGCGAGATGTCGGCCAGCAGGTAGGCGCCGACCTCGTCGGCGATGGCCCGGAAGCGGGCGAAGTCGACGATCCGGCTGTACGCGGTGGCCCCGCAGATGATCACCCGGGGGCGGTGCTCCCGGGCCAGCTCGGCCACCTGGCCGTAGTCGATCAGCCCGTCCGCGTCCAGCCCGTACCCGACGGCGTCGAAGTACTGCCCGGCGTACGCGGCCGGGCTGCCGTGGGTGAGGTGGCCGCCCTCGGCCAGGCTCATCCCCAGCAGGGTGTCCCCGGGGTTCAACAGGGCGGACAGCACCGCGTAGTTGGCGGTGGTCGCCGAGTGCGCCTGGACGTTGGCGTAGCGGGCGCCGAAGACGCTCCTGGCGCGGTCGATCGCCAGGCTCTCGATGTCGTCGATGACGCCGCAGCCGGCGTGGTAGCGGCGGCCCGGATAGCCCTCCGCGGTCACGTTCACCGCGGTCGAGGCCTGGGCGGCCAGCACCGAGGGGTCGACCACGCTGGAGGAGGCCACCAGCGACAGGGTGGCGTTCTGCCGGGCCTGCTCGCGGGCCAGCACCCGGTGCAGCTCCGGGTCGTCGGCGGCGAGCCGCTCGGCGCCCGCGACCAGCAGGTCGCGCACGGTGTCCTCGGTGTCCTCGGCGTCCTCCGGGGCGCGGCCGGGGGCGGGGGAAACTGACATGGGACCGTCCTTCGTCAGAGCGGCCGGGCGAGTTCACGTGCCAACTCGGCCACGGTGGGGAAGTCGAACAGGGTCCAGACGTCAAGGTCCACTCCGAGCGCGGCCCGGATCCGGGTCGCCAGCTTCACGGCGGCCAGCGAGTGGCCGCCCAGTTCGAAGTAGTCCTCGTGGAGGCCGACCTCGGCGACGCCCAGCGACTGGGCGAACAGCGCGCGCAGGGTCGTCTCCAGGTCGGGCCCGGTGTCCTCGGCGTTCCCGGCGTTCCCGGCTTCGTCGGCGGGGGCGGGCACGGAGGCGGGGGTGGAGGTGGAGGCGGGGGTGGCCCGGGCCGGATCGGCCGGGCGGGCGAGCGCGGCCAGCGCGCGGCGGTCGAGCTTGCCGTTGGTCGAGGTGGGCAGCGCCTCAAGGGCCGTGAACTGCTTCGGCACCATGTAGGCGGGCAGCGCGCGGGCCAGCGCGGCCCGGCAGGCCTCCGGGTCGAACGCGCCGGGGTCGAACGCGCCCTGCTGGTCGGGCACCACGAAGGCGGCCAGCCGCCGGGCGCCGTCCTCGCCGACCGGGAGCACGGCGGCCTGCCCGACCCCGGGCAGGCCGCGCAGCACGGTCTCGATCTCGCCCGGCTCGATCCGGAAGCCGCTGATCTTGACCTGGTCGTCGAGCCGCCCGAGGTACTCGATCTGCCCGTCGGTGCGGTACCGGGCGAGGTCGCCGGTGCGGTACAGCCGGGCGCCCGGGGTGAAGGGGTCGGCGACGAACCGCTCCCGGGTCAGCTCCGGCTGCCGGTGGTAGCCGAGGGCGACCTGGACGCCGCCGATGCACAGCTCGCCCGCCACCCCGACCGGCACCGGCTCCAGCCGCTCGTCGACCACGTACAGGCCGGTGTTGGCGATCGGCCGGCCGATCGGCACGTCCCGCCCGGCGAAGTCCGGCGCGGCCTGCCAGTGCGAGACCTCGATGGAGGCCTCGGTGGGGCCGTAGAGGTTGTGCAGTTCGCAGTCCAGCTGCCGGAAGAAGGCCCGGACGGTGGTCGGGGCGAGCGCCTCGCCGCTGGCGAAGACCAGCCGCAGGCCGGCGCAGTGCCCGGCCAGGTCGTCCTCCTCCAGGAAGGCGTCCAGCATGGAGGGCACGAAGTGGACGACGGTGACGCCCCGGTCGCGGATGGTCCGCTTGAGGTAGCGGGTGTCCCGGTGGCCGCCCGGGCGGGCGACCACCAGGCAGGCGCCGGAGACCAGCGGCCAGAGGAACTCCCAGGCCGAGACGTCGAATCCGAACGGGGTCTTCTGCAGCACCCGGTCGGCCGGGCCGAGCGGGAAGCGCCGCCGCCGCCAGTGGACGGTGTTGAACACGCCCGCGTGGCGGTTCAGCACGCCCTTGGGGCGGCCGGTGGAGCCGGAGGTGTAGATCAGGTAGACCGGGGTGTCGCCGGTGATCTCCGGGCGGCTCCGCTCCCCCTCCGCGACGGCCTCGTGCTCGGCCTCCTCCTCGGCCTGGCGGACGGTCAGCGCGGCGACGCCGAGCCCGGCCAGGGCCTCGGCGTCCTCCGGGCGGCACAGCACGGTGGCGGCGCCGGAGTCCTCGACCATGTACCGCACCCGGTCGGCGGGCAGTTCGGGATCGAGCGGTACGTAGGCGAGCCCGGCCTTGAGCACCCCGAGGATCGCCACCACCAGCTCGACCGAGCGCTCCAGGTGGATCCCGACGAAGCCGGAGCCCGCCGTCGCGTTCAGCCGGCGGCTCACCAGCCCGGCGCGCCGGTCGAGTTCGGCGTAGCTGAGCACCTCGCCCTCGAACTCGACGGCGGGGGCGGCCGGGGTCGCCCGCACCTGCTCCTCGAAGGCGGCCACCACGGTCGAGTCCGGGTACGGCGTCCGGGTGCCGTTCCAGTCCGCGAGGATCCGCTCGCGCTCCTCCGCCGAGCCGAACCGGGCCCGCCGGGCCGGTCCTTCGGGGTCGGCGACCAGCGCGGCCAGCAGCCGGGCGGCGTGCTCCAGGACCCGGGCAGCGGTTGGCTCGTCCAGCAGCGCCGGGTCGTACGCGGCCTCCAGCAGGGCCCCGGGCCCGGCCTCGGCCGGGCGCAGCCGGATCGTCAGCGGGGCCTCGGCCTCGGCCACCCCGCCCTCTCCCCGCGCCACTTGACGCCCCACCTGCTGCCGGATCCGCCGCAGGCCGGCGTCCTCCTCGACGGTGACGCGCACCGGCTCGGGTCCGTCCAGCGTCAACTGGACGTCCTGCTGGCCCGCGTAGTGGTGCAGCAGGACCGCGAGCACGGCCGCGAGCACCGCGTCCGGCCCGCCGTCGGGCTCCTCCGCGAGGTGCAGGAATCGGGCCAGGACCGGTTCCGGAACCGGATGCGTACGCGAACTGCCCCGATTGACGGTCTGATTGGCGAGCCACCGATCGCACGGCAACCGCACCAGGCCCACGGCCGCCGTCGTGACGAGGCCGCCGGCCATGTGTGTGCCGGTCATTCGCGACTCCCGGGAAGTGAGCATGCACCGGACAGGTTCGAGATCAAGGGATACCGCACCCGCCGATGTATGACAACCAACTCCTTTTCCCGCTGGAGTTTTCCGGCCCACCCACGGGGAGGATCTTCCGCAGAGTGCGTACGGCTGACAGACTGGACCGTGATCGCCCGCCGGCCGGCGCAACTCCTTCCCGGCGCGGGCCGGGGTTCCCGGGCACCGACGTCCGAGCCCGTCCGACGCCTCCGCCCCTTCGGACGTCCCGACCCCTCCAGCGAAGCGATGGGAGCACGATGCCCGGTTCCGTCGGCGCGACCGACCCGGCCGAGCGGTACGAACTGTCCTCCGGCCAGGAGGCGTTGTGGATGTTCGAGCAGCTGGCCCCCGGCACCGCCGCGTACCACGTCCCGCTCGCCTTCCGGCTGCGCGGCCCGCTGCGGGCCGACCTGCTGCGGGCCGCGCTGACCCTGGTGGTGCGCCGCCAGGAGGTGCTGCGCACCGCCTTCCGGGAGGAGGACGGCGACCCGTACCAGCTGGTCCTCCCGCCCACCGAGGCCGAGTTGCCGCTGCACGAGGTCGCCGACGGGGCCGAACTCGCGGCCGCGCTGCACCAGGAGGCCCGCGATCCCTTCGACCTGGCGGCGGGCCGGCCGTTCCGGCTGCGACTGTTCCGGCTCGGACCCGAGGAGCACGTACTCAGCCTGGTGATGCATCACATCGCCACCGACGGCTGGTCGTTGCGGGTGCTCATCGACGAACTCTCCGCCGGGTACGCCGCGCTGCTGGCCGGCCGGGCACCGGAGACGGTGCTGCCCGAACTGCCGGTGCCCTACCGGCGCTACGCCCGGTGGCAGCGGGAGTGCTTCCAGGGCCCCGAGCTGGAGGAGCTGCTCAGCCACTGGGCGCAGGAACTGCAGGACCTCCCGGCCGTCGACCTGGCGCCCGGGCGCAGCCGCCCCCGGCGGCCGACCTTCGCCGCCGACCGACTGGTGGTACGGCTCGACCCGGGGCTCCACCGCGCGCTCACCCAACTGGCCCGGACCGCCCGGGTGTCGCTGTTCTCCCTGCTCGGCGCGGCCTTCGCCCTCGCCCTGACCGAGCGCACCGGACGCCCCGACACCGCCTTCGCCACCCTCCTCGCCGGCCGCGGCGAGCCGGAACTCGAACCGCTGATCGGCTACTTCGTCAACATGGTGGTGCTGCGCGCCGACCTCGCGGACGACCCGGCCGTCACCGCCCTGGCCGCCCGGCTGAACGCCGCCGGCCTGGCGGCCATCGACCACGAGGTGCCGTTCGGCACCGTGGTCCGTCGGCTCGCCCCGGCCCGCCGCCCCGGCCGCAACCCGCTGGCCCAGGTCACCCTGCAACTGCGCACCGGCGGCAGCGCCCCGGGCCGTCCCGAACTGCCGGGCGTGACCAGCCAGGACATCGACCTGTACCCCGGGCAGCACGCCTTCGACGCCACGGTGACCTTCATCGAGGACGGCCCGGAGTTCCTGCTCAGCATCGAGTACTCGACCGAGGCCTTCAACCCGGCCTGGGCGGCCGGCCTCGCCGAGCAGCTGCACGGGCTGCTCCGGGCGGCTCTGGACTGCCCCGGGGCCCGCGCCTCCGAGCTGCTGGCCTCGGTCGCCCACACCCTCCACGAACCCGACCAGGGAGCCTCCTCTTGACCGAGCACGCCGATCCCGTCCTCCCGGTGCTGTGGAGCGACCGTACCGACGCCGTCGAGTCCGAGCCGCTGACCGGCCTGCGGGCGGCCGCCCCGGCGGACCTCGCCGCCGCGCTGGGCGCGCTGGTGCTGCGCTACGGCGGGCTGCGGCCGGTCACCGTGTGGGGCCGCGCCGACGGGCAGCGGGAGTGGACGGCCTGGCGGATCGAGCCCGCCGAACTGGCCGGAACCGGATCCTCCACCCCCACTCTCGCCGACTGCCGGGCCGCCCTCGCCCGGCAGCGGCCGGCGCTCCCGCAGCGGCGGGCGCTGGAGCTGTCCGTCCATCCGGACTCCTCCCCGGCCGTGTTCGCCCTCTCCCCGGCCGCCGACGGCAGCTGGACGCTGCGCCTGCGGGCCGCCGCCCGGCCGGACGACGAGCGGGCGCTGGACCGGGTCGCCGCCCACCTGGCCGCCTACCTCGGCGCCCCCGACGAGCTGCGGATCGACCTGGTCGAGCACCTCACCGCCGCCGAACGCGCGCTGGTCGCGGAGGTGAACCGGCCGGGGCCGGCCCTGGCCGAGCCGGTCTGCCTGCACCGTCGGGTGGAGCGGCAGGCGGCCGCCGCCCCGGAGCGGATCGCCGTCGTCCAGGGCGGGCTCAGCCTGACCTACGGCGAACTCGACGCCCGGGCCGAGGCCCTGGCCGCCCGGATCGCCGGGCTCGGGGTGGGCGTCGGCGGGCGGGTCGGCGTGGCGGCGACCCGCAGCGCGGAGCTGGTGGTGGCGGCGTACGCGGCGCTGAAGACCGGCGCGGCCTTCGTCCCGCTGGACCCGATGCTGCCCGCCCACCGCCGCGAGGTGCTGCACCGGCTCGGCCGGGTGGACGTGGTGGTGGCCGACGCCCTGGGCGCGGAGAACACGGCCACGGACGTGCCGGTGATCGCCCTCGGCCCGGCCGGGGAGCTGCCGACGCCCCCGACCGCCCCGAGCGCCCCGGCCGCCCCGCTGCCGGAGGTCCGGGTGACCGGCCGGGACCTCGCCTACGTGATCTTCACCTCCGGCTCCTCCGGCGAGCCGAAGGGCGCGCTGCTCGACCACGTCGGCCGGACCAGCATGATCCTGGACCTCAGCGCCCGCTACGACCTCGGCCCCGGCGACCGGATCCTCGGCGTCTCCTCGCCGAGCTTCGACATGACGGTCTACGACATGTTCGCCGCGCTGATGACCGGCGCCACGCTCGTCCTGCCGGAGCGCGGCCGGGAGAACGACGTCGAGCACTGGGCCGAGCTGGTCGAGCACGCCGGGATCACCGTCTGGCACTCCGTACCGTCCTCGCTGGCCCAGTTCCTGCGCACCTGGGGCACCGGCCGCACCGGCGCGCTGCGGGCCTTCCTGCTGGGCGGGGACTGGATCCCGCTGGCCCAGCCGGAGGCCGTCCGCAAGGCCTTCCCGCAGGCCCGCTTCATCAGCCTGGGCGGCGCCACCGAGGTCTCGGTGGACAGCACCTACTACGACGTGGCCGACGTCGACCCGCGCTGGCGCTCCGTCCCGTACGGGCGGCCGATGAGCAACCAGAGCGCCTACGTGCTGGACGCCTTCGGCGCACCGGCCGCGGTGGACCAGCTCGGCGAGCTGTTCCTCGGCGGGCTGGGCGTCGGCTGGGGCTACCAGGACCGGCCCGCCTTCACCGCCGAGCGCTTCCTGCCCGACCCCTTCTCCGCCACCCCCGGCGCCCGGCTGTACCGCACCGGCGACCTGGCCCGGCTGCGGGCGGACGGCGAGCTGGAGCTGATCGGCCGGGTCGACCACCAGGTGAAGATCGGCGGGGTGCGGATCGAGCTCGGCGAGATCCAGTCCTGCCTGCGGGAGCACCCGGCGGTGGCGGACGCCGTCGTGGTGCCGGTGCGGGATTCGGCGGGCATCGCCCAGTCGCTGGCCGCCTACGTGTCGGTGACCGGGCCGGCCACCGGGTCCTCGGCCCCGGTCGAGGACCTGCGCGCCCACCTGCGCGAGCGGCTGCCGGAGAGCATGGTCCCGGCCCGGGTGTTCGCGGTCGCCGAGCTGCCGGTGAACCAGAACGGCAAGATCGCCCGGCCCGAGCTGGAGCGGCTCGCCGCCGAGGCCGCCGCCTCCGCCGCCCCCGCGGCAGCGGAGCGCCCGGCCGACCCGGCCGTCCGCGCCGCCGTCGGCGAGACCTGGCACGAGGTGCTGGGCCTGGCCGAAGTGCCCGGCGCCGCGGCCTCGTTCATCGACCTGGGCGGCAACTCGCTGGCCGCGATCCAGGTCGTCGGGCGGCTGAACCGGCGCTTCGGCACCGCGCTGAAGGTGGCCGACCTGATCACCGCGGACACCGTGGCCGCGGTGGCCGCCATCGTCACCGAGCGCCGTGGCACCAGCACCCGGCCGTCGCTGCGCTGACCCGCGGATACCCGCGCAGGGCCGGCACCCGTCGGCGGGTGCCGGCCCTGCGCGCGTGGCGTCAGCGCCCGGCGAGCGCCCGGGCCACCGCGTCCCGGTCGACCTTGCCGCTGTGGGTGCGCGGCAGCGCCGCCACCGTGGTGAAGGAGCGCGGGATGTACGGGTCCGGCAGGTTGCGGCGCAGCTCCTCCGCCGCCCGGGCGCCGTCCAGCGGCTCGGCGCCCGCGTCCACGGTCACCGCGCAGTGCAGCGAGCGCGAGCCCTGCCCGTCGTCCAGCGCCACGCAGACCGCGGCGGAGACGGTCGGCAGCTCCAGCAGCCGCACCTCGATCTCCAGCAGGTTGACCCGGTAGCCGCGGATCTTCACGTCCTTGTCCCGGCGGGCCAGGAAGGTCACCGCGCCGTCCTCCAGCCGGACCAGGTCCCCGGTGCGGAAGGCCGCGGTGTGCCCGTGCGGGGTCGGGTCGACGGTGACGAAGCGCTTGGCGTTCAGCTCCGGCTGGTTGAGGTAGCCGGGCGACAACGGCGCCCCGGCCACCAGCAGTTCGCCGACGTTCGGCTCGGCCGCGTCCAGCGGGTCGATCAGCAGCTCGCAGCCCGGCAGCGGCACCCCGATCGGCGGCAGCGCGGGCCAGGAGCCGCTGGGACCGGTCAGGGTGTGAGCCGTCACCATCGCGGACTCGCTCTGCCCGTAGTGGTTGTTCAGCCGGCACCGCGGCAGCCGCGCGAACAGCTCGCGGATGTCGGGCGTGCAGACCAGCTGCTCGCCGGCCGCGTTGACCTCGGCGAGCGCCAGGTGGTCCAGCGACTCCTCCTCAGCGGCCGCCACGGCGAGCATCTGCAGGGCGACGTACGGCAGGAAGAGCCGCTCGATCCGGTGCTCCCCCAGCCACTCCAGCAGCTCGAAGGGGTCCTGCCGCAGCTCCTCCGGCACCACGACCAGCGTGCCGCCGCCGCACAGGGTGCCCAGCACCTCCTGGAAGGAGACGTCGAAGTTGAGCGGGGCGAACTGGGCGGTGCGCAGGTCCCGCCGGACGGAGTGGTCGCGCTGCCAGGCGGCCATGGTGTCCAGGCAGCTGTGCGGCACGGACACGCCCTTGGGCAGGCCGGTGGAGCCGGAGGTGTAGATGATGTACGTCCACAGCTCGGGGCGGCAGTCCACCTTCGCGGCCGTTCCGGTGGCCGGCAGGCCGGCGATCGGCAGGCTCGGCACCGGTACCTCGAACTCCGGCGGCGCGTCCGCGTACAGCAGCAGGCCGGCGCCGCTGTCCTTGAGCATGTGGGCGAGCCGGGCCGCCGGGTACTCGCGGTCCAGCGG
Organism: Kitasatospora sp. NPDC096128; assembly: GCF_040303105.1. Classification (NCBI taxonomy): domain Bacteria; kingdom Bacillati; phylum Actinomycetota; class Actinomycetes; order Kitasatosporales; family Streptomycetaceae; genus Kitasatospora; species Kitasatospora sp. NPDC096128. The sequence goes on along the minus strand of NZ_JBEOSP010000002.1, from coordinate 135,225 downwards.
GAGGTAGGCGGCGCCCGCCCACATGGTGCCGAGCAGCGCGGCCACCACCGCGGCGCTGCGCCGCCCGGTGACCGCGACCCGGTCCTCGGGGCCGATCCCGGCCGCGGCCAGGCCGTCGGCGATGCCCTTGACCCGGGCCAGCAGCTCGCCGTAGGTCAGGCTCAGTTCGCCGTCGACCACGGCGGTCGCGCCGGGCGTGGCGAGGGCCTGCTCCTCGAACGCGGCCAGCAGGCAGGGCGGGTGGGACTCGCCGCCCCAGAGCGAGAGTGGAGCGGGACTCATGCGGGTTCCTCCAGATAGGGGGGTCAGAACTGGTCGTCCTCGTCGAAGTCCTCGTCGAAGTCCTCGTCGAGGAAGTCGTCGTCGAAGAGTTCGTCGATGCCGAGCATCCCGGCGACGACGGCGAAGTAGCGGCCGGTCAGTTCGGGGGACGCGCCGATGGTGCGCAGCAGCTCCAGCCGGGACGGCGTGACGGTGAGCCTGGCCAGCTCCAGGGTGCTCTGGTACGGCTCGGTCAGCTCCTCGTCCCGGCGGCGGGTGAACCGGGCCAGGGCGGCGTCCAATTGGGCGGCACCGGCCGTCCCCGCCGTCAACTCCTCGGCCAGGAAGGCGGCCTGGAGCAGAGCGTTGGTGATGCCGCGGGCACTGATGGTGTCCAGGTGGTGCCCGGCGTCGCCGACCAGCACCCAGCCGGGGCCGTGCCCGCGGCGGAAGTAGTTCTGCTGGTCGCCGGTCCCGACGATCGCCTCGATCTGGTCCGCCTCGGCGACCTGCTGGTACAGCTCGGGCGCGGTGGAGCGGACGGCCGCCAGGTGGTGGCGGAACGGGTCCTGCTTGATCTCGGCGAAGCGGTCCTGCGGAAAGTAGGTGGAGATCAGGGTGACGTCGTCGTGGGTGGGGATCCGGACGATCCAGTTGCCGGGGCTCTCGTGGAAGCCGAAGCCGGTGCTGATGCCCGTCCAGCCGGTGTAGTAGACACAGCTGGCCCGTGGATCGCCCACCTCCACCGGCGCGTCCACGAGCTGGGCCACCCGGGAGCGCATCCCGTCGGCCCCGACCACCAGCCGGGCGTGCTCGGTGCGCAGGCCGGCCGCGGTGCGGAAGCGGACGCCGGTGACCCGGCCGTCGGAGTGCACCAGCTCCTGGAGGTTGGCCCGGTCGACGAACTCGGCGCCCGCCTTGACGGCCGCGTCCACCAGCAGCTGGTCCAGCACCTGGCGGCGCGGGGCGAAGGCGGCCGGGGCGCCCGGCATCACCGGTGCCGGGGCGGCCAGCCGGACGCCGCCGACCTCGTAGCTGATGGTGTCCAGCGCGGGGCAGCCGGAGTCCAGCAGTGCCGGGAGGACGCCCCACTCGGAGAGCTTGGCCACGCCCGGCTGGTGGATGAACAGGGTGGACATGGTGTCCGAGGGGAAGGCGGCCCGGTCGATCAGCAGAACCTTGTGGCCGGCCCGGGCGAGCAGCAGCGCGGTGGCGGCGCCCGCGACCCGGGCGCCCACCACCACGGCGTCCCAGCCGCCGGTCACCGCTCGACCTCGACGGGCTCCGGCCGGGCGTCGGCAGGCTGGGCGTCGGCGGGGCGCGCGGCTGCGGGGCGCGGGTCGGCAGGCTGTGCGACCGCCGGCCGCGCATCGGCCGCCAGCTTCTCGGCGACCAGCTCCTCCAGCGTCCGCGCCGTGGCCCGTACCGTCGGCTCCGAGTAGAGCGTGACCAGCGGGAACTCCACGCCGAGGCGCTGGCGCACCCGCGCGGTGAACCGGGTGGCGATCAGCGAGTGCCCGCCGAGCATGAAGAAGCCGTCCTCGGCGCCGATCCGCTCGACGCCGAGCAGCTCCCGCCACACCCCGGCCACGAACTGCTCGGAGGGCGTGCGCGGCGCCTCGCCACCGGAGGCCTGCGAACCGGCCGGCGGCGCGGGCACCTTGAGCGCCTTGCGGTCCACCTTGCCGTTGGCGTTCAGCGGGAAGGCCCGCTCGACCACCAGCTGGGCGGGGATCATGTACTGCGGCAGCCACTCCTTGGCGTGCTCGCGGACCGCGTCGAGGGTCGGCGGGTCGGCCGGGTCGACGGCGGTGACGAAGGCCACCAGCCGCTGGGCCGGGCCCTCCGCCGCGATCACCACCACGGCCTCCCGCACCTGCGGGTGGCCGTGCAGCGCCGTCTCGATCTCGCCGAGCTCGACCCGCATGCCGCGGATCTTGACCTGGTGGTCGCTGCGCCCGACGAAGCGGAAGCCGCCGTCGGGGTGCAGCAGGCCCTGGTCGCCGGTGCGGTAGAGCCTCTCGCCGGGGCGGAACGGGTCGGGCAGGAAGGCTCCGGCGGTGCGGGCCGGGTCGTTGAGGTAGCCGCGGGCGAGGCCGAGGCCGCCGATGTACAGGTCGCCGACCACGCCGACCGGCACCGGCCGCAGCTCGTCGTCCAGCACGTGCACGGTGTTGTTGTCGAACGGGCGGCCCAGGTTCACCGGTCCGGCGGCGGTCTCGTCGGCCGGGCCGCAGGTGTGGCAGGTCGAGTCGATCGACACCTCGGTGGCACCCCAGGTGTTGTGCAGCGCGCCCGGCATCAGCCGGTGGAAGCGCTCGACGGTCGCGGCGGTGAGCGCCTCGCCGCTGGAGGTGGTGTTGCGCAGCAGCGGCGGCACCCGCTCGGGTGCCTGCTCCACCAGGTCGAGCACCGCGTTCAGCATGCTCGGGACGACCTGGAGGTACACCGACTCGTAGCGGGTGGCGGCCTCCAGCACCGCGACCGGGTCCCGGTGGCGGCCCGGCTCGAGGACGGCCACCCGGCCGCCGACCGACAGCGGCCAGAAGATCTCCAGGGCGGAGTCGTCGAAGGTCAGCGTGGTCTTGTGCAGCACCGTCTCGCCCCGGGCCAGCCGGTGGCGGCGCTGCATCCAGACCATCCGGTTCACCCAGCCGCGGTGCCGGCTCGCCACGCCCTTGGGCATGCCGGTGGAGCCGGAGGTGTAGTAGACGGAGACCAGGTTCTCGGGGTGCGGGCGGGGGGCCTCTCCCGCACCGGCCGGACCGGCGGCCGTGAGGTCGAGGGCCGTGAGGTCGACGGCGAGGGCGCCGACCGAGGCGGCGTCGATCTCCTCGGCCAGGGCCCGGTCGGCCAGCAGCACCGGCGCGGCGGCGTCGGCCAGGATCTGCCGGATCCGGGCCGGCGGGCTGGCCGGGTCCAGCGGCAGGTAGGCGCCGCCCGCCTTGAGGATGCCGAGCAGCCCCACCACCAGCTCCACCGAGCGTTCCAGGCAGATGCCGACCGCCCGCTCGGGGCCGACGCCCCGGGCCCGCAGCTCCCGGGCCAGCGCCTCGGCCCGCTCGTCCAGTTCGCGGTAGCCGAGCCGGGCCGTCCCGGAGACCACCGCGACGTCGTCGGGGGTGCGCGCCGCCTGCGCCTCGAACAGCTCGTGCAGACAGGCGTCGGCCGGGAACTCGGCCTCGGTCGCGTTCACCTCGCGGTCGATGAGGATTTCCGCCGCGGAACGCAGTTCGATTCGGGCCAGCGGTGTCTGCGGATCGGCCAACGCCCCCTCCAGCAAGGCGCGGTAATTCGCGCCGAGCCGGGCGATCGTCGCTTCGTCGAACAGGTCGCTGTCATAGGCGATGACGCCGGCCACGGAACCGTCCGCGGCCCGTGCGAGGTCGAACTCCAGGTCCGTCTGGACGAATCCGGTCGGCACGTTCCAGCGGCTCGTCCGCAGGCCGTCCAACGGGAGGGGGGTCGGGGACTCCTGGTGGTATCCGAATACCGCCTGGACCAACGGGGAGTGGCCGAGCGAACCCTGACTGTCCGTCACCTTGACGATTTCGTCGAAAGGCACCGACTGGTTGCGGAATCCCCCGATGAAGGTGGCGCGGCAGCGCTGGAGATACTCCGAGAAGCTCTCTCCGCGGCGGCTCCGGCTGCGCAGCGGCAGGATGTTGACGAAGAATCCGACGGTCTCGTCCAGGGCAGAGTCGTCCCGGTTGGTGACGGGCGCGCCCACCACCACGTCGCGCTCGCCGCTGTAGGTGTGCATCAGCAGGGTGAAGGCGGCCAGCAGCACCACGTAGTCCGTGGTCCGGTGCCGGGCCGCGGTCCGACGCACCCGCTCGGCCAGGTCCGGGTCGAGCGCGAAGTCCAGCAGCTCGCCGCGGAACCGCTGCCGGGCCGGGCGGGGCCGGTCCAGCGGGAGTCGCAGCAGGTCGGGGGCGCCCGCCAGGTGCTCGGTCCAGTAGGCCAGTTGGCGCTCCGCCAAGCCGCCGGCCAGCCGCTCGGCCAGGGCGGCGCCGTACGCGGCGTAGTCGCCGGCCTCCCCTTGGGCGGCCTCCTCGGCGGCGGACGGCCGACCGGCCGACGCCTCGGTGTAGCCCCGGCCGATCTCGTCGGCGATCACCGCGTTCGACCAGCCGTCGGTGATGATGTGATGCAGGTTCAGCAGCAGCGTCCACTCCGTGTCCGCCGACCGGAACAGCCGGAAGTCGAAGACCCCGGGGCGTTCCAGGTCGAACGGCGCGGCGGCGGCCTCGCGCACCCGGGCCCGGAGGGAATCGGGATCCCCCCTCAGGTCGTGCACGGGAAGGCTGAACTCCAGCCGGTCGACGACCACTTGTACGGGCTGGTCGTCGACCACGGAAAAACCGGACCGCAGGGCGGCGTGCCGGGATATCAGTGCACGGATCGACTGTTCCAGCGCCGCGACATCGAGTTCCCCCCGGATCTCGTGCGCCACCGGGCCGTTGTAGAGCGGGAGTCGCGGATGCAGACTGTGCAGGAGCCACAGCCTGCGCTGTTGCGGCGAGATCGGAACGACACGCTCGGGCATGGTTGATCCCCCGCTCTCTTCACTGCAAGACGCCGCGAGACTACCCTACTCGATGCGATCATGACAGAGGTCAAATCCCTTACGGACGAGGCAAGATCTCCCCCCTTGCCGTGGCATTTCCCGCCTGTATGCTGACGTTCCCGGGGACCCGGTGGTGTCTCCGTACCCAGGAGGAAAGGCGTCTACGAGCCGTGGACATCGAGTTCCCCGCACAATCGGACGCAACGGACGACGATTCGTTCCCGGCGTCGAAGGTCCAGGAGCAACTCTTCCTCGCACAGCAGACCGTGGGCGACGCACCCGCCTTTCACATCCCGTGCTTCTGGGAAGTCCGCGGGCCGGTCGACATCCCGGCGCTCCGGAATGCCGTGACCGCCGTGCTCGCCCGGCACGAGGCACTGCGCACCACTTTCCGCATTCACGAACAAGGGCTCCTCCAGGTCGTCCATCCGGAACCCCGGCTGGAATGGCGCCTGGCCACCTGCCGGGACGCGGAGGAGCGCGACGAGCGGATGGCGCGCGCCGCCCGCGCCCCCTTCGACCTGGAGCGCGGCCCGCTCGTACGGGCGGGCCTGCTGCGCTGCGCCGACGGCAGCCATGTGGTCACGCTCTGCTGCCACCACGCGGTCTTCGACGGCTGGTCGGCCAAGCTGGTGCGCGACGAACTCGCGGCCCACTACGCGGCGTTCAGCACCGGGACGGAACCGGGGCTGCCCGAGGTCGAGTACCAGTACGGCGACTACTCGCTCTGGCACGACGAGTGGCTGGCCGGCCCGGCCGGCCGGCGCGCCCGGCGCGAGTGGACCGAGCTGCTCGCCGGGGAGCTGCCGGTGCTGGAGCTGCCGGGGGACCTCCGACCATCCGACCCGACCGACCCGACCGCCCCCGGTGGCACCGCCGACGTCCCGCTGCCCGGGCCGGCCGTCGAACACCTCGCCGCACTCGCCGGCGAGTTACGAACCACCCTGTTCACCGTGCTGCTGGCGGCCTACGACCTGCTGCTCGCCGACCGCACCGGGCTGCGCGACATCATCGTCGGCACCCCCGCGCTCAACCGCAGCCGGACCGAGTTCCAGCGGACGGTCGGCTGCTTCGTCAACATGGTCGCCGTCCGCACCGACCTCACCGGCCCCCGCACCTTCCGCGAGCTGGTGGAGCGTGTGCGCGCCGCCGTCCTGCGGGCCCAGGACCTCCAGGCCGTGCCCTTCGAGACGGTGGTCAAGGAGGTCCGGCCACCCCGGCACCCCGGACACCCGCCGGTCTTCCAGGTCGCCTTCACCGTCGGCGAGGACTTCTTCGAGCCGGTCCGGGCCGGGGAGTTGGAGTTCCGCCCGGTCGAGGTCCCGTCGGTCACCGCCAAGTACCAGCTCGCCCTCCAGGTCAACCGGACCGGGGCCGGGCCGGTCGCCGAGTTCGAGTACCGGGCCGACCGGTTCTCGCCCGCGTGGATCGCCGACTTCGCGGCGCGCTACGCCCGGGTGCTGGAGCTCGCCGCCGAGCGGCCGGACCGCCCGCTGACCGACTTCCTGACCGACCTCCCGACCACCGACGCCCCACCGCTCGCCCTCCGCGCCGTCGCGGTCGAGCCCGCCACCGCGTCCGGCCCCACCGTCGACTCCGCCCCGCGCGACGACACCGAGCGGGTGCTCGCCGAGGTCTGGGCCGAGGTGCTGGGCCGCCCCGCCGTCGGCATCGACGACAACTTCTTCGAGCTCGGCGGCGACTCCATCAGCAGCGTGCAGATCGTCGCCCGGGCCGCCGCCCGCGGCCTCGGCTTCCGGGTCCGCGACCTGCTCCGCAACCAGACCGTCCGCGAACTGGCCCCGCTGGTCGGGGCCGTCGGGCCCGCCGCCGAGCCGGCCCCCACCGGGCCGTTCGAGCTGGTCCCGGCCGAGGACCGGCCGCGCCTGCCCGCCGACGCCGTCGCCGCCTACCCGCTGACCGCCCTGCAGTCCGGCATGCTCTACCGCAGCGGCCAGCAGGCGCACACCGCGATGTACCACGACGTGCTGCTGACCAGGCTGCGGGTGGCGTTCTCCGCCGAGGCCTGGCGCACCGCCGTGTCCCAACTGCTGGAGCGCCACGAGCTGTTGCGCACCTCCTTCGCGCCCGGCGGCTTCTCCGAGCCGCTCCAGGTGGTGCACCGGCGGATCGCCCACCCGCCCGTCAGCTTCGAGGACCTGCGCGGCGTGCCGGAGCCGGAGCAGCGGGCCCTGATCGACCAGCGCACCGACTGGGAGGCCCGCGACCTCTTCGACTGGGAGCGCCCGCCGCTGATCCGCTACCACCTCGCCCGACTGGCCGAGGACGAGGTCCAGTTGTGGACGGTGGTGCACCATGCCGTGATCGACGGCTGGAGCGAGCGGATCCTGTTCGGCGAGCTGCTCCGGCTCTACCTCGCCGCCCTCGGCGGCGGCCCGGCCGCCCTGGCGCCGCCGCCCCGCGCCCGCTACCGCTCCTTCGTCGCCCTGGAACGCGCCGCCGTGCGCGACCCGCAGCAGCTCGCCTTCTGGCAGGCCCAGCTCGACGGCCTGGCGCTCGGCTCCGTCCCGGCCGCCCCGGGCACCGGGGTGCCGGACATGGCAGTGGTGCCGCGCGCGCTGCCCGCCGAACTGTCCGCCGGGCTGGTCGCGTTGGCCGCCCGCTCGCAGGTCCCGGTGCGGATCGTGCTGCTCACCGCGCACCTGCGGGTGATCGCGCTGCTGACCGGCAGCGAGGACGTGGTCTCGGGCGCCGTCTACAACGGCCGGATCGCCGAGCCGGACGGGGACCGGGTGGTCGGCCTGTTCCTGAACACCCTCCCGGTCCGCTGCCGGACGGCCGCCGAGAGCTGGTCCGCGCTGATCCGGCAGGTCGCCGCGACCGACCTCGCCATCCAGCCGCACCGGCGCTTCCCGATGCCGGAGCTGCGCGGCCGGGTGGCCGCCGCGGCCGCCTTCGAGACCTTCTTCAACTACACCCACTTCCGCAACGAATCGGACGTCCCCACCGGCGAGTTGGAGGTGCTGGACGAGGACAGCCGCACCCCCACCGACTTCCTGCTCGGCTCGGAGTTCTCCCGCGACACCACGACCGACCTGATCGGGCTCGGCCTGCGCTACGACGCCGACCGGGTCACCGCCGCCGACGCCGACCGGTACTTCGGCTACCACGAGGCCGTGCTCCGGGCCATGCTGGCCGATCCGGCCGCCTCCCCCACCGCCGGCCCGCTGCTGGCCGCCCCCGAACTGGCCGCACTGCGGGAGTGGAACCGGACGGAGCGCGCGTACCCCGGCCCGCACCTGCTGCACACCGCGATCGCCGTCCGGGCCTCCGACGCCCCGGAGGCACCCGCCGTGCTGTTCCGCGACCGGGTGCTGAGCTACGCCGAACTGGACGGCCGGGCCAACACCTTGGCGCACCGGCTGGCCGCCCTCGGGGTGCGGCCCGGCGACCACGTCGGGATCGTCCAGGAGCGCTCACCGGAACTGGTGGTCTCGCTGCTCGCCGTGCTCAAGGCCGGCGGCGCCTACGTCCCGCTGGACCCGACCGATCCGGCGCAACGCACGGCCGGTCTGATCGTCGGGTCCGGCTGCCGGGCGGTGCTGACCGCCGCCGGCACCGAGGGCGTCGAACTGCCGGACATCCAGGTCGAGTTCGTCCCGGACGACCTCCCGGTGAGCGCCCGTCCCCCGCAGGTCGAGGTCCGACCGGGCGGCCCGGCGTACGTCATCCACACCTCCGGCTCCACCGGTCGGCCCAAGGCTGTCGTCGTCTCCCACCGGGCGATCGCCAACCGGCTGGACTGGATGCAGGAGGAGTTCCGGCTGACCGCCGGGGACCGGGTGCTGCAGAAGACCCCGTACACCTTCGACGTCTCGGTGTGGGAGTTCTTCTGGCCGCTGCGCGAGGGCGCCGTGCTGGTGGTCGCCGAGCCCGGCGGCCACTGGGACCCGGGCTACCTCGAACAGGTGCTGGCCCGGCAGGCCGTCACCGTGGCGCACTTCGTCCCCTCGATGCTGCGGGCCTTCCTGGACGCCGCCGACCTCTCCGCGGCCACCGCGCTGCGCCAGGTCGTGTGCAGCGGCGAGGCGCTGCCGGCCGACCTCGCCCGGGACTTCCTGGACCGCTCCAAGGCCGCCCTGGCCAACCTGTACGGCCCCACCGAGGCGGCCGTGGACGTCACGTACTGGCACTGCGCCCGCGACGGCGCGGACACCGTGCCGATCGGCCGGCCGATCGCCAACACCCGGATCCACCTGCTCGACCCGGCCGGCCACCCCGTCCCGGTCGGCACGGCCGGCGAACTGTACATCGGCGGCACCGGCCTGGCCGAGGGCTACCACGGCCGGCCGGACCTCACCGCCGAGCGCTTCACCGCACACCACTGGCCGGACGGCACGGTGGAACGCCTCTACCGCACCGGGGACCTCGCCCGCCGCCGCCCGGACGGCGCGATCGAGTACCTGGGGCGGACCGACGCCCAGCTGAAGATCCGCGGCATGCGGGTCGAGCCCGGCGAGGTCGAGGCCGTGCTGTCCGCGCACCCGGACTGCGGCGCGGCCGCCGTGACCCACGACGGCGAACGGCTGATCGGCTACTACACCGCCCGGCCCGGCGCCGCACTGCCCTCCGGGGAACTGCGCCGGCACGCCGAACGGCTGCTCCCCGGGCACCTGGTGCCCGCCGCCTGGGTGCCGCTCGCCGAACTGCCGCTGACCGTCAGCGGCAAGGTCGACCGCAAGCGGCTGCCGGCCCCCGGCCGCACCGTCCGCCGCACCGCGCCCGCCCGGGCGCTCGGCACGGCCGAACGCCTGGTCGCGGCCGCCTGGACGGACGTGCTGGGCAGCGCGGACTTCGCCGTCGACGAGGGCTTCTTCCGGGTCGGCGGGCACTCGCTGGCCGCCGTCCGGCTGATCGGGCGGCTCCGCCGGGACTTCGACCGCCGGCTGACCGTGGCCGAGCTGTTCACCCACGACACGGTGGAACGGCTGGCCGCCCTGCTGGCGGCGCCCGCCCCGGAGGCGGCCGGGAACGGCTGGGACGTGCTGGCCCTGCGCCCCGCGGACGGCGCGCCGCTGTGGCTGTTCCCGCCGGTCGGCGGCAGCGCGCTGGGCTACCTGGCGCTGGCCGGCGCGCTCGACCCCCGGCTGGCCGTGCACGGGCTGGACTGCGCCGAACCGGCCGGAAGCACCGTCGAGGAGCTGGCCGCCGCGGCCGTGGCGCGGATCGTCCGGGAGCACCCGGCCGGGCCGCTCCACCTGGCCGGCTGGTCCTTCGGCGCGGTGCTGGCCTTCGAGGCCGCCGGCCGGCTGACCGAGGCCGGACGGGAGGTGACGCTCGGCATGGTCGACGCCGCCTTCCCCGCGCCGGAACAGCTCGACGGCCTGGACGACGACCGGACCACCGAGGCGCTCCTCCAGGACACCCTGGCCCTCACCGGCGCCCCGCCGGACGCCTCCGGCAGCGAGGCCTGGCAGGCGCGCCACCGGGTCTTCGCCACCAACCTCCGGGCGCACCACGCCTACCGGCCGCGCCGCCACCTTGGCGACGTGGTCTACCTGGAGAGCCGGGACGGCCGGGCGCTGGGCAGCGCCGAGGCCTGGCGGGCGGTGGTGGCCGGCTCGTTCCGGCTGCACCGGTTCGACACCGACCACTACGGCCTGGTCCGGCAGCCGCACGTACGGGCCGTCGCGGACGTCCTCGGCGCCGCGGCGCTCGACGGCTGACCGACCGCACCGACCACACCGACCGCACCGACCGGGCCGCCCCCAGCACCGCCCCACCCCGGCCCACCACCGACCCGACGGGAACAAGGAGTTCACGGCGCCATGCAGACCGACGCGGGCAAATGGCTGTTCCGCCCACCATCCGAGGACGCCCCGGCACGGATCTTCCTCTTCCCGTACTCGGGCACCGGCGCCTCGATGTACCGCGCCTGGCCCGAGCGGATCGGCGAGGTCGAGGTGTGCCTGGTGCAGCTGCCCGCGCGGGAGAACCGGCTGCGCGAGCCGCACCCGGTCACCTACCAGAACCTGGCGGCAGCGGCGGCAGCGGCGCTGGCCCCGCTGGTGGACCGCCCGACCGGCTTCTTCGGGCACTGCGGCGGCGCGCTCTCCGCCTTCGCCACCGCGCTCGAACTGGAGCGGGTCCACGGCCGGGAGCTGACCGCGCTCTTCATGTCCTCCCAGCTCGCCCCCGACGAGGACCCGTTCGGCCGCTGGCTGTGGCTGGGCCGGGACGACCTCGCGGTCGAGCTGAACGTCCTCGCCGAGGCGGCCGGGACCAGGATGGACCCGGACTTCCTCGACGTGGCGCTGGACGTGCTGGAGGAGGACCTCGCGGCCCAGCGCCGCTACCGCCTGGACTCCCCCGAACCGCTGGCCTGCGCGGTGCACGCGGTCGGCTGGCGCCAGGACGTGGAGATCCGCCCGGAGCAACTCGGCGGCTGGAGCCGCTACGTGCCGCCGGCCCGCCACCACGAGCACCTGTTGGACGGCGGGCACCACGCCTTCCTCGGCGCCCCGCAGCCGCTGCTCGACCTGATGGGCCGCGCGATGACACAGGAAGGGCGGGCGGCATGAAACTCGCCGGACTGTGGGACCACCCGGACTTCCGCAGGCTCTGGGCCGGTCAGACGCTCTCCATGCTGGGCACCAACATGGTGGCGGTGGCCGTCCCGCTGATCGCCTCGGTCAGCCTGGGCGCCTCGGTGTTCCAGATGGGCCTGCTGCTGGCCACCGAGTTCCTGCCCTACCTGCTGATCAGCCTGTTCGTCGGGGTCTGGCTGGACCGCCGGCCGAAGAAGATGATCATCGTGGCGGCGGACGCCGTCCGCTCGCTGATCCTGCTCTCGGTGCCGCTGCTGTCCTGGGCGGACCTGCTGAGCGTCCCGCTGCTGCTGGCCGTGGTGTTCGGCACCGGCGCCTGCAGCACCGTCTCGGACATCGGCAACGCCTCCATCCTGCCCGCCCTGGTCGAGCGCGAGGACCTGGTCGAGGGCAACAGCAAGCTGGAGATGAGCAGTTCGGTCTCCAACATCGGCGGCCGGACCTTCGGCGGCCTGCTGGTGCAGCTGCTCACCGGGCCGGTGGTCATCATGGTCAACGTCTTCGCCTTCGGACTGGCGGCCGCCTGCACCCTGCGGATCCGCAAGAAGGAGCCGGTGCCGGAGCGGCCCGCCGACGGCGAGCCGTCCTCGATGTGGAAGGAGATCGGCGAGGGCCTCGGCTTCATCTTCGGCAACCCGACCCTGCGCACCCTCGTGCTGGTCACCTTCCTGATCAACTTCTCCGCCATAGCGATCGACCCGGTGTTCCTGGTGTTCATCACCCGCACCCTGGACCTGCCCGGCATCCTGGTCGGCGCGCTGCTGGCCGGCACCGGCGTGGGCTCGCTGATGGGCGCCCTGTTCGCGGCCCGGCTGGGCAGGCTGCTGCCCTTCGGCCGGATGGTGATCTGGACGACGGTGGCGATGACCGGCGTCGAGCTGGTCATCCCCGCCGCGACGGTGATGCCCACCGGCGTCGCCTTCGCGATGCTGATGTTCGTCCAGGTCGCCTACGCCGTGCTGGTGATCGCCAGCGCCGTCAACATCCGCAGCTACCGGTCGGCGATCACCCCGGACGCCATGCAGGGCCGGATGAACGCCTCCACCCGGATGATCGTGATGGCCGGCACGCCGTTCGGCGCGATGGCCGGCGGCGCGCTCGGCTCCCTGCTGGGCACCCAGTGGGCGATCGTGGTGTGCGCCGGCGGCATCGGGGTCTCCGCGGTCCTGCTGGCCCTGTCCCCGGTCCGCAAAGCGACCGGCATCCCCACCGAAGTCCCCGCCCCGGCCGTCGCCCCGGTCTGACCTCACGGACCGCCGGAACCTGACGGACCGCCCAAATCTGACGGGCCGCCGGAACCGCACCCCCAGTACGCCCCCCACGAACCAGGAAGGCCAGAAGGTCTCGTGAACGACACCGACGCGGTCGGCCGCGCCGCACTGGACGCCGTCTTCGCCCGCGCACTGGCGGAGGAGGCGGACCCCGCCGCCCCCGCGCCCGCCACCGTCCCGGCCGCCCGCCCGGGCGACGGGCGGGAGCCCGCGTCGCTGGCGCAGAAGCGGCTCTGGTTCCTGGAGCAGCTGAACGGCCCCAACAGCACCTACAACGTGCCGTTCCGGCTCCGGCTGGCCGGCGAACTCGACACCGAGGCGCTGCGGCTCGCCGTCGGCGACCTGGTGGCCCGGCACGAGGGCCTGCGCACCACCTTCGCCGGGGACGAGGACGAGGTCTTCCAACTGCTCCTCGACCCGGACGAACTGCCGTGGGAGAAGCTGGACCTGACCGGGCTCGGCGAGCCGGCGGTGATCGCGCTGATCGACGAGGAGAGCCGGATCCCGTTCGCGCTGGCCGGCCGGCCGCTGTTCCGGGCGAAGCTGATCCGGGCCGGTGTCGAGGGACCGGCGGCGGTGCCCGTCCACCACCTGGCCGTCACCATGCACCACGCGATCACCGACGGCTGGTCGGAGGGGCTGTTCTTCCGGGAGCTGGGCGCCTGCTACACCGCCCGGGTCGGCGGCCCGCCGGCCGACCTGGCGCCGCTCCCGGTGCGCTACGCCGACTACTCGGCATGGGAGGCCGAGCCGGCCACCGTGGAGCTCTACCGCGGCCAGCTCGCCTTCTGGCGCGAGCAGTTGGCCCGGCTGCCGGAGGAGGCCGGGCTCCCGGCCGACCTGCCCCGGCCGGTGCTGCTCAGCGGTGCGGGCGCCACCGTCACGGTGCCCGTCCCGGCGGACCTCCAGCGGCGGCTGGCCGCCTGGGGCGCGGGCCACGAGGCCTCGCTGTTCGCCACCGCGGTGACGGTGCTCGCCGCGCTGCTGCACCGCTACAACGGCGAGGAGCGGGTGGTCGTCGGCGTGCCGGTGGCCAACCGGCCGCGCGCCGAGTGGGAGCCGGTGATCGGCTACTTCGCCAACACCCTGGCGCTGCCGGTCGACCTCGCCGGTGATCCGACCCTGCGCCAACTGCTGGGCCAGGTGCGGACGGTGGCGGCGGAGGCGCTGTCGCACCAGAACGTCCCGTTCGACCGGGTGGTGGAGGCGCTCGGCGTGGTCCGGGACCCGTCCCGCAACCCGGTGTTCCAGGTGATGTGCAGCGTCAACCAGGTGGTGCCGCCGCCGGAACTGCCGGGCCTGGCGGTCGAGATCGTCGAGATGCGCAACGACTCCGCCAAGTTCGACCTGGAGCTCGCGGTGAGCTACACCGCGGACGAGGTCGGCTTCGCCTTCGACTACGCCACCGACCTGTTCGAGCGGGAGACCGTGGAGCGGCTCGCCGCCGACTACCTGGCCCTGCTGGAGGCCTTCCTGGCCGAGGGCACCGCGAGCGTCGGCGCGGTGGTGCTGGGCGCGCACGGGCCCGCCGAGGCGGACGGCGCCGAGGCCGAGGTCCGCGACCGCTACGGCAACCGGGCGCCCACCGGGGTGTACGGCGAGCTGCTGCTGGCGGGCGCGCCGAGCGGGCGCCGGGCCCGGGTGCTGGCCGACGGCCGGGTCGAGCGCGCCGCCGAGCACGCCGCCGAGCCGCGGTCCCGGACCGAGCGCTCCCGCCCCGCCGCCGACGGCCCGGCCGCCCCCGCCACCCCCACCGAGCGCGCCCTCGCGGCGATCTGGTCCCGGCTGCTGGGCACCGAGGCGGTCGGCCGGGACACCGACTTCCTGCGCGACGGCGGGGACTCGCTGCTGGCCACCCGGCTGGTCGCCCGGATCCGCCGCCAGTGGTCGGTCAAGCTGTCCGTCCGCCACATCCTCAAGACCCCCGTCCTCGCCGACCTGGCGAAGCTGCTGGACGAGACCGCCGCGGCCCCCGCCGAGGCGCCCGCCCGCAGCGCGATACCGGCCGCCGCCGGGCGGCCCGAGGTCCTGCCACTGTCCATGGCCCAGCGCGGGATCTGGATCGTCAACCGGCTCGGGCAGCAACAGGCGTTCTACCACATGCCGTTGGCGGTGCGGATCGAAGGCGGACTGGACCTCGACGTGCTCGCCGCCGCCGCCGCGGACCTCGGCCGCCGGCACGAGATCCTGCGGACGCTCTTCCCCGCCGACACGGGCGCGCCGCGCCAGTCGGTGCAGCCGCCGGAGGCCGTGGCCCAGGTGGTCCGGGCGAGCGCCATCCACCCGAACGGCCTCCAGCAGGCGCTGCGTGAGGCGCTGGAGACCCCGTTCGACCTGACCACCGAAGTCCCGCTGCGGCTGCACGTGTTCAGCACCGGCCCGCGCTCCCACGTGCTGCTGGTGGACGTCCACCACATCGCCTGCGACGGCCTCTCACTGGCCCCGCTCTGCCGCGACCTGGCCGCCGCCTACGCCGCCCGGGCCGCCGGGCGGGCCCCCGACTGGCACGAACTTCCCATCCAGTACGCCGACTTCGCGCTCTGGCAGGCCCAGCAGCTGGGCCGGGCGGAGGATCCGGGCAGCCAGTTCGGCCGGAGCCTGGAGTTCTGGACCAAGGCACTGGCCGGACTCCCCGAGGAGCTCGCCCTGCCGGGGGCCCGCCCGCGCCCGGCCGCGCCGACCTTCCGCGGCCTGCCCAGCCGGGTCGAGGCCGGCCCCGAGCTGTACCGGCGGATCACCGCGGCCGCCCACGAGCACGGCGCCAGCGTGTTCATCGTGCTGCAGGCCGCGCTCGCCGCGATGCTCACCCGCCTCGGCGCCGGCCCCGACATCCCGCTCGGCACCCCCACCGCGGGGCGCTCCGACCAGGCGCTGGACGACCTGATCGGCTGCTTCATCAACACCGCCGTGCTGCGCGCCGACACCTCGGGCGACCCGAGCTTCCGCACCCTGATCGCCCGGGTCCGGGAGACCAATCTGGCCGCGCACGACCACCTGGACCTGCCGTTCGACGAGCTCGTCACCGCCCTCAACCCGCCCCGCCAGTCCGGCCGCAACCCGCTGTTCCAGGTGATGGCCAGCCTCAACGGCGAGCCCGAACCGGTGCCCGCGCTCGGCGGACTGCCCACCGAGCCGTTCGACCTGGGCACCCCCGCCACCCCGTTCGACATCACCGTGGAACTGACCGAGGACCGCGCCCGCGCCACCATCAGCGGCGTGCTGACGGTCAGCGCCGACCTCTTCGACGAGGCCGCCGGGGCGGCCCTGGCCCGGCGGCTGCTGCTCGCGCTCGACCTCGCGACCTCCCGGCCCGACCTGCCGATCTCCCAGTGGGAGCTGCTGCTCCCGGGCGAGCGCGAGGCGGTCCTCGACACCTGG
The DNA here is from genome assembly GCF_040303105.1 of Kitasatospora sp. NPDC096128. Taxonomy (NCBI): domain Bacteria; kingdom Bacillati; phylum Actinomycetota; class Actinomycetes; order Kitasatosporales; family Streptomycetaceae; genus Kitasatospora; species Kitasatospora sp. NPDC096128. The sequence continues at coordinate 119,176 of NZ_JBEOSP010000002.1, read as the reverse complement.
AGCACCGGCGCCCCCGCCCCCGGGGCGGCCACCTTCGCCGAGCTGTTCGAGCAGGCGGTGGCCGCCGCGCCGGACGCCCCGGCCCTGGAGACGGACGACGACCTCACCCTGACCTACGCCGAACTGGACGAGCAGGCCAACCGGCTGGCCGCCGAGCTGGTCGCCCGCGGCGTCGGACCGGAGAGCGTCGTCGCGCTCGCCCTGCCGCGCAGCGGGGAGCTGGTGCTCGCCGTCCTGGCCGTCGCCAAGGCCGGCGGCGCGTTCCTGCCGCTGGACGTCCGGTTCCCGGTCGAGCGGCTGTCCTTCATCCTCGCCGACGCCCGGGCCGCGCTGGTGGTCACCGACTCGGACGGCGCCGCCGCCCTGCCCGTCGACGCCCCGCCGACCCTGCTGCTGGACGACCCCGACCTGCTGGACGCGCTCGGCGAACACTCCGGCGACCGCCCGGTCACCGCCCCGGTGCACCCGGCGAACGCCGCGTACCTGCTGTACACCTCCGGGTCCACCGGGCAGCCCAAGGGCGTCGTGGTCACCCACACCGGACTCGCCCCGCTGGCCGAGCAGTTGCAGCGGAGCGTGCTGGCGGCCGAGGGCGGGGAGCAGCCCCGGATGCTCCAGCAGGTGTCCCCCACCTTCGACATGTACGTCATGGAACTCCTGACGGCCTTCCGGGCCCGGGCCGTCCTGGTCGTGGCGCCCGCCCACCCGGTGCTGGGCGAGGAGCTGGCCGTCCTGCTCGAACAGCGCCGGATCAGCCACGCCGTGCTGACCCCGACCGCCCTGGCCGCACTGCCCGCCCGCGGGTACCCCGCGCTGCGCGCGATCGTCAGCGGCGGCGAGGCGATCGGCGCCGACCTGGTGGCCCAGTGGGGGCGCGGGCGCCGGCTGCACAACGCCTACGGGCCGACCGAGACCACCGTGCTCGGCACGCTCTCCGGCCCACTGCGCCCGGAGGCCGGCCCGCCGCTCGGCGAGCCGATCGCCGGCTCCCGGCTGTTCGTCCTGGACGAGGAGCTGCGCCCCGTCCCGCCGGGCGTCACCGGCGAGCTGTACCTCGCCGGGGCGAGCCTGGCCCGCGGCTACCTGGGCCGCCCCGACCTGACCGCGGACCGGTTCCTGCCGTGCCCGTACGGCGCGCCGGGCGAGCCGATGTACCGCACCGGCGACCTGGCCCGGTGGACGGTCGACGGCGAGCTGCAGTACCTGGGCCGGATCGACGGCCAGGTGAAGATCCACGGGGTGCGGATCGAGCTCGGCGAGATCGAGTCCGTCCTCGGGACGCACCGCAAGGTCGCCGACTCGGCGGTGGTGGTGGACCGTTCGGCGGTGACCGGACCGCGCCTGGTCGCCTTCGTCACCCCGGTGGATCCGGCCGACCCGGCGGCCCGGCCCACCCCGGCCGAACTGCGGGCGCACTGCACCCGCTCGCTGCCCCGGGCCATGACGCCCGCCCGGTTCGTGGTGCTCGGCGCGATGCCGACGCTGCCGTCCGGCAAGACCGACCGCAAGGCGCTGCGGATCCCGCCGGAGGAGGGCACCGCGGGCTTCCGCACCCCGCCGGGCACCGCCACCGAACGGGCGCTGGTCGCGATCTGGCAGCAGCTGTTCGAGACCGAGCGGATCGGGGTCGACGACGACTTCTTCGTCCTCGGCGGCCACTCGCTGGCGGCGATCCGGATGCTCGCCGAGATCCACCACGGCCTCGGCGTCGAACTGCCGCTGAGCGCCTGCTTCGAGCACCCGACGATCGCGGCGCTGGCGGCCCTGATCGACCGGTCGCCCCGGCCGGACGCCGCGGAGCCGCCCGTGGTGCGCCGGCGCCGCCCGGCGCCGGGGGCCTGACGGACGGGAGCGCCGGCGGACCGCTCTGCGCGGACCGCCGGCGCTCCCCCACCCGGCCCTAGTCGGTCCCGACCACGACGGTCAGCTCGGCCAGTGCGGCGTCCAGGGCCTCGACCACCTGCTCGGGGCCGTCCCCCACCGCGATCACGTGCCCCAGCCGGTCGTACGCCTCCCGGACCGGCCGCACCGCGCGCCCGGCGGCCGCCGTCACGGCGACCCGCTCCACCCCGGCGACCGCGGCCGCCCGCCCGACGCCCTCGACGGCCGTCAGCCGGCCCTCCTCGGCGGCGATCAGGAAGCGGATCCCGGCGGAGCGGGACCGCTCCGGGGTCAGGTTCAGCGGCAGCCCGGCGGCGGCGCGGATCTGCTGGTCCAGCAGGTCGATGCCGGTCGCGGGCCGGATCAGCTCCGGGATCATGCCGCCGGCCAGCCGGGCGTTGATCTCGATCACGGCCGGGCCGTCGGCGGTCAGCCGCAGTTCGACGTGGGCCGGGCCGCGCTCCAGGCCGACCGCCTCCAGGGCGCGCCGGGCGGTGTCGGCCATCGCGGCCGCCGTCTCCTCGGGCAGCACGGCCGGGAACAGGTGCCCGGTCTCCACGAAGTACGGCAGCTCGCTGACGGTGCGCTGGGTGATGCCGACGCAGTGCGTCCGGCCGTCCGCCCGGAACATCTCGGCGCTGAACTCCGGCCCGTCCAGGAACTCCTCCACCAGCACCGTCCGGGCGCTGGCCTGGCCGCGCACGTTGCGGGTGACGGCCAGCAGCTTCCGGACCTGCTCGGTGACGGTGGCGACGTCCGCGCACCACAGCACCTCGTGCGAGCCGGACTCGTCGACCGGCTTCACCACGCACGGCAGGCCCACCGCCGCGACCGCCGCCCCGACCCCGTCCGGGTCGCGGACCTCGGCGAACCGGGGCTGGCGCACCCCGTGCTCGAGCAGCGTGCGCCGGGTCGCCGACTTGTCCCGGCAGGCCGCCAGCGCCGCCACCGGGTTGGCCGCCACACCCAGCGCCTCGGCCAGCGCGGCCGACTGGACCAGGTAGTACTCGCTGGTCGTCGTCACGCCCGCCACCGCGCGGTCGCCGGCCGCCACCTCGGCGGCCTTGCGCAGCGCCTGCGGGTCGTCGGTGTCGCAGACCACCACCCGGGCGCCGGTCTCCGCCAGGCCCTGGTAGCGGGCCGGGTCCACCACGAACAGCACCGGCTCCAGCCCGAGCCGCACCGCCGTGGTCAGCGCGAGCATGCCGGTGCCGGTGGTGTTGGACTCCACGAAGAACAGCAGCGGCCGCTCCCGCCGGGATATCCGCGCGTACGACCAGCCGCTGACCAGCTCGCCGTAGCGGACGGCGGCCGGCTCGGTCGCCACGGGGGTCCCGGCCGCCGCGGGGGCCTCGGCCGCCCCGGTGTCGGCGTACACGGTGTCCACGTAGCGGTCGCCGCGGTCCGGCATGATACCGACCAGCCGGGTGCCGGGCGCGGCGTGCGCCGCCAGATGGGTGAGCACCCGGTAGACCGAGCCGGAGGTGTTCCCGGCGAAGATCTTCTGCTCCCGGGCCAGCGCCCGGGTCGCGGCGAAGGCCTCGTCGTCGGAGAGCCAGTGCACCTCGTCGATCAGCCGGTAGTCGATGTTGTCCGGGTAGAGGCTGTTGCCGAGGCCGGACTGGCGCCGGGTCGGCACGTCGGGCTGGCCGAACAGCACGCTGCCGACGGCGTCCACGCCGACCACCGTCAGCTCGGGGAACCGTTCCAGCAGCGCCCGGGACGTCCCGCACAGCGAACCGCCGCTGCCCACCGAACCCACCACCACGTCCACCGTGCCGAGGTCGGCGACCAGCTCCTCGGCCAGCCCCCGGTAGGCCGCCGGGTTCTGCGGGTTGGAGTACTGCTGCGGCCAGAACGCCCCCGGCAGACCGGTCATCAGCTCGGCCAGCAGGTCCAGCCGGGCCGACTGCCAGCCCTGGTCGCCCATCGCCGACACCACGTGCACCTCGCAGCCCAGGGTGCGCAGCTTGGCCAGCGTGATCGGGTCGATCCGCGGATCGGTGACGATGTGCACCGGGTGCCCGAGGTGGGTGCCGACCAGCGCCAGGCCCAGCGCCATCGTCCCCGAGGAGCTCTCCACGATCGGCGCCCCGGGCTTCAGCACCCCCGAGCGACGGGCCTCGGTGACGACCTGCCGGGCCACCCGGTCCTTCATCGCGAAGGCGTTCGCCAGCTCCAGCTTGGCGTACACCTCGACCCCCTCCGGCGCGGGCACCCGCAGCCGGACCAGTGGCGTGTGGCCGATGGCGTCGACGATCGATTCATGCCGCATCAGAAAGCTCCATGTCCTGAGGGGTGAGCGCCCGGACCGTGGTGGTGGTGCCGGGCAGGGTCGAGCAGGCCGCCAGGGCGGCGGCGAGCCGGGGCCCGTGGTCGGCGTCGTTCTCGTCCAGCAGGACGCCCAGCAGGGTGCCGCTGTGCGCGCACACCACCCCGGCGGCGCCGACCCGCTCGGCGATCGCCAGCACCGCGTCGAGGTTGCGCTTGGGCGCCAGTCGCTGGTTCAGCACCGCGCTGCGGGTCGTCACCGTCCCCACCCGGGCGAGGTCCCCGGCCCGCACGGCCGCGCCGAGTTCCGCCAGCAGCTCCGCGTACTCGGCGCGCTGCGCCGGGGAGAACACCTTCGGCACCCGGTTGAACGCCACGGTGTCCAGCAGCCCGCCCTCGTCCACCCCGACCACGGTCGCCGCCGGGAGCCCGCCCAGGCGCTCGCGCAGCCGCACCTCGCGGTGGTCGAAGGCCACCACCCCGGGGTGCATCACCCCGTCGGTCGGCTCGATCGGGCGCAGCCAGCGCTCCACCTCGGCGGGCGAGGTGTCCAGGCCCACCGCGGCGCCGACCGCCCGTACGGTGGCCACCAGGTCGGCCGAGGAGCTGGCCATCCCCTTGCCGACCGGCAGGTCGCCGTCCAGCAGCAGCACCCCGCCGGCCGGGCGCCCGCAGGCGGCGAGCATCGCCTCGGCCACCCGCCGGGTCTTGGTCTTGTGCGAGGGGAACACCCGCAGCGGGCCGCCCGGGTCGAGCCGGAAGCGGGCCCGCGCCCAGCGGTCGACCGGCAGCGTCACCAGGAACTCCGGGCCGCCCGGCAGGGCGCCCTGGAGCAGCTCTCCGAAGGTGCCGAAGGCGCGGGCCGTGCCGGTCCGCAGGTCGACGCCGGGGCGGAGGGAGGCCGAGGACGGCCGCTCCTGCTCAGCGCCGCTACCGGACGGGACGGTGCCGCCGGGCAGGGCCGCCGTCGGGGCCGGGCGCGCGGTGGGCAGCGGGGTCACCGTTCCGCCGGGGCGTCCGCCGCCGGCGCGAGGAGCGCCGCGACCTGGTCGCCGGCCGCCCGTACGGCCCGGTCGCGCTCCGCCCAGCACTCGGTCAACCGCTCCTGCTCGGCGCCGAGTTCGGCGAGCACGGCCCGGACCTGGTCGGGGTGGGTCGAGCCGACCGAGGTCTTGGCGCGCAGGCCCGCCTCGACGCTCGACGAGGCCGCCAGCAGCGCCCGCGGCCCGGCCAGCCGGTGCCCGGCCTCCTCGGCGACCGCCGCGAGCAGTTCCGCGTCCCCGTCGGCCGGGGCCAGGCCCTTGTCCAGCGCGGCCTTGATGTAGCGGCCCGCGATGACCTGCGCCGTCCGCCACGGCACGCCCTCGTCCAGGGTCAACCGGTTGGCCAGGGTGAAGCCGCCGAGGAACTCGCCCTCGCAGGCCGCCCGCATCCGGTCGGTGCGGAACACCAGCCCGGTGACGACGGCGTGCGCCAGCCGCAGCGTCGAGCGCAGCGCCTCGGTCTGCACCCGCAGGTGGGCACCGGCCTCCTTGGAGACCTCGACGGTGTTGGTGTACGGGGTGTTGCGCTGCGCCGCCGCGAGTTCGGCCGCGCTGCCCGCCACCAGCGCGCAGCGGCCGCGGATCCGCTCCAGCACGGGGAAGTTCTTCTTCTGCGGCATCGCGGCGGAGATCCCGGAGAGCTCGTCCGGGAGGTCCAGGAAGCCGTGGGCACTGCCGCCCCAGGCCATCAGGTCGGTGGTGAAGCGGCTCAGCGCGACGGCGAAGTTCGCCGCCTCGGCCGCGATCGCCAGCGCCCAGCCGCGCGAGGCGACGGCCACCAGGGCGTGCGGCTGCGGGCGGGCGAAGCCGAGCAGCCCGGCCATCCGGGAGCGGTCCCAGTCGAGTTCCTGCCCGGCCATGCTGCCGGCGCCCAGCGGGCAGGCGTCCGTCTCGTCGTAGGCGGCCAGCAGCCGGCGCACCGCGGTCAGCGTCTCGCTGGACAGGGCGGCCAGGTAGAAGCCGGGGCTGATCACCTGGGCGGCCTGGGCGTGGGTGTAACCGGGCATCGGCACCTCGACCGCGCCCGCCGCGAGCGCGCGGACCGCCGCGTCGAAGGCCAGCAGGTCGGCGGCCAGCGCCCGGACCTGCTCGCGGGCGGACAGCAGTTGGGCGCACACCTGGAGGTCGTTGCGGCTGCGGTCGACGTGCCAGGCCGCGAACGGCGCGACCGGGCCGGCCGCGACGTGCCGCTCCAGGGCGAAGGAGATGTCCGACATGTTCTCGCGCGGGTTCGCGCGGACGCTGCCCGAGTCCACCCCGTCCAGCCGGGCGGCGATCGCGGCGGTGCCGGCGTCGTCGACCAGCTCCATCCGCCGGTACTCCAGCAGCAGCACCTTCTCGATCGCCACGTAGTGCCGCAGCAGGTGCTCGGCCTCGTAGGCGAACTGCGGTGCCAGCACCTCCTCGTGCCACACCTCGCTCGGGATGCCGTCGATCCGACCGGTCACCGTCATTGCGTGCTCCTCAGTAGAACCGATGGGGCGGACCGGCCCTCACGCGGACCCTCCGGCTCGGACGGTCCGCGGCTGCCGGCGGGGAAACTCTCGGCCCGGCCGTCCCGGGCCGCTGCGGGCGGCCGGCCGGCGGCGGCCCCGGGCGGCGCGGACAGCAGGCGGGACAGCGGCGCGGCCGGATCGGCGAGGCCGGCGGTGAGCAGCGCCAGGTAGTCGTCGAGCAGTGCGCGCGCGGTGGCGGGCGCGAACAGCTCGGTGTCGTACACCAACCGGGCCGCGTGGTCGGCGACTTCGAGCAGCAGCTCGTCCTCGGCACAGCTGCCCGGGGCGCCGGGTTCGCGGCCCTGCGCCAGGTTGAAGGCGAGCTGGTGGACGGGCTCCACCGGGTGCTCCGGGTCCAGGGGTACCGGCAACGGCTGGTCCTGGTGCTCCCAGGCCGCCGACGCGACGGCCTGGACGCGGTCCACGAGGGCGGCGAAGGACGGGTCGCCGGAGGTGTCCAGCCGCAGCACCAGCCGACCGGCCAGGGCCCCGACCAGCGCCAAGGTCTCGGGCCGGCGCCGGCCCGAGACGGGCACCCCGATCAGGTGGTCGGTCCGGCCGGAACGGTCGTGCAGCAGCGCCGCGTAGCCGGCCAGCAGCACCGGTAACCGCGACTCGGCGAGCCGCTCGGCGCCCGCCCGCAGCTCGATGCCCGCCCGCAGCGCGGCCGCCAGGCCGGCCGGGAACGCGGACCGGACCTCGGCGCCCGTGCCCGCCCGCACGGCCGGGCGCGGGCGGTCCAGCGGGAGGCCGTGCCCGGACGGCCGTCCGGCCAGCCGGGCCCGCCAGAACTCGGCGGCCCGCGTGCGGAGTCCAGCGGCCGCCGACCCGTGCTGCCGGTCCGCGTGGTCCGCGAAGTCCGGCGCCGGCTCGACCAGTTCCGGGGCCCGGCCCTGTTCCTCGGCGGCGCACAGCTCGGCGAGTTCGGCGTTCAGCAGGAACAACGAGGCCGGGTCGCACACCAGTTGGTGGGCGACCAGCACCACCGCCCAGTCCGCCTCGCCGAGCCGGACGGCGACCGCCCGCCAGAGCGGTGCCCGGGCCGGGTCGAAGGGCAGCGCCGCCGCCTGGTCGGCGAGTTCGGCCAGCCGCTCGGCACGCTTGCCGTCGTCCGCCCCGCCGAGGTCGGCGAACTCCACCGGCAGCTCGATCCCCGGGTGCACCACCTGGCGCAGCCCGCCGTCCAGCACCCGCAGCGAGGTGCGCAGCGCGGTGTGCCGGGCGGTCAGTACGGCCAGCGCCGAGCGGACCTGCCCCTCGTCGATCGCGGCGCCCAACCGGAAGGTGTCGGCCACGTGTTGGAGCAGCAGGCCCCCGGAGCGGCGGCCGGTCCGCCAGACCAGTTCCTGGCCGTGGGCCGCCCGGGCGATCCGCTCCCCGCCCGCGCCGGGCACGGCCGACCCGGTGGTTCCATCCGCCATCACAGTTCCTGACTCCGTCGTTCCAACCGTGGGGACCGGCGCCCGCCCGCCTCGTGGACCCCTGCCGGGGCCCGCGGCCTCAGGACAAGGGGCTCCCGATCCCGGCACGAACGGCCCGGCCGATGGCGTCCAGGTTGTCGTCGAGGAAGAAGTGGCCGCCCGGCACGACGTGCTGGGCGAACGGTCCGGTGGTGTGCGCGGCCCAGCCGGCCGCGTCCTCGGGGCGGGCCGAGGCGTCCTCGGAGCCGACGAAGGCGGTGATCGGCACCGGCACCGGCGGCTCGGCGCCGCAGTCGTACGCGTCCAGCCAGCCGAAGTCGGCCCGGCAGACCGGCAGGACGAGTTCCAGCAGATCCGGCTCGTCCAGCACGAAGGCGGGCAGGCCGCCGCCGCGGACCAGCCGCTCCAGCATCGCGCCGTCGGGGAGGGCGGACAGGCCGTCGAAGACGTCGTCGCCCCGCGGGTGGTCGGGCCGCGGGCAGCCCGACACGAAGAGGTGGAGGGGCAGTTCGGCTCCGGCCCGGCGCAGCCACCGGACCACCTCGAACGCCAGCAGTGCGCCCATCGAGTGGCCGAACAGCGCGTACGGCCGGTCGGCGGCGGCCGCGACGGCCTCGGCGATCCGCTCCACCTCGACGGCCGCGGGCTCACCGAGGCGGCGCTCCCGGCCCGGCAGGGCCAGCGCGGCGACCTCGACCTCGGGGCCGAGCGCGGCCGGCCAGCGGGTGTAGACGGCCGTGCCGCCGCCCGCATAGGGGAAGCAGACGAGCCTGACCGGCGCCTCCGGACGCAATTCTCGGGAAACGAACCATTTGTCGGGGAGTATCTGGCCGTTCACGGGCGCCATCCAGGAAGTCCGGCTTTTGGCCCGAGGTCGTCCGGAAAGTCCATGGCTCCGAAGCGGCCTTTCTGGAAAAGATGTCAGAACTCATTCGACCCGTCACTGGATCGCCGCTCTGCGGAGGCCGGTTGTGCCGCCTGGTCGGTTCTGCCATCGAGGATGATGAATAGTGTGCCGATCAACCGCTGATGACTGTACCTCAGCTGAGTGAGCACGCTCAATAGTTGGCGATAACCGGCCAGCGTACGGCGGCAACCCCCCTGCCGAATGGGCCGATTCGACAACCCGCCCACCGCACCCGGGAATCGGGGGCGCAACTCGCGGGGAACTCGCATTGGCTAATCCGGCGAGGGCCGGGCGCGGAGCGGGTGAGGGCCCCAGCCGCCGGGGCGGTCGGTCCACGACCCGAACGCCCGGGCCCGGCACCCCGCTTCAGCCCCCGGCCAGCGGGGCCGGGAGCGGCCGGGCGTGGAGCACGTCCAGCCGGGACACCGCCCGGGTCAGCACCACGTACAGCCGGTGCAGCCCGCGCGGCTCGGCCTCGACGATCGCCGCCGGTTCCAGCACGATCACATGGTCGTACTCCAGGCCCTTGGCCAGGGAGGCCGGCAGCAGCGTGACCCGGGCCGCCCCGGCGGCCTCCGCCTCGACCGGGGCGCTCGGGACCCCGGCTGTACGGAGTGCGGCGGCGGCCCGCTCCACCGCCCCGTCGGCGCCGATCACCGCGATCGAGCCGTCCCGGTCCAGCGCGGCGCGCACCGCGGCGACCAGCGCCGCGTCGAGGTCGGGCACCGGCCGGACGGTCACCTCGCCGTCCCGGCGCAGCGAGACCGCCGCCGGCACGTCCACGTCCAGGGCGGGCAGCAGCCGATTGGCCAGGGCCATGACGGCGGCCGGCACCCGGTAGCCGGTGGTCAACGGCACCAGCGCCGCCTGCGGCTTGCCCAGGTGGGCCAGCTGGTCGGCCCAACCGCGGGCCGACCAGGGCGCGGTGGCCTGGGCGAGGTCGCCCAGGACGGTGAGCGAACCGAAGGCGCTGCGCCGGGCGATCGCCCGGCACTGCATCGGGGAGAGGTCCTGGGCCTCGTCGACCACCACGTGGCCGAAGCTCGCCGGCCGCTCGATCAGCCCGGCCAGCTCGTCCAGGAGCAGCAGGTCGTGCTCGGACCACTTGGCGCTCTTCTCGGAGCGCGGCGGCCGGGGCCACCGGAGCGCGGCCTGCTCCTCCGCGTCGAGCACGCCGTCGGCCGCCTCGGCCAGGACGGCCGGGTCGCCGAGCAGCCCGGCCAGTACGGCCTCCGGGCGCGGGGCGGGCCAGGCCGCCTCCAGGAAGGCCGCGACCGGCCGGCTGCGGCCGACCTTCTGCTGCCAGGTGGCGTTCTTGACGTCGGTCCGGCGCTCGGCCTGCGCCTGGAGCAGGGCCACCACCCGGGCTCGGACGTTCTCCCGTCCGATCGCGTACGGCGGCGCCTGGTCGCGGACTTCGGCGACCAGCCGGTCGAGCCGTTCGCCGGGCACCCGCCAACGGTAGGAGCCCTCCGGGACGGCCAGCGGTTCGGCACCGACGACCCGGATCCGGCCGTACAGCGCGCGGCGCAGCACCACCGCCATCCGGGCGTCGTGCTTGAGCGCGGCGGCCCGCTCCCCGTCCACCGCGGTGACCGGGCGGGTGGCGACCAGGTCCTGCACGGTGCACTGGGAGACGTCGAGCTCGCCGAGCGCGGGGAGGACTTCGGCGATGTACCGCAGGAAGGTCCGGTTGGGGCCGATGACCAGGAGGCCGCTGCGCCGGAGCCGCTGGGGGAAGCTGTAGAGCAGGTACGCGGCGCGGTGCAGGCCGACGGCTGTCTTGCCGCTGCCGGGAGCGCCCTGGACGCAGACGGACCCGGCCGGTTCGCCGCGCACGAGTTCGTCCTGCTCGGGCTGGATGGTGGCGACGATGTCGCGCATCGGCCCGGTGCGCGGGCGCTCGATCTCGGCGGCGAGGATGCCGCCGGGGCCGTCCGCCGGCTGCCCGTCGGCGCCGCCGAGGTGTTCGTCCTCCAGTCCGGTCAGGTCCTGCGGCAGGCCCGGGCTCGACGGCGCCCAGCCGAAACGCCGACGCCGGGCGAGCCCGAGCGGGTCATGGGCGCTCGCCCGGTAGAACGCCTGGGAGACCGGCGCCCGCCAGTCGATCACCAGCGGCGGCACGGTCGGATCCTCGGAGATCCGCTGTCGGCCGACGTAGTAGCGCTGCCCCCGGTGGTCGCCGGCCCCGGGCGTGTCGTCGAAGTCGAGGCGGCCGAAGAAGGCGGGGCTCTCCGGCAGCTCGCGCATCCGCTTGGCGCGGGTCCGCAGGTACCGGCCCAGCGCTTCGGCGCCGGCCCCGTCGCCCGAGACGTCCTCCCCGGCGACGACCTGGTGGGCGGCGTCCTCGACCTGCCGGGCCGTCGCCGCCCGGCAGGCGGCGACGTAGGCCCGCTCACGCACCAGTTCGCCGTCGAGACCCAGGGTTTCCGACGTCATCGCTTCCTCCGCACTCGACTCGGCTGCTGTCCGGAGGGGTCAGCTTAACCTGACTCAGTAAGATTTCTAACTGAGTCAGCCCCCGCTGGCGGCTCAGGACACCAGCGGCCCCTCCGCGACCTCCGTCAGCGTCACCGTGCACAGGCCGCCGCGCTCGGCCCGTACGTCCGTGACCTCCAGCTGGGTGCCGGGCAGCAGGATGTACTCCTCCTCCCCCGTGAACGCCGAGAAGCGCTGGATCCCCGTGGCGCGAAGCGGCCGCACCTCGAACAGGGTCCGCTTGCCCCGGCTGCCGAGGAAGGCCTTCGCCACCCCCGGCTCGGAGGTGCAGGAGGACACGCCCCACCACGTCACCGTCCGCCCGAGCGGGTACTGCTTGCGCAGGTCCAGCGCCACCCCGCGCCAGAGCGGCTCGGTCCGTACCGGCAGCTGCGAGACCGCCGCGAACAGCAGCCGCAGGTACGGCAGGTACGGCACCAGCCGGGAGCGGTCCGGGGAGCGCAGCACCGCGTTGATCTCCCGGTAGAACGCGGACTCGCAGGTGTAGAGGTACAGCGCGGCGATCGCGTCCGCGGACAGCCCGCCGGCCGCCCCCTCGCCCACCCCCTGACCCGCCCGCTCGGCCGCCCGCTCAACCGCCCGCCGCTCGCCGAACTCCTGCGAGAGCGTGACGTGCCGGTCCAGGCCGCGCAGCAGCTCGGCCACCGGGGCCACGGCGTCCCGGAAGTCCATCAGCGGCGTGTCGAACACCCCGCTGATGGCCGGGAGTTCGAGGCCCTCGTCCTTCACGCCGGCCAGCCGGTCCAGGTACAGCTGGTGCAGCTCCATGGTGGAGGCGATGAACGCGCCCATCCGCTCGGCGACGCCGCCGTCCGCGCCCTCGCCACCCGCCGCCCCGGCGTCCCAGCCCTTGCTCGGCAGCCAGTCGATCCCGTCCGCGCCGAGCGAGGCCAGCGCGGCGTTCACCGCGGCGAAGTGCTCGTTGTCGCAGAAGATGTCGCCCTGGGCCGCCGGGTTGGCATGGTCGATGTGCCGGACCTCGACCTCCGGGTACTTCTTCTCCAGCCGCCGCACCACGCTCTTCAGGCCGCGGGCGTGCGCTCCCCACCAGGCGAAGACGACGCCCCGGTCCTCCTCCCCCGCCTGCTGCTTGGCCCGCAGGATCTCCTCGACGATCCGCTCGGCCACCGGCCGCCAGAACCCGGTGTGCTGGTCCGGACCCAGCGCGCCGTCGGCACTGGCGGTCAGCGCCGCGTTCAGCAGCAGCACGCCCTGGGTCAGCATCGCCTGGAACCACTCCGGCGGCTGGACCGTCTCCTCCTTCTTCAACAGGGCGCGGATGTCCGCGATCGGCGTCTTCTTGGGTATGCCGTACTTCCACATCGCCGCGGCCTTGATGATGCAGCGGATGCTGATCACCCGGCCGAACTGGCTGTCCTTCCAGTCGTGGAAGGCATTGTCGAACATCGCGATGCCGGTGGCGCTCTCCGACCGCGGGTACGGGTTCTGGCCGAAGACCACCACCTTCCACTTGTGCGGGGCGTGCGGCTTGAGCGCCTGGAAGGTCAGCTCGCGGACCGGCACCACCTCCGCACTGCGCCCCGGCCCGATGAACGAGGCCGCTGCGGGCTGCGCCTCGATGACCGGCTTGAGCAGCGGGAGCCACGGCTCGCCGCCGCCCCGGAAGAGTTCCGCGAGGGCCAGCGGGTCGTTCGGGTCGTTCGCGTCGGGCTGGGCGGCGGAGGTGTCGGCAGCGTTCACGGTGGTACTCCGGCTGGTCGGATCGCGGAAGAGGGTCGACTGACTGCCCGTCAGCTCCCCGGCGGACAGCACATTCCTAACAGCCGGCACCGACAGTCCCGGCCGCCCCACCGGAGGCGGACGGACGGGTCGACGGATCTGTCGGAGGTGCCCGCTAACGTCGGGACCGACAACGAGATCCCCCCGCCCTACGACAGGAGTCGCAACATGACGACGGACCGCGCGCAGTCCCCGCTCAGGGTGGTGCTGACGGACCTCAACGCGTCGGTGGTCGAGTCCTGGCGGGCCGCCTTCGCCGACACCCCCGGCATCGAGATACGGCAGGGCTCGATCCTCGACGAGCAGGTCGACGCCTGGGTCAGCCCGACCAACTCCAAGGGCCGGATGGACGGCGGGACGGACGCCGCCGTCAAGCGGTACCTGGGTGCGGGCATCCAACTGAAGGTCCAGCGGAAGATCCGCGACACGTACGCGGGCGCCCTGCCGGTGGGCAGCGCGGTCTGCGTGCCCTCCGGCGCGGTCAACCCGAGGTTCCTGATCTCGGCGCCCACCATGCAGACCTCCTCGCAGAACGTGAGCGAGACGCTGAACGTCGCCCTCGCCTGCGCCGCCGCCTTCCAGGCCGTCCACCGGCAGAACCGGCTCGCCCCGGGGAGCATCCGGTCGGTGGCCCTGGTCGGCATGGGCGCCCGGACCGGCCGGGTGCCGGCCCGGGTGTGCGCCAACCTGATGTGGACGGGCTACACCCTCTTCCACGACCACCACTTCGAGGACGACGACGAGCTGCGCGCCACCATGCTCGCCCAGTTGAACGACCTGGAGCAGGCGCCCGCCACCACCCGGGTCCGCATCACGGCACCGCCGGCCCGCAACCGCTCCCGGCGGTAAATCGTTTCCGAACGGCCGTCCGTCCACCCTAGATTGGAACCCCGACCCGGAGGACCGCATCCGGTCGACCCCGCCCGACCAACAGGAGAGCGCCATGGCAGACGACGTGCAGGAACTGAGCGGGGTGAAGGTGCTCGTGTGCGACGCGGCCGGGCCCGCGATCGCCACCGTACAGGACGCACTCGATCTCATCGGCGCCACCTACCTCGGCGCGGAGGCCGTCGCCGTGCCCGCCGACCGGCTGGACGACAGCTTCTTCGTCCTGAGCACCGGATTCGCCGGCGAGGTCATGCAGAAGTTCGTCAACTACCACCTCCGGCTGGTCGTCCTCGGCGACATCTCCCGCCACCTGGAGGCCAGTTCAGCCCTGCGCTCGCTCGTCCACGAGTCCAACAGGGGCCGCCACATCTGGTTCCTCCCGGACACCGGGGCCCTCGCCGCCCGCCTGGCGGAGCAGGCCTGACCGAGCGGCCGAGGGCCGGTCCGCCTCCCGTCGCGTCGCGCGACCGGAGGCGGACCGGCCGTCAGCCACCCCTCACCCGTCGGCGAGCGCTCCCCCTGGCCGACCACGTCCGCTACTCCAGCAGGCTGCCCATGTGCCCGTCGTCGATCCGCAGCGGCCAGAAGTGCTCCTCGTCGGCGAACGCCTCCGGGTCGATCTCCCGCAGCGCCTCCTCGGCCGCCCCGTCGAAGAGCTCGCACGGGTCGAACACCGACCACAGCGCCGAATCCGCCTCCTGGTGCGCCTCCTCCCGGGCGGCGCGCAGCCGGTGGAAGGTCCAGAGCGTGTACAGCAGCGCGGAGACGTCCCGGTGCAGGTACGCGGCCGTCTCGCCGTCGCCCCACACGTCGTTGAGCTCCACCCGCCCGGTCGCGCCGTCCAGCAGCACGTCGAACTCGTACATCCACCCGCCGAGCACCGGGAACCCGCGCTGGTACGCCCGGTCTCCGGGCTCCTCCTCGTCCTCCGGCTCGTAGCCCTCCAGCGGCTCCTCCGCGTCGACGGAGAGCACGCAGTCCTCGGACACCGGCAGCCCGACCTCGACCAGCAGCCGCCGGGTCGGCCCGTGCGTCACGCTCGCGGGCAACTCGCCGTCCCCGAACCGGCGGACGACACCCTCCCCCTCCGCCGTCGCCAGGTCCTCGACCAGCGCGGGCGTGACGGCGTACGCCAACTCCCCATCGACTCCCGGCCCGGCGCCCCACGCCAGGGACCGCACCGTCAGCGCCGCCTCCCAGTGCGCGGGCCGACCATCCGTCCGCCGGTACAGCTCCGGATCGGCCTCCCGCAGCCGCTGCCGCCCGGTCTCCACGACCTCGGCCACAGCCGCCGGCCCGAACCCAAGCCCGGCACCCAGCCCCTCGATCACCCGCGCCAGCGCCACCAGGCACTCCGCACTGCTGGCCAGCAAGTCCCGGTGCAGCACCCCGTCGTCATCCGGCCGCGCCAGGAACACCTCCCCGCTCGCCCCGTCCAGCAGCACCGCCACCGGCCCTTCCCAGGACTCGTAGCAAGCCTCCCCCAGCAGGTGCATCCCCTCGACCACCCGCAGCGGATCCTCCCCCGAGGCCTCCAGGTCCAGGTACGCCCGCTCCCAGCACGCCTCCCCTGCGGCCGGCAGCTCCCGCCCCACCCCGTGCACCACAGCCACCACAACTCCTTGCCCCGCCGCCACACAACGGAAGATCACCCACTACCGCGAGCGACCCTAGCCGACCCCGCCGACCGCCGGATCGGCGCACTACAGACGCCGCTTCGACCAGTCACCCCCGAAGCAGTAGGACCGGCCGTCACGGACCCTCGCGGCGCAGCGCGTCGACCGGGTCTTCGCCGTCCTGGACCTCGACCACGCCACCGAGCAGGGAGTGCTGGAGGCCGGCCTCCCGCTGGCGGCGGATCAGGGCCAGGCAGCCGTGGGCAGCCCGCGGCAGCGGCAGGCTGGCCAGCTCGGTCCGCAGCCGGTCGATATCCAGGCGGCCCTTGTTCAGCACCGTACAGGGCGCCGTGCCCACGCCGATGCTCGGGCGTGAGCGCCAGGTCCACCAGAGCCTTCACCGGGCCCTCAGTGCACAGCAGCGCGTCGGCCAGCTCGAACAGCGCGCCCCCTCGACCGCGCAGGCAGTCGTAGAAGTCCGCCCGGAAGCGTGACAGTTCCGCGAACGGATCACGCCGGCTTGCCTGTTCCACCACACTCGTCACCACGGCCTTCGTGTGAAGTCCTCGACCTTTCAGCCGAGTTCAGGATCACGTGAAGGCCGACCCACCGTCTCGGGAATCCCCATGTGGGTGACAGGGTCGAGCACTCAGATTCGGGGACCTCGGCGGCAGCGGATTCCCCACTCACCGCTGGGCAAGAAGGTCTCGCCGTTTGCTCGTGTCACGGACAGGCTTCGGCCGTCGAAGCTGATCCGGTCGCCGATCGCCAGGAAGAGCGGGCTGTCCAGCTCACAGAAGCCGCCGCTATCCGTCTCAAGGTCATCAACCAGCAGCATCCGCGGGACCGGGGTGACTCCGTCAGCAATCAGCAGCATGCCGGGATCGTCCCACACCCGGTTGATCGACGGCGTTCGATTTCCGGAGGCCGAGAGGCTGAACGGCAAGCTGACCAGCGGTGCTGCCAGGTCGCACCGCCGGTCACCAAGGCCTCTTGACAACAACATCAGAAAGCCGCGGTGGCACCCCGCCTCCGCTAGAGCCAGGGAAACAACAGCATGCGTGGGCAGGAACTCGACGGCCGACTCAGGAGGTTAGGCCGCCGGCAGCCCTACATGAACAACCGTGCGAGTCACAACGGCTGCCGCCAGTTGCGATAGGCGTGCGGGGGCTCGGCGAAGCCTCTGTCGCTGAACGGGTTCGGCAGCGTGCCGCCGAGGGTGCCGAGGAGGAAGTCGCCGAAGCCCGCCTCGAAGCGGACCCAGCGTTCCTCCCCGTAGAGTGGCTGGCGCTTGAAGACGACGACGTCCCAGCTGTCCGGGTCCCGGGCGTCGCAGAGCCAGAAAACCACGTCGCCATTGGAGCTCCTCGCGAAGGGGAGAAGCCTCCTCTCCTCCAGGTCCTCTGGGGCAACACCAGTAGGGGCCGCCGGCTCCTCCCTCGGGTCGAAGTCCAGTCCGTCGACGAGGTCGCCGTACGGGGAGTCGGCCACCGGCGGGGTGCTGACCCCGAGGTACCCGTCCAGCTCGCCGCCGCCGTAGAGCGTGACGAAGTCACGGTAGTCGGCAGGCAGGCGCAGGCCCGTGGTCTGTGCCAGCTCGTCCCAGTCGACGGTGTCGCCCAGCGTGCTCGGCTCCCCGAGAAGGGCCGAGAGGCGGGTGATAGCCGGATGGACCATGGCGGTGTCTCCTCTGTGGGGTGGCGCGGTTCGATCAGTCACCGTACTGCCCGGCGTCCTGCCCGGTGCCGCTGTGGATCGACCTGCCGAGATTCTTCCAGCCGCTTCTTGCGGTGTAGATCAGGTTCGACGTCTCGTCGTGGTCCGCACCGATTAGATGGCCGTCCTTGTCCCAAGCAATGTAGGACATCTCGATCTTGTATGGCACGTTTCGGTTGCCCTCGTAGTACGGGGTTACCTGGTAGAGCACAGTGTTCCCACTGTCGACCTGATTCTTCACCTTGTTCTCGAAGGTCAGCATGCTGTCCATGGGGCCCGGGTCTCTGCCGCCCGACTTCTTCTTCCCGACGTAGGAGTTGGCGTCGCTGCCGCAAGTGACCAGGTTGGCCGGGTTGGTACCGGATCCGGACAGCTGGGCTCCTAGCACGTGGCAAGCGTTCACGTCGCTGGGATTCCCGCCCCAATAGCCCACCTGCTTGCGGGCCCAGTCGTAGCCAGCGGGCTTGATGCCGTTCTTCACCTCCGTACTGGTGCCCTTGTGCGACTTCAGGTAGGCGGTGTCCAGGCAGGCCGTGACGCCGGTGGCACGCCCGCCGTTGCCGACGTCCACCTGGCCGTAGTCGACCCAGCCCGCGCCAGCGCGCTGGCAGCCCTGGCCTCGAGGCTCGTGTTCTCCCCCCGGGTCGCCGGGGCGCGGGCCGGGAATCGGCTTGGGCTCCGGCTCGGTGAGGATGTCGATCAGGGCGCCGGCACCGGCCGCGATGCCGGAGCCCACGAGGGAAGCGGCGCCGGCGACAGCGGATGCGCCTCCGGCGACCACATTGGCGACGGTGGCGGCGCCGACAGCAACGATGGTGTCGGTGAAGAAGTCGATCAGCTCGGTGTCGGCGTGCGGGCGGTCGTTGTCATTGATCGGACGGATGTCCGTCGGCGGCTTGGGCCTGGGGAGGGTCGGACCAGGGTGATGGCGGGGGGCGGGTCGCTTGTGGCTCGGGCCCGGGTGACTGCGACCTCCACCACCGCCAGAGCCTCCCCAGTCGATGAGCCTCCCGATCGCGCTCGTTGACTCCTGCTGGACCACCACCGGAGGTGTCGGCCGGTAGCCGAGACCACCACAGTCGGTCGTCCACCAGTACTTGTCGCAGTTGATCTGGGGTCCCAGAAACGTTTGGACATGAACCTCGTTCTCGTCATCGAATACCCACCTGGCTTCTTCGCACCAAAGGCGAGGTAGCCAGATCACAGGAGGAATCTTCTTGCAGGTAAAGTGCCCCGACGGGTCCGTCGAATTGCCCGGGTCCCCGTTGCCGTAGGTGAACCGGTTGCCCTGGACGGACGGGGTGGTGCCGAGCTGCCAGGAGTCGCGGGAGGCGAAGGTGCCGCTGCCGGGGCGGTACCAGCGGGCGGCCATGTTGACGTCGCCGGATGCGGGGTCGGTCCAGCCGCCCTGGTAGCCGAGGGAGTTGGCGGCACCCGCGCCGGCGGTGGGCTTGCCGAAGGGGTCGTAGGCCGTGGAGCCGGCGACGTTCTTGCCGCTGGGGTCGATGGTGGCGACCACGTCGGTGTGCTGGTCGCTGATCACCAGGCGTGGGTTGGGGGTCGCGCCCGTGCTCGCGGTGCCGAGGAGGCCGCCGCTGGGGGTGCGGGTGTAGCTGGCGGTGCCGTCGGTGACGATGTTGTTGGAGCCGCCGTCGTAGGTGAAGGTGGTGTTCCCAGCCTGGGCGACGCGGTCGAGCGAGTCGTAGCTGTAGGTGGACGGCCCTTCCTTGACCATCCGGTCGAACCCGTCGAACTGGAAGTCCTTGGGCTGGGAGCCCTGGGCCACACTGCTGGTCAGGGTCCCACGCGCGGAGTAGCTGTACGTCGTGGTGCCGTCGTTCACGAGCTCGTTGCGTTCGTCGAACACCGAGGTGATGCCCCCGGCCGAGGTCCGGTTGCCGGCCGCGTCCCAGGTGTACGCAGTTGCACTCGGACCGCTGCTCCAGAAGGTGAGCCGCCCGGCGAGGTCGTAGCCGTACTGGTTGGTGGCGGCCCCGGCGGTGCCGGTGGTCGTCTTCGTGGCCAGTCGGTTGTTGAGGTCGTAGCCGTAGCCGATCGAGGCGACGGTCGCCCCGCTCGGGTTCTTGACGGTGTCGTCGCGCAGCCGTCCGAGGTTGTCGTAGCCGTAGCTGCGGGTTCCGCCGCCGACGCCGTAGCGCTCGGCGGTGAGGCGTCCGGCGGTGTCGTAGTCAAAGCCGACCACGGCGCCGGTCAACGGGTCGGCGGCGCTGGTGAGTTGCCCGGCCGTGTTGTAGCCGAAGGCGGTGGTGCCGGCCGCGTCGGTGCGGGCGGCCATCCGGCTGTCGGCGTTGTAGGTGTAGCTGCCGGTGCCGCCGGGGCCGGCCGAGGTGAGGAGCTGGCCGCGGTCGTTGTAGGTGTACGTGTCGGGGGTGTTCCCCGGCGTGCCGACGGAGGTCAGGCGCCCGGCGGCGTCGTAGCCGAGGGTGCGGTTCGGGGTCGCCGCCTCGGCGCCGGTGGCGGTCTCCTGGGTCAGGTTGCCCGCGCCGTCGTAGCTGCGACGGCGCACCACCCCGCCCGGCTCGACCAGGGTCACGGCCCGGCCGGCCGCGTCGTAGCTGGTGGTGAACAGGCCCTCGGCGGCCGTGGGGTGGGCCGCGGTCGCCGGTTCGACGGTCGACTCGGGGAGGCCGAGGGAGTTGTAGGTGTAGTAGACGGGGACGTTCTTGCCGTTGGTCCATCGGGTCTTGCGCCCGCCGGCGTCGTAGCCGACCGTCGTGGTGATCGCCTGCCCGGCGGCCACCGGTTCGGTCTGCTGGACCAGCAGCCCGGCCGGGTTGTAGCCGAACTGCCGGGCGTGGGAGGCGACGTCGGCGGCGTTCGCCACCTTGTCGGTGGCGGTGAGGACGTTCCCCGCCGGGTCGTACGTGGCGTACCGGGTGCCGGTGACCGCGCCGGAGGTGTCCAGGTCGGAGGTGCTCAGCACCCGCCCGATCCGGTCGTAGCCGGTGGTGATCGCGGTGCCGTCGGCCCTGGTCACCCGGCTGCTCCGGCCGAGCGCGTCGTACTCCGAGCGGACGGTGACCCCGGTCGGGTCGGTGGCGTTGAGCAGCTGGCCGACGGCGTTGTAGGTGGCCTTGCTCACGGCGCCGCCGGGCGTCGTGGAGGTCAGCTGGTTGCCGGCGTCGTCGTAGGTGAAGGTGGCGGTGTAGGCGGCCGGGGCTGGGTAGCGCTCCAGCTGGGTGCTGGTGATGCGCCGTCCGAGGTCGTCGTAGGTGGCCTGGCTGACCGCGCCGGTCGGGCCGGTGGTGGCGAGTAGTTCGCCGTCGAGGTCGTAGGCCTTGGTGACGGTCGGGGTGGCGACGCCGCCGCTCGGCGGAAGGGTCGCCTGCACCACGTTGCCGAACTGGTCGTACCGCATGGTGCTGGTCAGCTTCAGGCCGGTCGGGTCGACGACGCTGGTCACGGGCCGCCCGAGCACGTCGTACTCGACCGTGGAGGCCGGGGTGATCGTGCTACCGGACTGCGGGTCGGTGTACGGAGCGCCGGCCACGGCGACCCGGTGGCCGTCCAGGTCGTAGGTGTTGGTGACGGTGTTGCCAAGCGCGTCGACGGTGGAAGTGACCTGTCCGAAGGTGTCGTAGCCGGTCCGGCCGATCGGCCGGACCTGCTGCGGCCTGCTGCCACGGGTGGCCGGATCGTAGGTCTCGGCGCTGACCAGCGGGCCGGTGCTGACGGTGGGCCGGCCGGCCTCGTCGTAGCCGACAGTGCTGGTGTAGGCGGCGGGGTCGGCGCCGGCGGCGTTGCCGTTCGGGCTGACGGTGCTGGTGAGCAGGCCGCGGCTGTTGTAGCTGTTTACCACCACGGTGTCGGCGGGCTGGTTGCGGGCGGTCTGCTTGAGCACGTTGCCGGTGGCGTCGTAGACGTAGTCCGTCTGGGTGGAGACCGCCGAGTCAGCGCCGCCGGCGCTGACCACGCTGGTCGGCCGGCCGGCCACGTCGTAGGCGTAGCTGGTGGTGCGGTTGACGCCGCCGGGGTCGACGCCGGTGCTGGTGACCCGACCGGCCGCGTCGTAGGCGGTCACGGTGGTGGTCTTGCCGCCGCCGGTGACCTGCTGGACGAGGTGGGCCGCGTTGTCGTAGGTGTTCTGCTGGAGCACCACGTTGCGCAGCGTGCCGTCGGCGTTGTGGTAGCCGTCGAGGTCGATCTCGGCGACGGTGTTGTCGTCGTTGTAGTAGGTGTGGGTGGTGCGCCCCATCGCGTCCGTCACGGTGGCCGGGCGGCCCGCCGGGTCGTAACTGCGCGATTCAACGACCTGCCAGCGCGGCGTGGTCGGGGTGGCGCTGCTGCCGGTGTAGTTGGTGACGGCGGTCTGCTGCAGTTGCCCAGTCGGCGAGTGGCTGTAGTTGTAGGTGGTGCCGGCGGCGTCGGTCTTGGTGGCGACGTTGCCGTAGCGGTCGTAGGTGTAGGAGGTGGCGTGCCCGCCGGGGTCCTTGACCTGCTTGATCCGGCTGGTGTCGGGCTCGTATGTCCAGGTGGTGGTGCGGGTCGGGTCGCCGCCGGTGGTGTCGGCGACGCTCTGGCCGACCACGTTGCTGTCGACGTCGTACGTGGTGGTGGTCTGCCGGGTGTGCTTGGTGCCGGTGACGGCGTCGGTGGTGTACGGGTCGGTGCGGGTGACCTGGTGGCCCTGGCCGTCCCAGGTGTAGTCGGTCTTCAGGATGCGGGGCGCGGCGGTGCTGCCGCCGGGGCAGTCGTCGCAGGCGAGGGACTGGCTGGTGGTGCGTCCGAGGTTGTCGTAGCCGTAGCTGACGGCGGGGCGCAGCGGTGAGGCGACGGTGACGAGGTCGCCGTTGGCGCGGTAGGTGTAGGTGGTCTGCTGGTCGGCGGGGGCCTTGGCCGGGTCGGGGTATGCGGCCGCGTCGAGCAGGCCTGTCTGGGCGCGGACGAGTCCGGCCGGTGCGGTTCCGCCGCCGTCGGCCGGGGTGGTGGCGTCGGTGCGCAGGGTGTAGCTGACTCGGCCCTTGGGGAAGTCGGGCGTGGCCGGGGCGGTGGTGGAGGTCAGCTGGCCGGTGGCGTCGTAGGTGAAGCGGGTGGTGTAGGTGGTGTCGGCGGGGCCGGTTGAGCGGGCGTCGCTGGAGGTGAGGATCTTGTCGTTGGCGGGGTTGAAGGGGTTGGCGGGGTCGAGGAAGTAGGTGGCGTAGCTGGTCTGGCAGCTTCCGGCGCCGCGGCAGGTGGTGCGGGAGACGCTGTTGCCGCGGGCGTCGTGGCCGGTGGTGATGGTGTGCCCGTTGGCGTCGGTGACGGCGTAGAGGTACCCGGCGGTGTCGTAGCTGTAGCGGGTGGTGTTGCCGTAGCCGTCGCTGCGGGAGAGCAGTCGGGAGGAGCGGGTGTCGTACTGGTAGGTGAGGTTGTTGCCGCCCGGGTCGGTGACGGTGGCGGTGGTGACGGGAGCGGCGGTGCCGCCGTCGCCCATGGCCTTGTAGTGGGCGGTGACGGTGTCGGCGTCGAGGCGGGCACTGTAGTAGGAGGCTTCGGCGATGTTGCCCTTGAAGTGGTCGGCGCCGCCGCCCGGCCAGTTCCAGCCGGTGGTGGTGCCGGCGCCGATGTAGACGTATGGCGTCCCGTTGAAGCTGATCTTGCGTGCGGTCGTGTCGGTGGCGCTGGCGCGGCCGTCGATGTAGATGGTCTGGCCGTTGTCGTCTGCGGCGAGGACGGCTTGGTGCCACGCGCCGTCGTTGACGGTCCGGTCGGAGGTCATGGCGGCGCCTTGGCCCATCCAGAACTGGCCGTGGATTCGGCCGTCGGAGCCGACGTACAGCGCGGGGTTCCAGCTGTTCCCGAGCGGGCCGCCGACCGGGAAGTCCTGGTAGCTGTACAGGGGGCCGCCGGTGGTGGTCTTGAACCAGAGTTCGACGCTGGCCGCCCCGCGGGTGGGCGCGGCGTCGGACGGGAGCTGGATCTGTGAGGTGGTGCCGTTGAAGACAGCGGAGCGCTGGTTGGGGTCGCTGGAGGGCCCGTTGCCGTTGAGCAGGACGTCGGTCAGGTTGCCGGTGTTGACGTCGGGGCGGGCGTCGCCGAGCTGGCTGGCGGCGTACCAGGATCCGGACGGGTCGTTGAGGCGCCAGTAGCCGATGGCGCTGTCCTGGATCACCTTGGTGCGGTAGGCGCTCGCGGCGTTCACGCCGCCGACCACGGCGGTGTTGGTCGCCCGGTTGTAGTGGCCGGAGACGGTCTCCTTTGCCAGCCGGTACCGGTAGAAGGAGAAGTCGGCGATGGCGCCGTTGAAGTAGCCGACCTGATCGGAGGGCGAGTTGGGCCAGCCTCCGGTCCACCCTGCGCCGAGGTAGGAGTACGCCGAGCCGTTGTACGTGATCGGGAGGGCCGTGGTGCTGGTGGCGCTGGGGGCGCCGTCCAGGTAGAGGGTCTGTCCGTTACCGTCGCCGGCCAGGGCGACGTGGTGCCAGTTCCCGTCGGTGACAGTGGTGGTGGAGACCAGGGCGTTGGTGGCCGAGCCGGTCCACAGTGCGCCGTAGAGCTTCTTGTCGGAGCCGACGTACAACGCCGGGTTCCAGGCGTCGGTGGAGCCGTTGGGTTTGCCGTCGATCGGGAAGGACTGGTGGCTGTAGATCACGCCGGGGGCGGTGGTCTTGAACCAGAGCTCCACGGTGGCGGAGCCCCAGTGCTTGGGCGCGGTGTTGGGGGGCAGCTGGACGTAGGCGTTGGTGCCGTTGAAGCCGGTGGCGGTGGAGGTGCCGGAGGCCCAGGGGCCGGGCTGGCAGCAGGTCGTGTTGTGGTAGCTGCCGCGGTTCTGGGCGAGCGCTGCGGAGGAGATCAGCTCGGTGGCCTGGTTGCCGGTGGTGTCGCCGAGGCGCCAGTAGCCGGTGGGCTTGCCGTCCACCACGGCGGCGTCGTACTGGGTGGCGCCGCCGGTTGCGGCGAGTTGGTAGAGCGAGGAGACGGCGGCGGTGCTCAGTCCGTGCGGGTAGGCGGCGACGTCGGCGAGCTGGCCCTTGAAGTGGCCGGCCCGGTCGGCGGGGGCCTGCGGCCAGGCGCCGGTGACGTTGCCCGCGCCGAGGAAGACGTGGCCGGTGCCGTTGGGAGTGATGGTGCCGCTGAGCGGGGCGCCGACGGCGGCGCCGTCGAGGTAGAGGGTCTGGCTGGACTGGCTGTCGGCGGAGATCACCGCGAAGTGCCACTTGTTGTCGTTGACGGGGGTGGGGCTGGTCAGGGTGGGGGCGGCGTCGCCCATCCACAGCTGGCCGCGCAGCTTGCCGTTGCTGTCGACGTACAGGGCCGGGTTCCAGCGGTCGGTGGTGCCGTTGGGGGTGCCGTTGACCGGGAAGGACTGGTAGGAGAGGAGGACGCCGGCGCGGTCGGTGCGGAACCAGAGGGCGAGCGCGCCGGGGCCGTTCTGCGGGGCGTAGGCGGCGGGCAGTTCGGCCCAGGAGGTGCTGCCGTCGAAGGTCGCGGAGCCGGCCGAGCCGTTCATCGGGCCGGGCGCGCCGAGGTCGACGTTGGCGTAGGTGCCGTTGTTGGGTGTGGGCCGCGGTGTGTAGACCTGGTTGGCGGCCTGGACGCCGGCGCCGTCGGACAGCCTCCAGTAGTCGTTGGGCCGGGAGCCCATGACGGCGCCGCGGTACTGCTGGGAGGAGCCGGTGACGGTCGGGGCCTTGAGCTTCCAGACACCGCCGTTCTCGTCGGTGACCTGAGAGGCCCGGTCCTTGACGCTGTCGTAGGAGACTGCCAGGCGGGATTTGCCGGAAGGGAGCTTCAAACCGGACAGCTGGGTCGAGGGCTGGTTGCCGGCCTGCCACAGGGTCTGGACGGCTGGAGCTCCGAGGGTCCGGTTGTAGAAGGCGACGTCGCTGATGCTGCCGGTGAAGTAGCTGGCCCGGCCGGTGAAGTCGGTGAACGGGCTGTCCTGCCACCAGGCGCTGGTGAAGCCGCCGCCGATGGCGCCGGCGCGCTGCCCGGGGGCGAGGACGGGGCCGGCCAGGGTGTCCTGGGCCTGGCCGTCGAGGTACAGGGTCTGGGTGGTACCCGCCGCCGAGAGCACCGCGAAGTGCCACTGGCCGTCGTTGACCGCCTTGGCGGACTGCATGGGGTTGGAGGAGCCGGCCCAGAACTTGCCGCGCAGCTTGCCCGACTGGCCGACGTAGAGCGCCGGGGTGTAGTCGCCTCCCGTTGTGCCGCTGCCGGGGAAGTTCTCCGCCTGGTAGCTGAACAGCACGCCCGAGCCGGTGGTCTTGAACCAGAGTCCCACCGACGTGTAGGACGAGGTCGACAGCTCGGTCTGCGGCAGCGTCACGTAGCCGCTGCTGCCGTCGAACGTCGCCGCCGTCGCGGCCGCCGCCGGTCCGGGGGTTCCCAGGGTCACGCCCTTGGCGGAGTAGGTCGCGTTGTCGTTGCCCTGGTTCTCGGCGACCTCGCTGGCCGCGGTACTGCCGGACGCCTCGCCGAGGCGCCAGTACGAGACGGGGGCCGAGTCCAGGACGGCGGAGCGCAGGTGCGAGCCGGGGGTGTAGGTGTAGCCGGTGCAGGAGCGGTCGGTGTTCCCGCCGGTGGCCGGGGCGCAGACCTGGTCCAGCTGGTCGGCGTTGTTGGTGTTGTAGGTGTAGGTCCAGGTCTGGGCGGTGTTCCAGTCCGTTCCGGCGGCCGGGTCGGTGTAGACCTTCGCGACGTGCCGGTTGCCGGCTGTCCACTCGAAGTGCAGCAGCCGGCCGGAGGTGGTGTCCTTGACCGTGGTCAGGACACCGTTGGCGTAGCTGAGTTCCTGGGTGCGCCCGAGCCCGTCACGCACCAGGGACAGCGCGTAGCCGGTGCCGGAGGCGGCGTGGAACTCGTAGCGGGTGCCGTCCTTGGCCATCAGGTCGAAGCCCGCAGTGACCTTGGTGAGGGACTGGAACTCGCCGGACGGCGGGGTGTACAGGGAGCCCTTGTTCGGGTCGGCCCCGAATCGGGCGGCCCGGCCGCTGGCGGTGGTGAGGACCACGGAGTCGGTGCCGTCGTTGTCGGGCTGGACCCGCATGTCGAAGTTGGACGTCCAGCCGCTGCCGAACAGCGTCGACGTGCGCGGGTCCAGGGAGTTGTAGGAGCGGCTGACCGTCAGGGCCGGCCCGATGCTCTTGACGTCCGCGTCGGTGGCCGCAGTGGTGTAGTTGCCGACCTTGGCGTCGAAGGGGCGGCCGGTGCCGTCGCCGACGGCACCGCCCAGGTGGGAGGTGATCACCGGCTGCTGGACCTGGGTGGAGAAGGCCAGCATGGACGACAGCGGGCTATCGCCGATGCCGTCGCCGACCTTGGCGTTCCACAGGTAGCCGGTGTTCCAGGCGAGTTTGCCGGGCGGCACGGCCCACGAGGTGCTGGGCTGCCAGCCCGACTCCGCTACCAGCTGCGGGTCACCCGAGGCCGGGTTGGTGTAGACCTTGAAGTAGTAGCCCAGCCCCGTACCGGGGTAGTTGTCCGGGTCGTGCCCGGTGGCGTAGAGCTGCGGGGTGAGGTTGCCGACCACGGTGTTGTTGGGCGGCGCCAGTGCGTCGAGCTGGGGCACGGTGTTCGCCCCGGTGACGGTGGTGCAGGTGCCGAAGGGTATCGAGTACGCGTCGTGCAGGGAGGTCGTCCCGCCGACGTACCCATCCCAGCAGAGGTAGTAGGAGCGTCCGAGCGGCAGCGGCGGGATCACCCCGTTGACGGTCACCGAGTCATAGGTCTTGACGAGCCCGGAGACGCCGGTGAGCGGTGCGTTGAACCACTGCTCGTTCCAGTTCGCGTCGAACAGGCGGGCCTTGACCTGCATGCTGTTGGAGTTCCACCAGTTGGCCGCCGTGTTGGTCAGGGTGACCTGCTGGTAGCCGGGGGTGTTGTAGGTCGGCGGCATGTAGCTGCCGGCCGGCGCGTAGGTTGCGGCCCAGTCGCTGTAGACGATCGACAGGTAGGGCGGGTAGGCGCTGTTCGCGCTGGAGAACTTCTTCCAGTCGTTCGAGCTCGTGGGGCTGGCCGTCACCGCGAGGCCGTAGTTGTCGCCGCCGCGCGCCCAGCTCTCGACCAGCTGGACGCCCGGGTCGTTGTGGCTGCGCCCGAGCTCGATGGGCTTCCACGCCGCGCCCCCGCAGGTGTCGCCTGCGGAGAAGCTGGCGCTGCCGACCTGCTGGCCGAACGACACTCCGGGGTAGGTGTTGATCGTCGCCGGGTCCCAGCCGCTGGTGATCTGGTTGACGTACACCGGGTGCGGCGAGCACTCGTAGGAGTGGGTGTTGTTCAGGTTGAGGGTGACGGCGTGCAGGTAGTCGTTCTTCAGCGCGTCGCGCACGCCGGGGAAGTAGAGGTAGCTGTTCACCTTCGAGGCGCCGCCGTCGGAGGTGCCGATCCGCAGCAGCGGGTCGGTGGAGAAGTTCGCCGTCTGGTCGGAGCGGACGAAGGTCGACTGGCCGACGCCGATGGACGTGGTCGAGGGGTCCACGGTGACCGGGAAGACACGCTTGGCGTCGTGCAGCCAGGCCGCGTCCAGGTCCATCTGCAGGGCGGGAACGCCGTTCTGGCCGATCAGGCGGTAGGTGACACCGTCGCTGCCCACGCCGTCACCGGACGCCGGGTCGATCTTCGAGTCCATCATGGAGCCGCGCGGGATCGTCAGCCGTACCGCGCCGTTGGCGTCCTTGAACTGGACCTCGCCGACCGGGCCGATCGCCGGAGTGAGCCCGGTGACGTGCAGCGGGAAGACCCAGGTGGTCGGGGCGCTCGCGTCGTGCAGGACCAGGGTTTCCTTGATGCCCTGGGCAAGGCCGTTGTAGACGACGTCGCTCGCGGGGCGGGCCAGCGGGTAGGTCAGGGAGTCGCCCTGGACGACGCCGCGCACCGGCGCCGTGTCCGCCAGGCCGTAGGAGACCACGTGCCCGGCGTCCAGGGACCAGCTCACGAGGGCGGGGTCATCGGACTTGGCGGCGAAACTGGTCCGCTGGCTGTTGGCCGCTTCGGCCCAGCGGCCGGAGCGGTCCAGTGAGAGATTGGTGTTGATGGACTCCCAGCTGCCGTCGGGCTTCTGGTAGTGCACGGGGCGGGGGTAGACGCGCAGGGTCTTGGTGCCGTCCGGGTTCCGGAAGACCGAGGTGGAGTCGGTCCGGGCGCCCGCATCCTCGGTGCCCTCGGCGGGCGGGCCGGGTACGCCGTCGGCGGCCGGAGCGGCGGGCGCCGCCGACTTGGCGGCCGGCTGCCCGGCGGCCTTGGCGTCGACCTTGGGCTGCGTGCTGCCGGGCCCACCCTCACCGGGGTGGTGCTCCAAGGTCGGTGGCGGGGTGACGGGTTGGCCCTGCACCGGGTTCCGCGGCTGCCCGTCGCCCGAGGGGCGGGTGGTGGCGTCGACCGGCACCGGTCTGGTCTCGGGCAGTTCACCCGGGCCGGGCTGGTGCGCGGAGTCCGCGGGGGCGCCGCTGCCCTTCCTGGTCCAATCGGACGGGACGCTGTGACCGGCTCTGCTCGGGTCGCCGCTCTGCTGCTGCGGCGTGCTCGGGGTGGCCGTCGGGGTCGGGGCGTTGGCGGCGGTGAACGCGCTCGCCTCCTGGGTTCCTACCGAGAGCAGGATCACCAAGGACGTGATGAAGGCAAGCACGCGGCGCATGGCCAATCCCCCATGAAGGCAGACGAAACGGCCAACTCTCCCCTGAGTCCGGCCTGGGTCCTTCCTATCCGGCACCGACCGTCCCGGTACAGAGGAGGCTTGACCACCCCTTGGCCATTTGGCGGAATTCTGTCATGGATTGCAACGATATGATCTTTAGATATTTTTAATTTTCTTTACCTAATGAGCGAAACCGCTGAGCAAGACTTGGCGCCACCGTGACGGTCACATCGTTGTCGTCACGCACCGTCAGCCACCAGGAGCGATCCGCCATGCCCGCCACCCGTCTCCCCAGCAGCCTGCGCCTGCGCTGGACCCTCGGCCTGGCCTCCGCCCTGGCCGTGGTCGGCGCGGCCGTGCTGCTGTTCCTCCTCGGCATGGACGACAGCGGCGACGCCCGGCCCGTCCCCGTCCCCCCCTCCAACATCGCCGGCCGCCGCACGGCGTGCCTGACCGGCGACACCACCGAGGCCGGCGGCCGCACCGACACCGGAGCGATCTGGGCGGCACTCCAGGACGCTGCCCGGCAGCGGCCGCTGAACGTCCAGCAGCTCTTCGCCCCGGCCACCACCGGCGAGCAGGCGCTGCCCTACCTGGCCGGACTGTCCGCCCAGCACTGTGACCTCGTCGTCGCCGTCGGCCCCGCCTTCGGGCAGTCCCTCGCAACGGCGGCCCAAGCCAGCCCGCGCACCACCTTCGTGGCGGTCACCACGGACGGCCAGGCCGCGCCCGCCGGTGTCGACGCGGTCTCGGGCGACGACACCCGGAAGGCCGCCGAGGTCCACAGCCTGGCCCTCGCACTCGCCGCCTCGGAACGCTGAGCCGCCCCCGGGGGCGCCGCAAAGGCGAGAGGACCCGGGAGCGTAGCCAGCTCCCGGGCCCCTGTTTGCCGCCCAATTGCGCACACCGGCACGTTTAAGGGTTGCGGATCAGGTTGAAATCGACGCGTTCTACCTTTGAACTACCGTGCCACGAAGCGGCACAGACAGGACTTGAACCTGCATTCGTCGATATTCGTCCGCACCCGGTCGATCCGGCGTTCGGCGGCGAATGCTGAGACTGGAGCGAGAGTCTGAGATTCACGGGGCCTGCCTCTTCCTGGCTTGGGCTACCCCGGCCGGTGGTGCCGGGGGGAGGATTCGAACCTCCACTGTGACCCCTGGTCAGCTTCAACATCAGTGTCAGCTTTTCGCACCGTGCAGCGCACCCGCCCGGCTTCCCGGAGCGGAGTCGGCGCGCTCGGCGCACCCGCCCGGCTCCCCGGGCGGGCGATCATGAGGCTACCGGAACAGGTAGCCGAAGACGGCGTCACCGACCCGCTGGTCGGTGACCTCGACGGCGTTGGCCTCCTCGCGGGCGAACTTGACCGCCTGCTGGAGCTTCTCCACCCGTTCGGCGAGCTCGTTCACCCGGCGGGCCGGCAGCGCGCCGGAGAACTTGACCGTGGTCCAGTAGCCGACCGGGATGTCCTCGTAGTAGACCTCGACCTGGGCCGGGTGCTTCTCGGTGGCCTCGGCCTTGACGTGGTTGCGCGGCACCTTCTTGGTCCGGATGGTGCGCACCGGCTCCGTCTTCCAGGAGTCGGTGGACGGGTCCAGGTTCCAGGACTCGGAGGCGTCCAGCACCGGGAGCTTCTTCACGAAGGTGAACAGGTCGGTGAGCTGCTTCTCCAGGAAGAGCAGGTACGGCACCGGCACCTGGGCGAGGAGCACCTGACCGTCCACCACCACGTCCGCGCGGGCTCCGATGTTGGCCCAGTCCTTGGTGGCCGTCACGTCGAACAGCCGGGTGAGGGTGGTCGCGGTGGACCGCAGGATGTCCTCGGCCTTCAGCTGCACCCGGGTCGACTCCGGCGGCAGCTGCTCGCCCTCCTCGTCCTTGGGCTGGTAGGTCCGGGAGATCCCGGCCAGCAGCGCGGGCTTCTGCAGGTCCTGGTGGGCCTGGGTCAGCTCCTGGAAGGACTTGGACTTGACGCCCTTTTCAACGGCGATGATCTGGTTCAGCTTTGCCACGTCGAGGACGCTATCAGTCTCGAACTGATCGGCGACATTGAATTGTTGATCGAGCAGCCGCCCCGCAGGCCTTCCGGTACGGCCGACGGGTCGAGGCCCGGGGCGAAATGGCATGCACGGCACTAGCCAACCGGCCAGTAGCGCCCCTACCGTCGACTCCCCGTGGCTTCGACGGAGGAGCTCGCCATGCCCCCACGCACACGCCCCCGCCCCCTCCGGTCCGCGGCCGTCGCACTCGCGTCGGCCCTGTTCGTCACCGCCGCCCTGACCGCCCCCGCCACCGCCTCCCCGACACCGACACCGACACCGACCCGGGCCCCGACCGCCGCTGCCCCCGACTACTGCGGCGGCCGCTGCACCGACATCCTCCCGCCCGGCGAGAACGGCAACGCCACCCTCGCCGAGATCCTGCTCAACCGGGCGTTCGGCAGCCGCCCCGCGCACACCGACGACCAGCTCGGCCCGTACTCGGCCCTCGCCTCCGGCTACCCGGGGTTGACCGAGGCCGGGTTGCGGAGCTTCTTCAACGACGCCTCCTTCGGCGTCCCCGCCGACCAGGTGGCCAGTACCGTCAGCCCGCGCCCGGACGTCACGATCGTGCGCGACAAGGCGACCGGCGTCCCGCACATCAGCGGCACCACCCGGTACGGCACCGAGTTCGGCGCGGGCTACGCGGCCGCGCAGGACCGGCTGTGGGTGATGGACCTGTTCCGGCACGTCGGCCGCGGCGAGCTGTCCGGCTTCGCGGGCGGCGCGGCCGCCAACCGGCAGCTGGAGCAGAGCTTCTGGCAGGCCGCGCCGTACACCGAGGCCGAGTTGCAGCAGCAGATCGACGCCCTCGCGGCCCGCGGCGGCCGGGCCGCCCAGGCGCTGGCGGACGCCAACGCGTACCTGGACGGCATCAACCAGTACGCGTCCCAGGCCTACAACGGCCGCACCTTCCCCGGCGAGTACGACCTGACCGGCCGCATCGACCCGATCACCAACGCCGGTTCGATCGAGCCCTTCAAGCTGACCGACCTGGTCGCCCTGGCCTCCGTGGTCGGCGCGCTGTTCGGCGCGGGCGGCGGGGGTGAACTCGCCTCCGCCCAGGTCAAGTCGGCCGCCGAGGCCCGGTACGGGAAGGACGCCGGGGACGCGGTGTGGAAGTCGCTGCGCGAGTCCGACGACCCGGAGGCCGTCCGCACCCTGCACGACGGGCAGAGCTTCCCGTACGCGACGGTGCCGGACGACCCGCAGGGCCAGGCGCTGCCGGACCCGGGCTCGGTGGTGCCCGAGCGGATGGTCTACGACGCCACCGGCTCGGCGAACTCCGCCACCACCAAGGCGAACGGCGTACTGCCCGGCAACCTGCTCACCGCCAAGCACGGCATGTCCAATGCCCTGCTGGTCTCCGGCGCGCACAGCGACACCGGCCACCCGGTCGCCGTGTTCGGCCCCCAAACCGGCTACTTCGCACCCCAGTTGCTGATGCTGGAGGAGATCCAGGGACCCGGGATCAGCGCCCGCGGCGCGGCCTTCGCGGGCCTCAGCTTCTACGTGCAGCTCGGCCGCGGCCAGGACTACGCCTGGAGCGCGACCTCGGCCGGGCAGGACATCACCGACACCTACGCCGTCCCGCTCTGCACCACCGACGGCTCCCCGGTCACCACCGCCGCCGACTCCTACCTCTGGCACGGGCAGTGCCTGCCCTTCGACCGGCTGGACCGCAAGGACGCCTGGAACCCGACCACCGCCGACTCCACCCCGGCCGGCTCCTACACCCTGGTGATGTACCGCTCGAACTACGGGCTGGTGACGGCCCGCGGCACGGTCGGCGGCGCGCCCGTCGCCTTCACCTCGCTGCGCTCCACCTACCGGCACGAGGCCGATTCCATCATCGGCTTCCAGGAGTTGAACGACCCCGGCGCGGTGCACGACGCGCCGAGCTTCCAGCAGGCTGCGCAGGACATCAACTACACCTTCAACTGGTTCTACGCCGACTCCCGCGACATCGCGTACTACAACTCCGGCAGCAACCCGGTGCGCGCCCCCGGTGTCGACGCCGGACTGCCCGTGCTCGCCCGACCCGCCTACGAGTGGGCCGACTTCGACCCCGCCACCAACACCGCCCGGTACACCCCGCCGGCCGAGCACCCGCAGTCCGTGAACCAGGACTACTACGTCTCCTGGAACAACAAGCAGGCGAGCGGTTACACCGCGGCCGGCTTCGGCAACGGCTCGGTGCACCGCGCCAACCTGCTGGACGACCGGGTCAAGGCGCTGCTCCAGGGCGGCGGCAAGGCGAGCCGGGTCTCCCTCACCGAGGCCATGGAGGGCGCCGCCCTGGCCGACCTGCGGGCCGAGGACGTGCTGCCCGACCTGATCCGGGTGCTGCGCAGCGCGCCCGTCACCGACCCGGCCGCCGCCATCGCCCTCCAGCAGCTGGAGGCCTGGCTCGCCGACGGCGCCCGGCGCAAGGAGACCTCGCCGGGCAGCCACGCCTACGCGGACGCGACCGCGATCCGGGTGATGGACGCCTGGTGGCCGCTGGTCGCCGACGGCGTCATGCGGCCCGGGCTCGGCGACCAGCTGTTCACCGCGCTGACCGGCGCGCTGCAGATCAACGAGTCGCCCTCCGGCGGCCAGACCGGCGCCGCCGGCGGCGGCCCGGTGAGCGCCAACGAGGCGATCCCGCACAAGGGTTCGGCCTTCCAGTACGGCTGGTGGAGCTACCTGGACAAGGACCTGCGGGCCGTCCTCGGCGACCCGGTCGCCGGCCCGCTGGCCCGGCCCTTCTGCGGCGGGGGCGACCTCTCGGCCTGCCGCACCGTGCTGCTGACCACCCTGACGCAGGCCGCCGCCCAGACCACCGCCCAGGTCTACCCGGGCGACGCCGACTGCACGGCGGGCGACCAGTGGTGCGCCGACACCATCATCCAGCGCCCGCTGGGCGGGGTGACGGACGACAAGACCACCTGGCAGAACCGCCCGACCTACCAGCAGGTGGTGCAGTTCACCGGCCACCGCTGAGCCACCCGGGCAACCTGCCGGTGCCCCCGTCGCGTGAGGGGGCACCGGCAGCCGTCATTCGGCTCCGGGCAGGTCGCACCAAGATTCAAAAACCCGCCCGGTAGCACCCGAAAGCCGCCTAGGCTACTTACATGGCAACCTCCGACTCCCCCGCACCCGACTCCCTCGCCACCGGCCAGCGCTCGCTCGGCGACCCCACCATCGACTACCCCCTCTGGCCCCCGCTGACCTCGGGCTGCCCGCGCACCAGCACGGAGGACGTCTCCTACCCCGTCGAGGTGGACTACGCCTACGACAAGGCCGATCCCGACGCCCTGTTCGCCCCCGTGAAGGCCCGCGGCGGCCTGGAGCGGTGGGCGCCGCTGCTGCCCCCGCTGCTCGCCCCCGGCCTCGGCGAGGGCGCCACCCCGCTGGTCGAGCTCGGTCCTGGCGTGTACGTCAAGGACGAGTCCCGCAACCCGACCTGGAGCCACAAGGACCGGCTCAACCGCTGCACCACCAGCGCCGCCGTCGGCGTCGGCGCGCCCGGCATCGCGGTCGCCTCCTCGGGCAACCACGGCGCCTCGGCGGCCGCGTACGCCGCCCGCGCCGGACTGCCCTGCGTGGTGTTCACCGGCCCGGACACCCCGCCCGCCGTGGACGCCTTCCTCAACGCCTACGGCGCCGTGGTGCTGCCCGTCCCGTGGGAGGCCCGATGGCCGCTGCTGCGCCGGGTGGTCGAGCGCTTCGGCCTGCACCCGGTCAGCAACCTGACGGCCACCCACACCGGCCACGCCTTCGGCCCCGAGGGCTACAAGACCGTCGCGTACGAGATCTTCCAGGACGTCGGCGTGCCGAGCGCGGTGTTCGTCCCCACCGGGTACGGCGAGCTGCTCTTCGGCGTCTGGAAGGGCTTCGCCGAGCTGCGCCGGCTGGGCCTCGCCGACCGGGTGCCGCGGATCTTCGCCTGCGAGTCGGCGGCCTCCGGCCCACTGCACCGGGCGATCGCCGAGGGCGTCCCCGCCGCGCACGTGACGGTCGGCCCGAGCGACGCGTACTCGATCGCCTCCCCGGTGAGCGGCTACCGGGGCGTGCTGGCGGTGCGCGGGAGCGGCGGCGCCGCGCTGACCGTGGACGACCGTCAACTCGCCGACGCCCAGCGCGAACTGGCCCGCGCCGGGCTGTGGGCCGAACTGTCCGCGGCGGCCGGCCTGGCCGGCCTGCGCAGTCTCGGCGCCGACGCCCCGGAGGACGGCCCGGTGGTCTGCGTCTCCACCTCCAGCGGCTTCAAGGACAAGGGCATGGGCGGCCGCCGGACCGCCCCGGTCACCCCGACCTGGGAGGAGGTCGAGCGCCGCCTGCGCGCGGCCGGGATCACCGGGTAGCGGCCACCCGCGGGACGGCCCGCGGGCCCGGAGGCCCGGTACCGGAAGCCTGCTGTTCGTCGTGCCGTCCGCCGACGCAGGGTCGGCGTTCGCCCACGCACAGCAAGCCTGCTCCGCCCCGACTCAGGGTATGCACGGGACTTCGAGATCCGCAGGGACCGGACAGCCCGGGGGCCTGTGAAGCCGGGCCGGGAGCGGGCGACATGCTCCCGGCCCGTTCTGCTCAAAGCTCGACCAGCACCTTCCCCCGGTTCGCCGAGCGGTCGAGGTAGAGGCTGCGGTAGGCGGCCGGGATGCTGTCGAACCCCCGGTGGACGGTCTGCTGGTAGCGCAGTTCCCCGCTGCGCACCAGGGCACCCAGGTCCCGCCGCAGCGCGGCCCAGTTCTCCTCGGTGAACCACTCCAGCGCGAAGATGCCGCGGATCACGGTGCGCGGGAACATGATCATCGGCAGCAGCCGGGGGCCCGCCCAGGCCCCGCCGACCTGGCTGCCCCACTGCCAGCAGACCGCCACCCGGCTGTCCACCGAGAGCATCCCGAAGACCGTGTCGGTGAGGGTGCCGCCCAGGCTGTCGAAATAGCGGTCGATGCCGTCCGGGGCGAGCTGGGCCAGCTCCTTCGCCAGCCGCTCCGGGTCGTCGCCGTCGCGGTACTCCAGCACCGCGTCGAAGCCCAGCTCCCGCAGCCGGTCGGCCTTGGCCGGGGTCGCCGTGGTGCCGATGACCCGGGCGCCGCGGTGCCGGGCCAGCTGGCCGACCACCGAGCCGACGGCGCCGCTGGCCCCGCTGACCAGCACCGTCAGCCCGGGGCGCACGTCCAGGAACTTCTCCACCGTCCCCCAGGCGGTCATCCCTGGGCCGCCCAGCAGGCCGAGCGCGGTGGTGATCGGCAGCTGCTCGTCGTAGTCCGCGCGGTCCAGCCGGCGGAAGGCCGGGAAGACCATCGGGAAGGTGCCGGTCTGCCAGAGCCAGGAAGCGCCGTTGCCGATCAGGTGGCTGCGCCAGCCGCCGAAGCCCTGCACCAGGTCCCCGACCGCGAACCGCGCGGCGGGACCGGCCTGCACCACCTCCATGATCGAGTCGGCGCCCATGTGGTCCCCGACCGGGGTGTCCAGCGCGATGCCCTGGAGGTACGGGTCCACCGAGACCCAGCGCGTGCGCAGCAGCATCTCGTCCTCGCCGAGCCGGACGTCCACCTCCTCCACGACCTTCTCGTACATCCGCTCCACGTCCGGCACCCCGTCCGCATGGGCGCGGACGATCCACTTCTCGATCCGCACCGGACCGGTCCGCGCGGGAAGACCGACGGGGGCACTGGCCGGGGGGCTGACGGGGAGACTCACGGACTGGCTCACGAGGCGACTCCAAGGTGCCGGTCGTCGGGCCCGACCGGGTCGGTGATCAGGGTGGGCGGGGGTGCGTGGTCGTCCACCTCGGCGGTGAACGGGCGGGCGTCGTCGCGGCAGATGAACTGCACGACGTGCCGGCCGGCGGCGGCCGCGCGGATCAGACCGCCGGTGGTCGCCCAGACGCCGGAGAGGTAGAAGTTGGCCAGGCCCGGCAGTCCCGGGCCGTTGCGCTTGATCTCCTCCTCCAGGGTCTCCCCGCCCTCCACGAAGGGCTGCCAGCCGAGCACGGTGCCGTCGTAGTTGCCGGTGTAGCGGACCTGGGTCAGCGGGGTGGAGACGTCCTTGACGGCCACCGCGTCCCGTAGCCCGGGGTGGTGGCCGTCCAGGAACTCGATGACGGCGTCGCGCACCCGGCGCTTCTCCCGCTGGTACTCCCGCCCCCGGCCGACCGGCAGGGTGTGCAGCTCCTCGCCGCGCCGCAGCCGGGGGGCCTGCTCGGGGCCGGTGCTCAGGGCCCGCCAAGGGGCGATGTCGCAGAAGTAGCTGGCGTAGACGACGGTGGTCCCGGCGGGCGACAGCTCGGGGTAGTGGCGGCTGCGGAACTGGATGTTGATGCTGGGGTGCCGGATGCCGGTGAGCCGGGCCGCGAACTCCTCCTCCAGCAGGTAGGTGGTGCACGGGTCGCCCGCCGGGAAGGGCGTGCGCAGGCCGAGGAAGACGGTGAGGTACCCGGGGAAGACCATGCCCGGCTCGGTGAGCGTCTCGGTGTACAGCCGCCGGTAGGTGTCGTTGAGGTAGCGGCCCTTGAGCAGGTCCAGCATCGTGGTGCGGCCGTCGCAGGCGGCCACCACGATGTCCGCCCGGACCTCGCGCCCGTCGCTCAGCCGCACCCCGACGGCGGTGTCCCGTTCGACCAGGATCTCGGTCACCTTGGCGTTGTACGTGATCTCGCCGCCGAGCCGCCGGTAGCGCTGCTCGACCGAGCGGGCCAGGCCGAGCGAACCGCCCTCCGGCACCCCGGCGGACTGCCCGGCGTGCGAGGCGAGTTGGAAGTACGTGGGCAGCACCGGGAAGTTGGGGTGCTTCTCGTACAGCACGAAGTTGAACGCCTCGCGCAGCAGCGGGCTGCGGAAGCGCGCCGAGTAGTCGCTCATCAGCACCGAGATGGAGCGCCGGATCACGTTGAAGTACGGCAGGAAGGAGGCGAGCATCCGCCAGCGCTCCCGTCGGCCCATCAGTCCGACCGGCTTGAGGAAGGGGTAACGGGCCAGCGCCAGGCGGAACTTGCGCAGGCCCGCGCAGAACTGCCGGATCTGCCGGGCGTCCTCGGGGGCGAGGTCCAGCAGATGGGCCTCCAGCCGGTCCGGGTCGGAGTAGAAGCGGACCGCCCGGCCGTCCCGGGTGCGCACCACGTTGAACACGTCGAAGTTGCGCATCCGCTTGCCCTGGAGGGCGCCGAGTTCGAGCCAGATCCGGTGCATCTCGTTGCCCGGCCCGCTGCCCAGCAGCCAGCTGACGCAGCAGTCGAAGGTGAACTCGCCGCGGTCCCAGGCGGTGCAGCAGCCGCCGGGCAGTTCGTGCATCTCCAGGACCTGGGTCCGGTAGCCGTTCATCTGCCCGTAGCAGCCGGTGGACAGGCCGCCGAGGCCGCCGCCGATGATGACCATGCTCTGCCTGCCGCTCATCCGGCCGCTCCCGGGTCCGTTGCTCCGACGGTGGCCCGGTCGAGTTGCGGCAGTCGGCCCCACTTGCCCGGGTGCCAGGGTTCCCGCCCGTCGCTGGGCCAGGCCCGGAAGGGCCGGCCGAGTTCCCGGCAGAGGTACTGGGCGGCGTACCGGCCGCTGGTGGCGGCCCGGATCAGGCCGCCGAGCGAGGCCCACTGCCCGGCCATCGAGAAGCCGCTGAGGCCGGGCAGCCGCATCCGGTCCCGGCTGACCAGGCGGTTGGCGGTGTCCTCGGCCTCGGAGAAGGCCTGCCAGGCGAGGATGCTGCCGTAGGTGTTGCCGGTGAACCGCTCGGTGGTCACCGGTGAGGCGACGTCGACCAGTTCGATCCGGGCGCCGAGCCCGGGGTGGACGCGGTCCAGGAACTCCCGGACGAACGCGGCGACTTCCTGCTTGCGCGCCCGGTAGGCCCGCCGGTCGCGGATCCGCAGCTCCTTCCAGGAGCGGTAGTCGCTGAAGTAGGTGCAGTGCAGCACCGACTTGCCGGGCGGCGCGAAGCCCTCCGCGTAGTTCGAGCGCAGCTGCACCACCAGGCTGTGCTGGAGCGAGCCGGGCAGCCGGGCGGCGTCCCGGGGCGTCAACAGATAGGTGGTGCTGTGCGGTTCGCCCGCCGGCAGCGGACCGTCGACGCCGACGAAGGCGGACACCACCGCCGGGTAGAGGTTGCCGGGCCGGTCCAGCAGTTCGCCGTACAGCCGGTCGGTGGCGGGGCTGGAGTAGCGTCCGCGCAGCAGCCGGTCGAGCACGGTCGGGCCGTCGCAGGCGGCCACCACGTGGTCGGCGAAGTACCGGGTGCCGTCGCGCAGTTCGACGCCGATGGCGCGGTCGTCCTCGATCAGGACCCGGTCGACCCGGCAGCGGTAGCCGATCGTCCCGCCGAGCCCGGTGTAGCGCTCCTCCACCGAGCGGGCCAGTCCCAGTGAACCGCCCTGCGGGAAACCCGCGTTGCCGGTGTGAGCGGCCGCCAGGGTGTACAGGTAGGGCAGCAGCGGGAAGCCGGTCGGCTCCTGGAGGAACATGGTGGGGAAGGCCCGGCGCAGCAGCGGGTCCTGGAACCGCTCGGCGAAGCGGCTCATCGGGGTGGCCGCGGTGCGCCAGAACAGCCGGAAGGCGGGCAGCACGGCGCGCAGGGTGCGCAGCCGCTCGGCGGCGGTCCGCAGCGGCGGCGGGGTGAGCTCCCAGGGCAGGTCGAGGGCGGCGAAGCGGCGCAGGTCGCGGCAGAAGGCGCGGATCGGCGCGGCGTCGCCGGGCGCGAGGGCCAGCAGGTGGGCCTCCAGCCGGTCCGGGTCGGTGTGGAAGGTGACGGCCCGGCCGTGCTCGTCCACGACCCGGTTGAAGGTGTCGAAGTGGGTCACCGACTTGCCGTCCAGGGCGCCGAGTTCGCGCCAGACCTGGTGGGCGCCGGTGCCCTCGGCGGTGCCGATCAGCCAGTCGATGCAGTAGTCGAACAGGTAGCCCTGCCGGGACCACGCGGTGCAGCAACCACCGGGCAGCACGTGCTTCTCGAAGATCCGGGTCTCCAGCCCGCTCATCTGGGCGTAGCAGCCGGTGGCGAGGCCGGCCAGGCCGGCCCCGATCACGATCACCCGGGGCGGGCCGGCGTCGGCCCGCCCCCGGCGGGGCCAGTCCGGCCCGCGGTCAGCGGACGTCATCTGCGGTTCCTCCGGCCGCCGCGTACTCGGCCGACGGGTACTCGGCCGACGCGTCTTCGGCCGAGGCGTCTTCGGCGGGGCAGTCCCCGGCCAGGACGGCTGCGGCCAGTTCGCCGTTGCGGGCGGCGAACTCGCCGTCCAGCATCTCGGCGTGGCTGCCGTGGCCGGCGTGCACGGCGGTGCCGGTACTGGAGGCGCCGTGCCAGGAGCCGGACTCGCCGCCGAGGTGGACGGCGAGGCGGTCGCGTTCGCAGACGACGTCCAGCCGGGCCCGGACGGCTCCGGTGTTGGGCGTTCTGCTGCAGAACTCCAGGTAGTCCCTGGCCTGTTGCAGGGTCTCCTGGGCGACGATCCGCGAGCCGGTGTGCCGGTGCAGGTGGTCCCGGAGCTCCCGTTCGAAGACGGCCACGTGCTCCTCGCCCAGGTCGAAGGCGTCCAGCACCCGGTAGGCGTCCACCAGCAGCACCGAGTCGACGGTGCGGCCGCGACGTTCCAGCTCCTTGGCCACCTCGAAGGCGAGATTGCCGCCGAGCGAGTAGCCGAGCAGCCGGTACGGTCCGGCCGGGTGCAACTCCTCCACCAGATCGGCGTAGCGCTCGGTCTTGTCGTCACCGGTCAGGTAGTTGAAGGCGGCGATCCGGTGTCCGGGCAGGGCGGCGGCGAGCTGCCGGTAGACCAGGCCGTGGCCGCCGGCGGGCGGGAAGCAGAAGACCGTACGGCCTTCGGGCGCCTCGGCGTTGAACCACAGGTGGGGTTGACCGCCGGCCACCTCCCCGGTGATGATCTGCTCGACGGTGCGGGCCATGCCGTGCAGGGTGGTGACCTTGAACAGCAGGCCGACCGGGATGCCGATGTTGAACTCGGTCTGCAGGTGGTGGATCAGTTCGATCAGCCGGATGGAGCTGCCGCCGAGCACGAAGAAGTCGTGCTGGAGGCCGACTTCGGCCACACCGAGCAGGTTCTGCCAGTGTGCGGCGACCCGCTGTTCGTACAGGGTGGCGGGAGGTTCGTGGGGCGCGCCGCCGGTGTCGGCGGCGGGCTCGGGCAGGGCGGCGAGGTCGACCTTGCCGTTCGGGGTGAGCGGCAGGGCGGGCAGTTCGGTGAGGTAGGAGGGGATCATCACGGTGGGCAGGTGTTCGGCGAGGTGGCGGCGCAGTTCGCGGCGGTCCGGTTCGACGCCCTCGGCGGGCACCAGGTAGGCGGCCAGCACCGCTTCGCCCGCGCTGTCCTGGCGGACCGTCACGCACGCTTCGGCGACCTCGGGCCGGGCGGTGAGGTGGGCCTCGATCTCGCCCGGTTCGATCCGGTGGCCGCGCACCTTGACCTGGTTGTCGATCCGGCCGAGCAGGTGCGCGGTGCCGGCGGTGTCCCAGCGGCCGAGGTCTCCGGTGCGGTAGAGCCGCTGAGGGCCGCTGCCCAAGTCCACGACCCGGAAGCGCTGTCCGGTCTGGGCCGGGTCGTTCGGGTAGCCGGCCGCGACGCCCGCGCCGCCGATCCACAGTTCGCCGGGAACCCCGGCGGGGACGGGCTCGCCGTAGCGGTCGAGGACGTACAGCGCGCTGTTCGGGAAGGGCCGCCCGATCGGGACCATCCGGCCGGCCTCCAGGCCGTCGGTGTCGCCCTCGTAGTAGCTGCTGTCCACGGTGGCCTCGGTCAGGCCGTAGGAGTTGACCAGCCGGGTGTCCGGGCCGCACAGCGCGCGCAGCCGGCGGTGCTCGGCGGCCTTCCAGGAGTCGGAGCCGACCACCAGCAGCCGCAGGAAGTCCAGCCGCAGGCCGTCGCGTTCACAGTGCGCCAGCAGGGCGCGGGCCACGGCGGGCACGAACTCGCCGCAGTCCACGGCTTCTTCGCGCATCACCCGGTACAACCGGGCGGTGTCGAAGAGCAGTTCGCGGTCGACCAGGACGAGGGTGCCGCCGGTGCCGAGGGCCCGGGCGAGGTCGCCGGAGAAGACGTCGAAGGCGGTGCCGGCCATCTGCAGGTGCACCCGGGCCTCGGTGTCCAGGCGATACTCGGCCCGCCAGCCGGCCGTCGCCGCGGCCAGGTTCCGGTGGTGGACCAGGACACCCTTGGGCCGTCCGGTGGAGCCGGAGGTGTGGATCAGGTAGGCGGGCCGGTCGGGGTCGGCGGCGGGCAGCGGTCCGGCGGCGCCGGCGGAGCGGTCCAGCTCGGCCAGGGTGACCGGCCGGGCGGGCAGTTCGGCCGCGGCCGGGTACTGCTCGTCCAGCACGACCAGCGCCGCGCCGGCGTCGGCCAGCTGGTGGGCGAGCCGGTCGGCCGGGTGCCCGGGGTCGAGCGGCAGGTAGGCGGCGCCGGCCCGCCAGACCGCCAGCAGGGTGGTGATCAGCTCGGGCGACTTCTCCAGGCAGACCGCGACCACCGATCCCTCGGCAACGCCGAGTTCGCGCAGCCGGGCGGCGGCGCGCTGGGAGCGCCGGTCCAGTTCGCCGTAGCTCAGCCGCCGGACGGCGTCCCGGCCGGGGACGACCACCGCGACCGCCTCCGGGTGCTCGGCGGCGGCCTTGGCGATCAGCTCGGGCAGCGGCACGTCGTGGTCGATCCGCCGCCCGGCGCCGCTGAACTCCTCCAGGACGAGTCGGCGTTCGGCCCCGTCCAGCATCCGCAGCCGACCGACCGGCTCGCCCTCGGCGGCCCGGGTCATGGCGTCCAGCAGGTTGCGGTAGTGGGCGGCGAGGCGGCGTACCGTACCGGGCTCGAAGAGGTCGGAGTTGTACTTGAGGACGCAGTGGAAGCAGTTGTCCGCACGGTCCTCGTAGGCGGACAGGGTCAGATCGAACTGCCCCTCTTCCTCAGGGAGTTCGATGTACTCCAGGCGGTAGCCGAAGCGCTCCACGGCGACCTTGTGGGTGAGCAGGATGAACATCGCCTGGAACACCGCGGAGCGGCTCGGGTCGTGTTGGAGGCCCAGCTGCTCGACCAGCAGCGGGAACGGGTACTCCTGGTTGTCCAGCCCGCCGAGCACGCTGTCCCGCACCCGGGCCAGCAGTTCGGTGACGGTCGGCTCCCCGGCCAGGCTCACGTGCAGCGGCAGCGGGTTGACGAAGTAGCCGTAGACGGAGGCGAACTCCTCCCGGGTGCGGCCGGTGACGGGGCTGCCGACCACGATCTCCGACTGGCCGGACCACCGGTGCAGCAGCAGGTAGTAGGCGCCGAGCAGCACCATGAACGGGGTGGCACCGTGTGCCCGGGCCAACTCGTGCACACGGGCGGTCAGTTCCTCGTCGAGCCGGAAGAACTCGGAGGCCCCGTTGTGGGTCTGCACCGCCGGGCGCGGCTTGTCGGTGGGCAGGGCCAGCACCGGCACCCCGGCGGGCAGGTGGCCGCGCCAGTAGTCGAGCATCCGCTGCGCCTGCGGCCCGGCCAGGAAGCGGTTCTGGTGGTTGAGGAAGTCCAGGTAGCGGGCGGCCACCGGCGGCAGTTCGGGGGTGCGGCCCAGGCACAGCGCCTGGTAGACCTCGAACAGCTCCTCGATGAAGGTGAAGGTGGAGATCGCGTCCGAGACGATGTGGTGGACGGCCTTCATCAGCACCCAGCGGTCCGGCCCGCGCCGGAACAGCCGCAGTCGCACCAGCGGGTCCTCGGCCAGGTCGTAGGGCCGCCGGTACTCGCGGACGATCAGCGCGTGGATCTCCTCCCAGGGGCGGCCCTCGACGTCGAACAGCCCGGTGTCGGCGACCGCCTCGGAGCGGATCCGCTG
Organism: Kitasatospora sp. NPDC096128; assembly: GCF_040303105.1. Taxonomy (NCBI): domain Bacteria; kingdom Bacillati; phylum Actinomycetota; class Actinomycetes; order Kitasatosporales; family Streptomycetaceae; genus Kitasatospora; species Kitasatospora sp. NPDC096128. Next base: position 75,293 of record NZ_JBEOSP010000002.1, on the reverse strand, counting down.
GACGGGGCGGCCCTCCTCGGCGGTGAAGGCGGCGCGCAGTCCGGGGTGCCGGGCGACCAGGAAGGCGAAGGCGGTGAAGATCAGCTCCGGGTCGAGCTCGGCGCGCACCTCGACCGCGCCGCCGATGTTGTACGCGAAACCGTCCGGGTGCAGCTGGCGCAGGAACCACAGCGCCTGCTGGTTGTGGGTGAGCGGGTAGCGGGCCTCGTCGGTGTGCAGTTCGACCTCGGCCCGCGCCGGGCCGCCCTCGGCGGCGAGCTGTTCGGCCAGGCCGGCGGTGAGCAGCTCGACCAGGTCGGCGACGCTGCCGTTGCTGAGCAGTGCCACCACCGGGAGGGCGACGCCGAGTTCGGCGTGCACCCGGGCGCGCAGCTCCATCGCGAGCAGCGAGTCCAGGCCGTGGGCGCCGAGCCTGGTATCGGGGGTGATCCGCTCGGCGGCGGTGCGCAGCACGGCGGCGGCGGCCGCGGTGAACCGCTCGGTGACCAGCTGCCCGCGGGTGCGCGGGTCGGCCGCGCGGTAGCCGTCCAGGAAGCCGCCGGTCTCGGCCGGGGCCTGTTCGGCGGCGCTCGCCGCCAGGTCGGCGACCAGCGGCGGCGGGACGGGGTACCAGGCGAGGAAGGTCGGCCAGTCGACGACGGTGGCGACCAGCAGCTGGGCGCGGTCCTGCCCGAGGACGCGTTCCAGCACGGCGGTGCCGGCCTCCGGGGGCAGCGAGCTCATGCCGCGGGCGTCGCGGTAGTGGGCGACCAGGCCGAGTTCCTCGATCATGCCGGTGGCCCAGGGGCCCCAGTCCAGGCTGAGCGCGGGCCGGCCGTCGGCCCGGCGGTGGTGGGCGAGGGCGTCCAGGAAGGCGTTGCCGGCTGCGTAGTTGGTCTGCCCGGCGGTGGTGAGCAGCGAGGCGACGGAGGCGAACAGCACGAAGTGGTCGAGCGGTTCGTCGGCGAGCAGCCGGTGCAGCTGGAGGGCGCCGGCCACCTTGGGGGCGTACCCGGCGTCGAAGGCGGGGCGGTCCATCTGCGCCAGCAGGGTGTCCCTGACCTGCCCGGCGAGGTGGAACACGCCGCGCACGGGAGGGAGTTGCCGCTGTCGGTGGTCGGCGAGCCAGGCCGCGAGGGCGGGGCCGTCGGTGACGTCCACCGCGGCGAGCAGGGGTTCGGCGCCGAGCGCCTCCAGTTCACGCAGGAAGGCGATCCGCTCCCCGGCGGGCGTCGCGGGGGCGACGGTGTGCCAGTCGGCGCGCGGTGGCACGGCGGTGCGGCCGACCAGGACCAGCCGCCGGGCGCCGCGGCGCACCAGGGTGCGGCAGAGCAGCCGGCCGAGCGCGCCGAACGCGCCGGTGACCAGGTAGCAGCCGTCGGGGCGCAGCACCGGCGGCAGCGGCCGGGTGAGGCCCTCGGCGGGGCGCAGCCGGCTGGTGAGCCGGCGGCCGGACCGCAGGGCGAGCTCCTGCTCGGCGTCGGCCGGGAGCTCGGCGGGGAGTCCGGCGGGGAGTCCCGCGGCGACCTCGGCGAGCAGCGCCTCGGCCTGGTCGGCGGCCGGGAGGGCCGGGTCCAGGTCGATCAGGCTGCCGCGCTGGGCGACGAGTTCCTGCTGCCAGAGCACCCGTCCGATGCCCCAGGCGGGGGCGCCGAGCGGTTCGACCCGGTCCTGGGGGCCGGTGGCCTGGGTGCCGCGGGTGACGATGTGCAGCCGGCCGTCGGGGCGGGCGGCGGGCAGCGCCCGGGCGAGGGTGATCAGCGAGTAGGCGCCGTGGGTGGCGAGCCGGTCGAGCTGCCCGGGGCCGTCGGGGCCGAGGTCGTTCAGCTCGGGCAGGTCGAGGTTCCAGAGGTGGACGACGGTCCGGTGCGCCGGGTCCAGCTCGGCGAGGAGCCGCTGGAGGTCCTCGACGGAGTCGGGCCGTACGGTGCTCTCCCCGTCCCCGGTCGCGTACGAGCTGCCGGGCCGGACGAGGTGGCTGCGGGCGCCGCGCCGCGCCGCCAGGGCGGCCAGCCGTTCGGCCAGGCCGCCGGCGTCGGCGAACAGCAGCAGGTCGCCGACGGGGGCGTCCTGGGGCAGGGCCGGGGCGTCCTGCCAGGCGAGTTCGGTGAGCCAGCCGTCGATGGTGGCCAGGCCGACCGAGGCGGCGGCCCGGGCGACGTCGGCGGCCCTGAAGCCGGTGATCCGGCCGAGCGGGGTGCCGTCCTCGGCGTACAGGGCGAGGTCGCCGACGAGTTCCTCGCCGGTGTCCCGGGTGACGGTGGCGTGCACCCACAGCGGCCGGTCGCCGATCGCGTCGAGCCGGACCTCCTCGACCGCGACCGGCAGCCGGACGCTGCCGTCCTCGGGGGCGTGCAGCCGGGTGGTGAGCAGGGTCTGGAAGCAGGCGTCGAGCAGCACCGGGTGCAGGTGGTGGTCGGCGGCGCCGGGACCGAGCCCCTCGGTGGGGCGGATCCGGGCGAGCGCCTCGCCCGGCCCGGCCCAGACCTCGGCGACGGCCCGGAAGGCGGGCCCGTAGTCGTAGCCGCGCTCGGCCAGGCGCCGGTAGCAGTCGGGGCCGTCGAGGCGCTGTCCGCGGCCGCGCAGCGCCTCGAGGTCGGCCGCGGGCCCGTACGAGCGGCGCTGGCCGGTGCGGACCCGGCCGCTCGCGTGCACGGCGGGCTCGCCGCCGGCCGGGGTGGCGGCGATGGTGAAGCGGGCGTCCTCGGGGGCGTAGCCGAGCTGGACGGGCACGGGTTCGGTGGCGGAGAGGAACAGCGCCCGGTGCAGTTCGATCTCGGCCAGCACGACCTGGGTGCCGCCGGTCAGCGCGCGGACGGCCTGGGCGGCCATCTCCAGGTACCCGGCGGCCGGGAAGACCACCCGGCCCTCGATCCGGTGGTCGTCCAGGTAGGGCAGCCGCTCGGGGTCGAGGGCGGTGGTCCAGGTGGGCTGGGCGGCGGCGGTGCGGCGGCCGAGCAGCGGGTGGTCGACCTGCCCGAGCCGGACCTGCTCGACCGGCTTCGGCTCGACCCAGTGCCGTTCGCGCCGCCACGGGTAGGTCGGCAGCGGCACCTGGCGCCCGGCCGGGTGCAGTGTGCGCCAGTCCAACTCGACGCCGAGGGTGTGGAGTTCGGCCAGGGTCCGGGCGATGCGCTCGGGTTCGTCCTGCTGCCGGCGGATCGACGGCAGGGTGTGCGCCTGCTCGGCGCACTCGCGGATCGCGTGCCCGAGCACCGGGTGCGGGCCGAGCTCCAGGAACAGCCGGTACCCGTCCTCGGCCATCCGCTCGACGGCGGCCCGGAAGCGCACCGGGTGGCGGACGTTCTGCCACCAGTAGTCGGCGTCCAGTTCGGGCCCCCGGGCCGGCCCCTCGCGGGCGGTCAGGTGGAGCGGCAGCCGGGCCCGCTGCGGTTTGATCCCGGCCAGGGCGGCGGTCAGCTCCTCCCGGATCGGGTCCATCCGCACGCTGTGGTAGGGGACTTCGACGTCCAGGAGGCGGGCGAAGACGCCCTGCCGTTCGAGCCCGGCGGCCAGTTCGCGCAGCGCCTCGGTGTCCCCGGCGAGGGTCACGGCGGAGGGGCTGTTGACGGCGCCGAGCGAGACCCGGTCGCGGTACGGGCGGATCCGCCGCTCCGCCTCGGCCTCGGGCAGGCCGACGGCGAGCATCGATCCCGTCCCGGCCAGCCGCTGCTGGAGCGAGCTGCGGGCGAGCACCACCCGGACGGCGTCGGCCAGGTCGTAGACCCCGGCCTCGTGGAAGGCGGCGACCTCGCCGGTGCTGTGGCCCACCACCGCGTCGGGGTGCACGCCGTGACTGCGCCAGAGCGCCGAAAGCCCCAACTGGACCGCGAAGTTGGCGGGCTGGGCGAGCCACGTCCCGGCCATCCGGGAGTCGGCCTCGTCGCGGTCGAGCTCCGTCAGCAGGGACCAGCCGGCCTGGGCGCGGATCTCCGCATCCACGGCCCGGACGGCCTCACGGTAGACCGGCTCGGCCTGGTAGAGGCCCCGGCCCATCCCCCACCACTGCGGCCCCATCCCGGTGAACACCCAGGCCAGGCGCCGCTGTCGGCGCTCCCGGGCGCGACCCTGGACGACCCCGGGGTGGGCTTCGCCGCGCTCGTACGCGGCCAGCGCCGCGGCCAGGTCGGCCGGCCCGGTGTGGACCACGGCGAGCCGCTCGGGCAGGTGCTCGCGGCGGTGCGCCAGGGTGTGGCCGAGGTCCTCGGGGCACACCCCGTCGGCGAGCTCCTGCCGTACGGCGGAGGCGAGTTCGGGCAGTCCGGCGGCGTCCCGGGTGCTCAGCGGCAGCACCGTGACGGCCGGTCGCGGCGCGGCGGCGACGGGTGCGGGCGGCGGCGGTTCCTCCAGCAGGACGTGGGCGTTGGTGCCGCCGAAGCCGAAGGAGTTGACGCCCGCGCGGGCCGGCCCCCGGTGCTCGGGCCAGTCGACGGGGGCGGTCGGGATGTCGAAGGGCAGCTCGGCCAGGTCGATGGCGGGGTTGGGCCGCTCCAGGTTGAGGTGCGGCGGGATCCGCCGGTGCCGCAGGGCGAGTGCCGTCTTGATCAGCCCGGCGACCCCGGCGGCGGCCTCGGTGTGCCCGATGTTGGTCTTCACCGAGCCGACGTAGCAGCGTTCCCCGGCCCGGCGGCCGATGCCGAGCACCCGGCCGAGCGCGGCCGCCTCGATCGGGTCGCCGACCGGGGTGGAGGTGCCGTGCGCCTCGACGTACTGGAGGCTGCCGGGCGCCACCCCGGCCTCGGCGCAGACCCGCTCGATCAGCGCGGCCTGGGCGTCCGCGCTGGGGACGGTGATGCCGTTGGTGCGGCCGTCCTGGTTGACGCCGCTGCCGAGGATCACGGCGTGCACCTGGTCCCCGTCGCGCAGCGCGTCGGAGAGCCGCTTGAGCACCACCACGCCGACCCCCTCGGCGCGCACGTAGCCGTCGGCGGAGGCGTCGAAGGCGCGCGAGCGGCCGTCGGCGGAGAGGAAGCCGCCCTTGGTCTCGGCGATCGTGTACTGCGGCGCCATGTGCAGCAACGCACCGCCGGCCAGGGCGAGTTCGCTCTCACCGCGGAGCAGGCTCTGGCAGGCGAGGTGGACCGCGACCAGGGAGGAGCTGCAGGCGGTGTCGATCGAGATGCTGGGGCCGCGGAAGTCGAAGCAGTGCGAGATCCGGTTCGACACCATCGTCATCATGGTGCCGGTGGCGGTGTGCGCGGCGATGGTGGCGAAGTCCAGGTCGGCGAACTGGAGGATCTTCCAGTCCAGGGTGAAGGCGCCCATGTAGACGCCGACGTCCCGCCCGGCCAGCTCGCCGGGGCGCAGCCCGCCGTCCTCCAACGCCTCCCAGCTCACCTCCAGGAGCTTGCGCTGCTGCGGGTCCATGTGGGCGGCCTCGCGCGGGCTGATCCCGAAGAAGGCCGGATCGAAGGTGTCGAAGCCGTCGATGTAGCCGCCCCGGCCGCCGATCAGCCGCCCCGGCTTGGCGCGGTCCCGGCTGCCCAGGGTTCCGGTGTCGTACCGGTCGGCGGGGGTGTCGGTGAGACAGTCCCGGCCCTCGATCAGGTTGCGCCAGTAGGTCCGGTGGTCGTTGGCGTGTCCCGGCAGGCGGCAGCCGATGCCGGTGATCGCGATCCGTTCGCAGGGCACGGCGAAGGGCGAGGTGGTCATGGTCCAATCCGGGGGTGGTGGCGGGGACGGCGCGGGTGCGGGCGGGCACGGGCGGCACGAGTGGAGGTCGGCCTGACGGGGACTCGTCGGGCCGGACGGCGGGCCGGGGTCTCAGGCGGACTGCTCGGTGGTCTTCATCCGGCGCCACGGGTGCAGCAGGGTGGCGCCGAGCTCTCCGGTGGTCGGGAACGCGGCCGGGTCGGTGAGGCCGACGGCTTCCGGGATCCGTCCGGGCCGCCAGGTGAAGCTCCCGAACACGTGGTCCCACAGCGACAGGTCGGAGGCGTAGTGGCCGGCTTCGGCGAGGTCGGTGCTGTGGTGGAGGCGGTGGAGTTCCGGGCCGGCCAGGACGTGGCCGAGCCAGCCGATCCGGACCTCGATGTTGGCGTGGACGAAATACCCCTGCGCCATCACGAATATTCCGACCACGAACACCGAATCCGCCGAGAATCCGATCACCGCCAACAGAAGTTGGACCACGGACTGGGCGAACAGCACGTCCAGGAAATGGTTGACGCCGTTGTTGGCGACGTTCACCTTGTCCGGAACGTGGTGCACGCCGTGCAGTCGCCACAGCCACCGGTTGCGGTGCGAGAAGCGGTGCACCAGGTAGTCCCCGAGCGAGCCGATCAGCAGGGCGAGCGGGATCTCCAGCGCGAAGGGCAGCGCCGGGCGGGCCGGGCCGAGCACCTCCACCAGGGCGGCCACCAGCCCCTGGGCCAGTCCGCCGCCGATCATGCTCAGCGCGAAGTACACGCCGTACCAACGCAGTTCACGGCCGCTCGGGTGCCAGTCGGCCCGGTACGGGATCACCCGCTCCAGCGCCGCCAGGTAGCAGATGACGGCGATCAGCACGAGCGGGGAGACCTTGTCGGGCGCCCAGTGGAAGCGCAGTGTCGCGATGGCCGTGCACAGCACTCCCAGGAGCAGCAGCGGATGGGCGAGCCGACGTGCGATGGCTGACAGCACGCTCCCCCTTGTTCTTCGCGGACCAACGGAAACGTCAGAGACTCTAGCGGGAGGCGAAGGCGGGGTCAGTCATTCGACGTGCTAACGCCATGAATAACCCGATCGGCGGAAGATCCGCGCACGAAGTTGACGAATGAGCGGCGTGAACGGGGCGCATTTCCACGGCGGGACGGGCGGCGACGGAGTGCGGTGCGCACGATGCCCGGACGGTCCGCCGTACGCACCCCTCAGCGCGACCCGCGCCCCACGCCCGCACCCACGCCCGCACGCGCACCGGCACCCACGCCCGCACGCGCACCCGCACCGGCCGCCGCGGCCTCAGGGCCCGGCCGACTCCACCAACCGCCCGGCGGCCCGCGGCGCGTACCGCGCCAGGCGCTCGCGCAGGCCGCGCAGCTCGTGCCCGACCAGCGCGGGCAGCGCGGACACCGGCACCGCCTCCAGCGCGGGCCCGAGCAGTTCGACGGCCGCCCGGGGATCGTGCGCGCAGGCGTGGCAGTCGGCCGCCCGGACGGTGAACAGCAGCCGACTGGCGGGCAGTCGGGTCGGGCCGAGCAGGCCGAGCGCGGTCTCGGTGGCGGCCAGCGCCCGCCGGGCCAGCCGGGGGTCGTCCACCGCGGCGGCGAGGTCGCGCAGTGCGGCGGCCGCGGCGGACTCCACCCGCAGCCGCATCGAGGCGATCGACAGCCACGGCACGTCCGCCTCGTCCCGGGTGTCGATGTGCTCCAGGTGCGCCCGGGCCAGCGCGATGTCCCGGACGGTGCCGCGCACGTCCCCGGTCAGCGCCCGCGCCCGGGCCCGGCTGATCCGGTCCATCGCTCCGGCCCAGGGCCGCCCGGGGGCGACCCGGTCGATCTCCCGGGCGTAGCCGAGCGCGGCGACCGGGTCGCCGTCGAGACGGGCCAGGATGCTGAGGTCGCTGAGCGTCCCCACCTGGGTGGCCCGGTCCCCGGCCAGCTCGGCCCAGGTGAGCGCCCGGTCGAAACAGGCCATCGCGGTGGCGTTGCGGCCGTCCTGCATCCGCAGCGCCCCCGCCGCGTGGGCGTGTTCGGCGGCCAGCCGGGCCAGTGGGCGGCGCTGGGCGGCCGGTGCGAGGGCGAGCCGGGCCAGCACCGCGCGCAGGGTCCGCTCGACGGCGGCGACCAGCCCGGGGAGGGAACCGGTCTCGCCCGCCCGCAGCTGGGCGGCGAGCAGTCCGGCCAGGGCGTGCGCCGTGACGGCGTCCAGCGGCGGCGCCGTGGCCGGGTCAGCGGTGCAGAACTCGGCGTACAGGGCGGCGAGTTCGCCCGGCTCTGGCACCCGGCAGCCCTCGCCGTCGTGCAGCGGGCAGAGCAGCCCGTAGTCCGGCAGCCGGGCCGGCGCGAGGAGGGCCGGTTCGCCGGCCCCGGCCTGCTCCGGCCCCCCGTCGCCGGGCAGCGGCGGCCGGAGCAGGCCGGGGCCGAAGGGGGCGAGCAGCGGCAGCCCGGCGGTCTCGGCGCGCAGACAGGCCGCCACCAACTCCCCGCCGGCGTCCAGGAACTCGTCGATCCGCTCGGCGACCCTCGGGGCGACCCGGCGGGAGCCGTGCTCGATCTTGCTGACCGCGGTGTGGTCGTAGCCGATACCCGCCCCGAGTTGCGCCTGGGTGAGCCCGGCCCGGCGCCGCCAGTGCCGCAGCCGGGCACCGAACTCCCGCCAGGCGCCGGGCTGCTGGCCGTCCGGCGGCGAGGCCGGGGCCGAACGGTTCCGGTGCACGGCTGCCTCCCCCGGTGCGGGCCCCGGCGCGGGGCCCTGGGACGGGTCCGACGAGGAGGACGGTACTCGATGGGCTCCCCTCCCGTACATGACGTGGTCTCAACCACTGACGAGAAAGCCCAGCTTGACGCGAAACGGCACCCGCACCTTGACGGAATTTGCCAACCCTATGCAGAGCCTGCACCAGCCATTGACCCGGGCATGACGCCATGTGAGTGTTCGGGCACCCGAGCGCGGACGGCCCGCACGGCCGTCCCCCCAGACACGGCCCGCGGCGCTCCACCAGCCTTTCCGTCCGCGGTCGAGGACCCCCACTCGCGAGGAGCCTCGATGCAACGCAGAGTTTCCCCAGGACGGTTGCTCACCACCGCGACCGCACTGACCGTGCTGGCCGGCCTGGTCGGCGCCACCGCCGGGGCGGCCACCGCCGCGCCCATACCCTCCCCCGCGCCACCCAGCGCTCTGGCCGCCGCCATCGGCGCCGCCGACGCGGCCGCCGCGGCCGGCACCGACGCCCTGGCCAAGGGCCCGGGCGAGAGCTACGAACGGAAGACCGTCACCCCCTGGCTGAACGGCCTCTACTCCGTCTCCTACGAACGCAGTTACCGCGGCCTGCCGGTGGTCGGCGGCGACGCCGTGGTGCTCGCCGACGGACAGGGCAAGGTCCGCGGCCTCCAGTCGGCCGCCACCGGCCCGGTCGGCGGCTCGACCACCCCGCAGGTCAGCGCGCAGGACGCGGAGCGGACCGCGCGCACCAAGCTGCCCACCGTGGACACCGTGGAGTCCCGCCGCCTGGTCGTCCGGGTCAAGGACGGTGCCGGCCGGCTCTCCTGGGAGACCGTGCTCAAGGGCCGCACCGAGAGCGCGCCGAGCCACCTGCACGTCTTCGTCGACGCCACCACCGGCGAGGTGGCCGACAGCTACGACGACGTCGAGGCCGGCACCGTCAACAGCAAGTGGAACGGCCCCGGCCCGCTGACCATCAGCACCACCGGCTCCGGCGGCTCCTACTCCCTGCGCGACCCCAGCCGGCCCGGGCTGTCCTGCTCCGACAACGACACCGGCCAGGTGTTCAGCAAGTCCTCCGACTCCTGGGGCAACGGCGACCCCTCCAGCCGGGAGACCGGCTGCGGCGACGCCATGTGGGCGGCCCAGAAGGAATGGGACATGCTCCGCGACTGGCTCGGCCGCAACGGACACGACGGCAACGGCGGCAGCTGGCCGATCAAGATGGGCCTCAACGACGTCAACGCCTACTGGGACGGCAGCTCCGTCTCCATCGGCCACAACCAGGCCGGCGAGTGGATCGGCGCGCAGGACGTCGTCGGCCACGAGTTCGGCCACGGCATCGACCAGTACACCCCCGGCGGCGCCAACAACGAGAACGGCCTCGGCGAGGGCACCGGCGACATCTTCGGCGCGCTCACCAAGGAGTACAACAACGAGCCCGCGCCGTACGACTACCCGGACTACCAGGTCGGCCGCGCGATCAACCTGGTCGGCCAGGGCCCGATCCGCAACCTCTACCAGCCCTCGCTGGTCAACAACGACCCGAACTGCTACTCCTCCTCGATCCCGAACACCGAGGTGCACGCGGCCGCCGGACCGCTGAACCACTGGTTCTACCTGCTGTCCAACGGCTCCAACCCGGGCGGCGGCAAGCCCACCAGCCCGACCTGCAACAACTCCGGCGTCACCGGCATCGGTGTCAAGCAGGCCGGCCAGGTCTGGTACGGCGGCATGCTGCTCAAGACCAGCGGCATGACCTACAAGCGCTACCGCACCACCACCCTGACCGCGGCCAAGAACCTCGACCCGAGCTGCACCTTCTACAACCGCACCAAGGCCGCCTGGGACGCCGTCAGCGTGCCCGCGCAGAGCGGTGACCCGAGCTGCACGCCGTCCGGCAACAACGACTTCTCGCTCGCCCTCGGCCCGGCCTCCGGCTCGGTCCAGCCCGGCTCGTCGACCACCGCGACGGTCTCCACCGCCCTCACCTCCGGCACCGCGCAGACCGTCAGCCTGACCGCGACCGGCGCCCCGACCGGGGTCACCGCGACGCTCAGCCCCTCCTCCGTGCAGACCGGCTCGTCCTCGACGCTGACCCTGTCCGCCTCCTCCGGCGCCCCCGCCGGCAGCTACGTGATCACCGTCACCGGAACCGCCGGCCCGGCCACCCACACCGCCCAGTACACCCTGACCGTCGGCGGCGGCACACCCGGCGGACCCGCGCCGGACATCGACGTGGCCAAGATCCAGGCCGACCTGGCCCAGCTGAACACCATCGCCGACCAGAACGGCGGCAACCGCCGGGCGGGCAGCGCCGGCCACAGCCAGTCCGTGGCCTACCTCAAGGGCAAGCTCCAGGCCGCCGGCTTCCAGGTCAGCGAGCAGACCTGCACCTCCTGCAGCTACCAGTCCAACAACCTGATCGCCGACTGGCCCGGCGGCCCGTCCGACCAGGTCACCATGCTCGGCGCCCACCTGGACAGCGTCTCGGCCGGGCCCGGCATCAACGACAACGGCTCCGGCTCCGCCGTCCTGCTGGAGAACGCCCTCGCGCTCGCCCAGCAGAACCCCACCCTCACCCGGCACGTCCGGTTCGCCTGGTGGACCGGCGAGGAGCAGGGCCTCCAAGGCTCCCAGTACTACGTCGGCCAGCTGAGCTCCGCCCAGCGCTCCGCGCTCAAGGCCTACTACAACTTCGACATGGTCGGCTCGCCCAACGCCGGCTACTTCATCAACAACCTCACCGCCGCGGCCTCCGCGCCGATGAAGGCCTACTGGGACTCGCTCAACCTCCAGCCCGAGGAGAACGTCGAGGGCGTGGGCCGCTCCGACGACTACTCCTTCCAGCAGGCCGGCGTCCCGACCTCCGGCTACGCGGCCGGCGCCAGCGCCGTCAAGACCTCCGCGCAGGCCGCCAAGTGGGGCGGCTCGGCCGGGCAGTCCTACGACTCCTGCTACCACCAGTCCTGCGACACCACCTCCAACGTCGACGCCACCGTGCTCAAGCGCAACGCCAACGGCGTGGCCTACACCATCTGGAAGACCTCCGTCGGCGGCACCACCCCCGCCAACGACTTCTCCCTCTCGGTGAACCCGGCCACCGCCACCGTCAAGCCCGGCGCCTCCGCCACGGCCACCGTCGCCACCGCCACCACCTCCGGCTCCGCCCAGACGGTCAACCTGACCGCCACCGGCGCCCCGGCCGGCGTCACCGTCTCCTTCAGCCCCTCCTCCGTGCAGTCCGGCGCCTCCGCCACGATGACCGTCGCCACCGCGGCGAACACCGCGGCCGGCACCTACGGCATCACCGTCACCGGAACCGGCTCGGCGACCCACACCACCAGCTTCACCCTGGTCGTGGGCAGCGGAACCCCCAACCCCGGCAACGCCTGGACCCCCGGCACCACCTACCAGGCGGGCGACGTCGTGACCTACAACGGCGTCAGCTACCGCTGCATCCAGGGCCACACCGCCCAGGTCGGCTGGGAGCCGCCGATCGTTCCCGCCCTCTGGGAGCAGGTGTGACCCGCCCGGGTCGACCTGGCTGACACCCCCTGAACGCTGCGCCGCGATCCGTCGAGGGGGACGGACCGCGGCGCAGCCGCGTGCGCGGCTGCGCCGGGTCCGGGTCCGGGTCCGGGTCCGGGTCCGGGTCCGGGTCCGGCGAGTGACCCGGTGTGACCGCACGGCGACGCGGCTGACGTAGAGTCGGGCGCCCGGGCGGGTGGGCCGCCCCGCCGTCAGCCGTCAGCCGTCAGCCGTTCATCGGCCGAGTCGAGGAGAACCCTGGTGACCACGGACACCGTGCCCGTGCCCGAACTGGCCCCCGAGGCCGTCGAACAGTGGCGGGCCGAGGAGGCCGAGCTGGTCGAGCTGCTCGCCCGGGCGCAGCGCGGCGTCGGCGGGATCGCCGCCTTCCGGCTCGGACCGACGCCGACCGTGCTGGTGACCGACCCGGGTGCGGTGCAGCACGTGCTGGGGCGGCACCCCGACCGGTACGTCAAGCGGTCGCACCGGGCCCGGATGCTGGTCGGCGACGGCGTGCTGTCCACCACCGGCGAGCCCTGGAAGCGCCAACGGCGGCTGCTGCAGTCCCAGTTCACCGGCACCGGCATGCGCCGCCATGAGCAGCGGATCGCGGCCGCGGCGCGACGCACCGCCGAGCGCTGGGAGGGCTACCGGCGCAGCGGGGAGAGCTTCGACGTGGGCGAGGAGATGCGCGGCTTCGCCCTGGACACCGTCTGGCGGGCACTCACCGGCTTGGAGCTGGATGACCGGACGGACGCCGAACTGCGTGCGGTGGAAAGGGTGGTGGCCGCGATGCCGACCCTGCCGAGCAACGCCGCCGACGCCCGGGACGCCGTCGCCCAGGACCTCGCCCGGATCGACGCCGTCGCCCAGGCCGCGATCGACGCGGCCCGCACCGCCGCCGACCTCCCCGACCCGGGCGTGCTGCGGGTACTGCTCGACGCCGCCGCCGAACACCCCGAGTACACCGACCGGTTGATCCGCGACGAGCTGGTCACCCTGCTGGTGGCCGGCCACGAGACCACCGCCACCACCCTCACGTGGCTGTTCCTGCTGCTCGACCGCAACCCCGGGGCCCGCCACGCCGACCCGCAGGCCCTGGTCAGCGAGACCCTCCGGCTCTACCCCTCCGCCTGGCTGCTCCCCCGGCACGCCGTCGAGGACGACGTGATCGACGGCCACCGCATCGCCGCCGGGACGGACGTGCTGGTCTGCCCGTACCTCACCCACCGCGACCCGGCCCTGTGGCCCGAGCCGGAGCGCTTCGACCCCGCCCGGTTCGCGCCCGGCGCCACCCGCCCCGCCCAGCTCGGCGCCTACCTGCCCTTCGGCCTCGGCGCCCGCGCCTGCCTGGGCACCCGGTTCGCCGTCCGGGAGACCACCGCACTGCTGGAGCTCCTGCTCCCGCTCGGCCCGTTGGAGTTCCGCTCCCGCCCGGAGGGCGCAGCGTTCAGCATCACCGTCCGGCCGAACGGGCCGACGCCCGCGGTGTTCCGCCGGTAAGCCCCTCCCGTCCCAACCGTCGGATGGAGAACGGTGGTTGGAACTCCACCGGGAGCGCCCCTCCCCCGCGAAACGGGGGAGGGGCGCTCTGTCACACGGGTGGAGCAGGAGTCACATCCGGGATCAGAACCCGAAGACGTCGCCGGTGTACTTGGTCAGCGCGCTGCCGTTGGTGTAGGTGTGCGACCAGTTGACGGCGGTGGCGCCCCAACTGCCCTGCGCGGCGGCGGTGACCGGCGCGTGCTGGGCCGTGGGAAGCCAGGTCGGGTGCACCAGCAGCTTGGTGAAGTCGCCGTTGACGGGGGCCAGTTCATTGCAAGCGGCGGTCGGGTCGGTGACGGTGCCCGTGCCGGTGATAACGGTTAAGCCGGAACCGTCCTGCGCGGCGGAACAGGACAGGTCCGCCGAGGTGGTGTTGCCGGCGGCGTCGGTCTTGGTCAGGTGGACCGAGCCGAGCTGCGTCGCGTCCGTGGTGAGCGCCTGGGCGGTACCGGCCGTGAGGATCGCCGTGGCCGCGCCGGCCGCCAGCAGTCCGGTGACCGCGATTGCGATGCGTCGCATGAGCAGTGCCTTTCCTTGATGCTGCCCGGACCTTTGATACCCGGGCAGGCCGTGAGCACCACCCAATCAGCCGTAGGTGTGCGAGGGGTGAAGATCACGCGAACTGCCGTGTCAGGTTCACGCCAAACTTTCGGCCACCCCGGCCGGCCCACGCTGCGCTATCGAACCACACGGACCCCGGAGGTCGGGGTGATGGACCGTCAGGGCGATCGCGGCAGGGCCTCAGGCGTCGAGGATCGGTCCCGCGGCCCCGTACCCCGCCGGTACGCCAGCCGGCCGCCCAGCACGGCGAGGGCGGCCACCGGCCAGGTCGAGACGCTCAGCGGGCCGGCGAGCAGCGGGTCGACGATGCGGTCCGAGACCTCGCGGGTCAGCGGCAGCGTGAACTCGTTGAGCGACAGGTGCGCCGCGACGGCCGCCCACACCGACCCGGTGGACAACCGGACGGTGGCGATCACCGTGCCGAGCAGCATCGCGGTCACCACGGCGACGGGTATGCCCAGCAGGACCGAATGGCCGGGGTAGCTCCCGCCGAGGGCCGTCATCGGGACGTGCCAGGCCCCCCAGATCGCACCGCCGATCAGCAGGCCGCGGGTCCGGCCGTAGCGGAGCAGCCGGGGCAACAGATAGCCCTGCCAGCCGAGTTCCTCGCCGAAGTACAGCGGGACGGACAGCAGCGCACTGAGCGCGAGCGGCGCGATCGTGGCGGGCCCGGGCAGGTGGGCGGGGGTGTACCAGCCGGCCGCCGTGGCCAGGGCCAGGCCGGCGGCGGTGAGGCCGAGCGGGATCGTGAGCGCGACGGCGACGGAGCGGACCTCGTGCCGCCACGGGGTCGACCTGGCGAGTCCGAGGACCCGCGCGGCCCGACGCGGCCCCCGACCGCCCACGGTGAGGCCGAAGGCGGTCAGCGCCGGCACCAGCATCATCAGGATCATGCACAGTGCCGCGAGCCGCGGGGTCCCCTGCGCGGCGTCCGTCCGGCGGAGGCCGTCGAGCCAGAGCGGGATCATGGTGATCCACGCGCCGGCGAAGCTGATCGTCAGGAAGAGGGGGAGGTCGGAGCGCGAGCCGCCCGAACCGCTTGTCGGTTTCATGGCCGTGACGCTACGAACCGCGGGGTGGCCGGGGCGATCGCGCAGGCTCGCCGGCCGATGGTGTAGCAGGCTCCACTGCGCCGGGAGGCCGCGGAGGGGAAGACTGGCCGCCGTGACCGACCCATCGATGACCCGAGCAAGGGCACGCGCCGGCGCAGCGCTTTCGGCCCGCGCCGCCGGGTACTGCGCCGCCGTCCTCGTCCGCGGGCTGGCTCTGGTCGTGCTGGTGCCCGTGCTCGCGTACTCCGCCGTGCTCTGCCTGGTCGGGCCGGGGCTGCTGGTCCTGCCGCACGAACTCCGGCTGTTGCGCCGGCTGGCCGACCGCGAACGGGACCGGCTGGGCCGCTGGGCGGCGACGCCCACGGCACCGGCCGGACCGCACGCGCACAGGCGCCTGGCTGCGGTGCTGTCGGACCGGGCGACCGGCCGCGACCTGCGGTGGGCCGCCGCCATGGCGGTCGGCGGCCCCGTGCTCGGGCTCCTCGGGGTGGCACTGTTCCTGTTCCCGGCGGCCGCGCTCGTGCTCGGCGGCCTGTGGTGGCTGTTCCCCCCGGACGATCCGATCAGGCTGATCCTGAACATCCCGATCGACAGCTGGGGTTCGGCGGTCTACGCGGGCGTGCCCCAGCTCCTGCTGGCCGTGCTGCTCGCCCGGTACGGCCCGCCCCTGCTCGCCAGGGCGGCGGCCACCACGAGCCGGTGGCTGCTCGCCCCCTCGGCCGCCGCGGTCCTCGCCGAACGCGTGTCGACGCTGGACCGGACGCGGACCGGGGCGCTCGACGCGCACGGCGACGAGCTGCGCCGGATCGAGCGGGACCTGCACGACGGCACCCAGGCCCGGCTGGTCTCCATCGCCATGCAACTCGGGCTCGCCGAACGGACGTTGCGCGCCGACCCGACGGCGGTCGGCCCGCTGCTGACCCGGGCGCGGGAGGGCGCCGAGGAGGCGATGGCCGAGCTGCGCGACGTGCTGCGCTCCGTCTACCCGCCGATCCTCGCCGACCGGGGCCTCGCCGGCGCGGTCTCCGCGGTCGTCGCCCGCTGCCCGGTGCCCGCCACGGTGGAAATCCACCGGCTCGGCTCCCCCGGCGAACCGGGCGAACCAGGCGAACTGGGCGACGTACCGGCCCGGACCGAGGTCGCCGTCTACTTCGCCATCACCGAGGCACTCACCAACGCCGCCAAGCACGCCCACGCCGGCGCCGTGTCGGTCACCCTGGCCAGGGCCGGCGGCACGCTCCGCGCGGAGATCTCCGACGACGGCCGCGGCGGGGCGGCCGAGGGCGGCGGCACCGGGCTGCGCGGCATGCGCCAGCGCGTCGAGGCGGTCGACGGCGTGCTGCGGGTCCAGAGCCCGCCCGGCGGGCCGACCGTGATCACCGTGGAGTGCCCGTGCGGATCCTGATCGCCGAGGACAACGCCCTGCTCGCCCAGGGCCTCACCGCGATGCTGGAGGCCCTGGGGAACGAGGTGCTCCCCCCGACCGAGGACGCCGAGTCCTTCGTGACGGCCGCCGTCACCCACCGGCCGGACGTGGCCGTGGTGGACGTCCGCCTCCCACCGACCTTCACCGACGAGGGCATCAGGGCCGCGCTGCGCGCCCGGGAAGCCGTCCCCGGGCTGCCGATCCTCGTCCTGTCCCAGTACGTCGAGGACACCTACGCCCGCGAGCTGCTCGCCGACGGCACCGGCGTCGGCTACCTGCTCAAGGACCGGGTCGCGCGGGTCGACGACTTCCTCGACGCGCTGCACCGGGTGGCGGCCGGCGGCACGGCGCTGGACCCCGAGGTGGTCCGGCAGCTGCTCGCGACGCGCGGCAACCCGCTGTCACGGCTGACCGAGCGCGAACGCGAGGTGCTCGCGATGATGGCCCAGGGGTACGGGAACTCCGAGATCGCCGATCGCCTCGTGGTCACCGAGCGGGCCGTGCACAAGCACGTCGGCAACATCTTCCTGAAGCTCGACCTCCCGCCCGAGGACAGCGGGGACCGGCGCGTTCTCGCCGTCCTCACCTACCTCGGCGCCCCTCAGCGCCCCTCGGCGGCGGGCCCGACGCCCGGGGTCGTGACCACCAGGTCGGACGGATCGGTGTTGGCCCCGCACAGCACCACGCAGACCTTCTCGCCGGGCTCGGGCCGGTAGCCGCCGGCCCGGCCGTTCAGCGCCGCCAGGGCGGTGGCCGCGCCGTGCTCGACGACCACCCGGTGGTCGTCCCAGAGGACTCGGCGGGCCCGGACGATCTCGGTGTCCGGCACCAGCACGGAGCGGACGCCGCCCGGTCGGGCCGCCCGGACGGCCGCGGCCGAGACCCGCCGGGCGCCGAGCGAGTCCGCGGCGATCGAGTCCACCGGCACGTCGACCGGGCGGCCCGCTGCCAGGGCCGCGTTCAGCGCGCGGCAGTTCTCCGGCTCCACCGCGACCGTGCGGATGCCGTGCTCCCGGGCGGCGGTGGCGACGCCCGCGAACAGCCCGCCGCCGCCCACCGCGACCACCACGGTGTCCAGGCCCGGGATCCGGTCGCGGATCTCCTCCAGCAGCGTGCCCGCCCCGGCCGCGATCAGCGGATGGTCGTACGCGTGCGCCGCGAGCGCACCGCCGGCCGCCGCGAACTCCGCGCAGGCCGCCTGGGCCTCCGCGTACTCCGAGCCGACCAGCCGCACGTCGGCGCCGTAGCCGCGGAGCTTGGACACCTTCACCGCCGGAGCCGTGGTCGGCACGAACACCGTTGCCGGGACGCCCTGTTGCCGGGCCGCCCAGGCGCACGCAAGCCCGGCGTTGCCGCCGGAGGCGATGGTCACCCCGGTGTCGGGAAGAGTGCCGGCCTCGCGATGTGCCTGGAGGAAGTTCTGCGCACCGCGGGCCTTGAACGACCCGGTGTGCTGCATGAACTCCAACGCCAGCCACAGTTCACCGGGCCGCCCGGACGGCGGGTCCACCGCCGTCAGGGCGACAGGGCGGACCCGCCCGGCGATCCGCTCGGCGGCGGCCTTGACCTCGTCGTACGTGAGTTCCCCCATGGCGCTGCTCCCTTGCCGTTCGACCGCCCTGCGGGGCCTCCGGGGTCACCGGAGGCCCCGGAAGTTCCCGGAGGCCCCGGAAGCTACCGGATCAGGAGACGCGCTGCAGCTGCCAGGCGTTGTTGTTGAAGCTCGGGTTCGACCAGGCGACGCAGCTGCTGGTGTAGTACGAGCTGGTCTGGACCCAGCCGGCGGGCGGGTAGGTGGTGCCGCAGGCCTGGACCACGGTGCCGACGGGCAGGCCGGTGAGCTGCTTTATCTGCTTGATGTTCGGGCTGAAGCTCTGCGTACCGCAACTGCTGCTGTAGCCCCAGTTCACATCGACGAATCCCGCCGGGGTGGCGGTGCTTCCGCACACGGTGGTGACATCGCCCGGAGCCGCCTGGGCGGGTGCCGCGGTCAGGGCGATCATGGCAGCGGTGCCCGCGATGGCCATACAGGTGGTGCGGAGGCGAATCATGGGTGGTGGCTCCTTCGGTCGGGGGTGGCCCGTCAGGCCGTTGAGCTATTCCTATGGGCTGATCACCGGTTCGGATAGCGACTTTCCGGCCTATCGATCAGCCACGCGGACGGACCCCCGTCGGCACCGCCGCAGCTCCGGGACTCCTCATCGATCGTGTGCTGGCGGAATATGACCCATGGTCATGCGCCCGCGAGCGCCCCGCCCCGCACCCGGCCTGCCCGGTGGGGCAGCGACCGGGCTGGTCAGTGGCGGTGGTGGTTGTCGGGCTGGGCCGGGTCGCCGGGGTGTTCCAGCCCCTCCACCAGGGTGAGGCGTCGGGCTCGCTCGTGGTCCAGCCAGCGGACGAACTCCGCCCTTCGTGCGGCATCCCGGAGGGCCGGGGCGGGGTCGGGGTTCTGCGGTACGGCCAGGGTGGCGAGGAGCATCGCCGTCCACGGGCCGACGGTGACCCACTCGCCCGGCGGGGATGCGCGAAGCGCTTCGGCGAGGGCCGTCGGGAGGGTGTCGGGGTCGGCCTCGAAGCCGCCGTCGGGGCGGGCGAGGTGCCAGCGGGTGGCCGGCGGGCGGGCGGTCACGGCGCGGTAGTGGGCGAGGTCGTCGGCGGACGCCTCGACGTCGGCGGTCACGGCCGCGTAGACGGCGCGGACGGCTGCGCTGCCCTCGTAGGCGGCCGCCGTGATGGAGCCGAGTTCGACGGCGGCCTGTTGGTCGAGGCGGGCCGGGCCGGCAGCGGCGACGGGGAGGCCGCGTTCGGTGGCGACCGCCTCGCAGAGGGCCTCGGTCAACAGCACCTGCGCCACCCACCGGGTGAGCTGCCGGTCCTCCGGACTGCCCGGCAGCGGCAGGGCGGTGGAGCGCGGGCCGCGCCGCAGGGCGGCGAGCCGCGCGTCGAGGGCGGTGCACGGGAGGGGATGTCCGTCGAGCAGGCCGAGGGTCATGCCTCCACCACCAGCGCGACGGTCGGGGCGTACTGGCAGCGGCCGAACCACATGACCTTGGCGAGGGCCCAGTACGCGCCGGGGTCGGCGGACTCGGGGGCGGCGACGGCGAACTCGACGGACACGGAGGAGCCCGCCGGGACGGTGAAGCCGCGCACCGGGTCGGCGATCGCCTCCCACACCCCCCAGGGTGAGACCACCTGCAGCTCGCCCCGGATCTCGCCCCGGGTCCGGTTGGTCAGGGTGAGGCCGAGGGCGGCCCGCCCGCCGGGGGCGACCCGCAGGACCTCGGCGGAGACCTCGACGGACAGTCCGGTGGCCCGCCCGGTCGCCGCCTTGGTGCCCTGGGCGGCCGTCCAGTCCTCGGGGGCGTCCCCGGGGACGGGCAGCAGCCCGGGGAGGTCGCCGACGGCGATGGTCACCACGTCCTCGACCTCCTGCCCGTCGTGCTCGATCCGCACGGCGGCGAAGTGCAGCCCGGGTTCGACGTCCGCCGGCGGGGTGAGGGTGACCGGGAAGCGCAGGTGTCCGCCCGCCGCCAGCCGGTACGGGCGGCTGCCGAGGCTGCTCGCCCAGCCCTCCGGGGGCAGCACGACCGCCGTGCCCTCGACGGCCGCGTCCCGCAGCTGGGAGGAGAGGGCGGCCGAGAACGTCACCGCCTCCCCCGCCGTCCGCAGCAGCCCGGGCGAGGCCCCGACCGACACCGGCAGATAGCCGAGCGGGGCCGGGCCCCGGTTGTGCAGCCAGTAGCGGGCGTGCACGGGTTGGGCGGGTTCGGCGACCGGGCCGAGCGCCGGGCCCTCGGGCCGGGCGGCGGCGCCGGGGGCGGCGAGCAGGCTGGCGATCCAGGAGCCGGGGAGGTCCAGGTCGGCCGGGCCGTACGGACGTTCCAGCAGGTCAGCGGCCCGAAGGTCGGTCAGACCGAGCGCACCGCCCAGCTCAGCCGTCCGCCCGAGGCCGGTCGACTCGACCAGCCGGACGGTGAGGTCGCACCCCACCGGAGCCGCCGAGCCGTGGGCGATCGGGTTCCCGGCCGGTTTGAGCGTGCCGAGCAGCACCTCGCGCTGCGGTTCGACCCGCAGCCAGGACAGGGTGGCCGGCAGCGGCCCGTCCTGCGGCGCGGCCACGATCCGCGCGTACAGCGGGTGGTTGAACTCCTGGCCCTGCGCGGGCAGCGTCTGCGCCCGCCAGTCGCCGTCGCCGCTCACCAGCGCATAGCCGAACTCATGGGTCCAGTGCTGGAGTTGGAAGGAGGAGCCGTCCGG
Organism: Kitasatospora sp. NPDC096128; assembly: GCF_040303105.1. Classification (NCBI taxonomy): domain Bacteria; kingdom Bacillati; phylum Actinomycetota; class Actinomycetes; order Kitasatosporales; family Streptomycetaceae; genus Kitasatospora; species Kitasatospora sp. NPDC096128. The sequence goes on along the minus strand of NZ_JBEOSP010000002.1, from coordinate 54,581 downwards.
CAGGGTGCGCCGCGGCGGATCGATCCAGACGCCGGACGGCCAGCCGGTGCAGGAGCGCATCAACGACAGGTGCAGCGCGCCGGTGGTGTCCACCGCGAAGCCGGGCAGGCCGAAGCTGAGCAACGCCACGGTGTGGTCGGCGAGTTCCTCCGAAACCGGCACCGGGCAGACGGCACCGATCCGGGCGTCCGCGAGGTCGGCCACCAGCGCCGGCAGGTCGGACACCACCAGCGCGGGCAGCGCGCGCAGGTCCCGCAGGTCGGCGTCCGGCCGCCACACCTCGGCGAGCGGTGTCAGTGCCGGCACCCACACCGCGCCGTGCGCCTTGAGCACGGCCGCGTACTCCTCGCCCGCCCGATCGATCAACTCCCGTGCCGCCTGGTTGACGTCCGGGCCGCCGACGACGATCCGGAAGTCCGGCAGGTTGGAGTCCACGTCCAGCCAGCCGTACCGCGCCCAGTCCGCTCCGGAGGTGGTGGCGGTGACCCCGACCCGGGCGAGGGCGACCACCAGCGGGCGGGCGTCGGCGGCCTCGTCCAGGGTCGGCACGACCACCTCGGCCACGCCGAGCGCGCGCGAACCGGTCGCCGCCCCCGCCGGGTCGGTGAGCTCCACCCGCGCGGTGGCGCCCAGGCCGAACCAGGTATTGGCCGGGTTGTCCAGCGTCCACGGCGCCTCCGCCGAGTCGACGTCCGGCATCGCGAAGCCGCGCCCGACGACCGCCCCCGCGACCTCGCTGACCGGGAACCCGCCGGGGACGTCCACCGGGAAGCGCAGCCGCAGCAGCCGGTCGGCGCCGGAGTAGTCGACCACCCTGGTCCGGCAGTCGACCCGGTCCAGACCGTGCCAGAGCGTCACGGTCTGTTCGTAGCGCAGGCCGTCGACCGTCCCGCCGATCACCAGCCGCTCGCCGAGCGGCCCGGTCTCGCGGCGGACGGAAGCGGCGGAAGCCCCGGAACCGACCACCGGTCCGCTGGGCACCAGGTGCCAGGGGCCCTCGCCGAAGTCGGGGTGCTGCGGGTACTCCTCGTACACCCGCAGTTCGTTGCCGAGGCGGCCGTCCTGGATCAACTCCCGCGCGTGCCGCCGGTCGTACACCGAGCTGAGGCCGCCGCCGCGGGCCGGGTCGGCCGTCACCCGGTACCGCGCGTTGGCGATCACCGCGCCCTCGGCCTCGGCCCAGGCCGGGACCGAGGGCGGGGCCGAGGGCTCTCCGGGCACCAGCCGCCAGGTGCGCCAGCCCAGCGCGGGCACATCGGCGGCCAGGAACCGCAGCACTCCCCGGTCGACCGCGCACGGCACCGCCGCGCCCGCCTCGTCCAGGACCCGCACCGAGCCGACGCCGCCGGGGAGTTCGACCGACACCAGCTCCGTCCGGTCGAAGGAGAGCGTGTTGGTCACCACGAGAGCCGAGCCGACGCCGACCGTCGAGATCCGCGCCGTCAACGCGTCCAGGGAGGTGTCCCGGACGGCCGACGCCAGGTCGTACGCCTCCCGCCAGCCGCCCAGCAGGTCCAGGTACACCTGGTCGGACTCGCTCCCCGTGATCGCGTCGTGGTGCGCCCCGTAGGCGAGTTGGCGCCACGCCTTGTCGAGCGCGGCGGCCGGGTAGCTCCCGAGCCCGTTCACCACTGCCAGCGCGGCGAGCTTCTCCGCGTCCACCACCGCTACCTCGCCCGCCCGTTGGGCCTGCTTGGTGTCGATGTACGAGACGTCCTTGCCGGTGTACACCGGGTTCATGTCACGGGTCTGCGGGCTGGGCCGGCGCCCGGTGGCGGCGAGTTCGGCCCGGACGGCGTCCAGGAAGTCGCGCGGGGTGGCGCAGACGAAGCGCGGCCACAGGTACCTGTCGGCCCAGGAGCGGTGGATCGCGGTGACCCACTTGTTCGGCGGGGTGTAGTCCGTCCCCACCGGCAACAGCAGGTTCTTGGTCGCACCCACCGGCTTGAGCTTGCGGTACAGCTCGTAGACGGCCTGCTCGGCGGTGGCGAGGTCGGGCGAGGAGTCCATCCACCAGCCGGCCGAGTAGTGGTGCGGCATGTAGTGGGTGAGCACCCCCTCCCCGCCGGGCGCGATCCACTCGAACTCGCTGGGGAACTGCATCACCCGGGCGTCGTCCTTGCCCTGGCGGAAGTTCTTCTGGATCGGGCCCCACTGGTGGAACGGGCCGCGGGCCCAGGCGCTGCCGGTCAGGCCGGCCGCGGCGAGATGGCCGGGGAACTGCGGGTCGTGCCCGAACACGTCGAGCTGCCAGGCGGTCTGCGGGTCGCCGCCGAGGATGTCGCGCTGGTAGCCGATGCCGTGGACGATGTTGCGGATGGTGGTCTCGGCGCCGGTGAGGTTGGTGTTGGGCTCGTTGTAGGTGCCGCCGACGAGTTCGACCTGCCCGCGCTCCAGCAACGTCCGGAGCACCTCGCGGCGCTCCGGGTGCTGGTCGAAGTACGGTTTCAGGTAGTCGACTTCGGCGAGCACGAACTTGTACACCGGGTCCCGCAGGGCGAGGTCCAGGTGGGCGTCCACGAGGGCGAAGCCGTTGCGCTCCCAGAGCGGGCGGGTGGTGGCGTCGGCGGCGAGCAGTTCCCAGGGCGAGGTGTACGCGGCCTGGGTGTTCCACCAGACCGGGTCGTAGTGGAAGTGGGAGACCAGGAACACCGTCCAGCCGGGTTCGGCGACCTCCACGATGCCGGCCGCCTCGCTCCCGGCTGCCCTGGCAGTGACGGGAAGTCGGGCACCGACGGCCGCTCCGGTGACCTCCAGGGGGACTTCGACCGGCCCCGTGCCGGTCGCCTCGCCGCGGACGCCCGGACCGGTGACGGTGATCCGGGCGGCCGGGCCCTCGACCGTGACCCGCAGCAGCTGACGCGGGGCGTCCTCGGGCCCGGTGAACAGGTCGGTGCTCTCGACCGCGGTGATGGTGGTGACCGGCACGGGGGTTGGTCCTTTCGGTACGGAGGCCTACTGGCCCCAGGCCTCGAACTCGTAGACGCGGGCGGCCGGATCGTTGTTCTGGGTGGGCTTGGTGATGACCAGCCGGACGTAGCGGGCGGTGGTGTCCACCGGGTGGGTGGTGACGCCCGTGGTGTTGCCGGTCGCGGTGGCGACCGTGGTCCAGGGGTCGGCGGTCTTCGAGCGGACCTGGATCGAGAAGTCCCGGGTGTTGTACGAGGCGCTCTCCCCGCCCGCCGACGCGTGCTTGACCACGAACTTCGACAGCTTCTTCGCCGAACCGAGGTCCACCTCCAGCCACTTGGCGGCCGTCAGCGTGCACCACTTGTCACTGGTCCCGCCGCTGACGCTGCCGTTGACGGCCTTGGCCGGGCCCTCGTCGGCGTTGCACCGGCCGGAGGCGGTGGCGGGGCGGTTCAGCGCCAGGTTCACCGACCCCGTCGGCGGGGTGCCGTTCCAGCCGACCGTGGTGGAGGCGACGGCCGAGTGCCCGTAGGTGGTGGAGACGGCTTCCACGTCCAGCGTGGTGGCAGCCTCGGTGCCCGCCCGGTCGAGCCGCCCGACGAAGTACGCGTCGTTGGGCGTGGCACCCAGGAAGGTCCGGCTGCCGTCCGCGTTGCGCCGGTACACCTCGTAGTGGTGGACGTTGCCGCCGGGAGCCGCCGTCCAGGAGAGCCGCAGCGACTGGCCGGCGCCCGGGGTGACGTCGCTCGCGCCCAGGACGGTCAGCCCGCTCGGCGCGGCCGGGGTCTGCACCGCGCCGTCGTAGATCGCGATTTGGCCGACCCGCAGGTCGTAGGCCGGGTCGGTGCCGTCGACCTGGAGGGCGAGCTGGGCGATGGTGCGGCCCGCGTACGGGGAGAGGTCGAGGGTGTGCCGCTCCCAGCCGGTACCGGCGTTGTCCCCGACGTCCACGGTGGTGAAGCTGCCCGGGGTGTCGGTGAAGGAAACCGCGGCCTTGAGCTTGGTCGGGCCGGCGGCGGGGGTCTTGACCACCAGGTCGAGCTTGGTGTCCGCGGCGACCGGCAGGCTGGTCTGGTAGAGCCGCACGGTGTTGCCGGCGTCCAGGGTGCCGGTCAGCCGCAGCGATGAGCCGCCCTGGTAGGCGTCGGTGAAGTCGACGGACGGGCGGAGCTTGCTGCCGCTGGAATCGACCACCCAGCGGTAGGTCGGCGGGACGTCCTGGAGCGAGAGGTTGTTCCAGCCGCCGGTGGCGACCCGGGTTCCGGCCGCGTTGTAGAAGTCGCCCTGGCCGGTGTCGAAGTTGGTGACGAAGGGCTTGGCGGTGATCGGCGAGGACTCGGCCACGTAGCCCGCCAGGCCGGGCCACCCGGAGGAGAGGTCGACGTTGGACGGGTCGTTGTTGGCGCCGACCCAGTAGCGGGCGTCCTTGGCGTAGAAGTCTGCCCGGTCGGTGGCGGACTTCCAGGTCCACTCGGGGCGGTAGAGGCCGAGCGAGGTGGTGTGCGGCTGTCCGGACGGGAAGAGGGTGTTCCAGTCCACCGAGGTGTTGTAGCCGTTCGCCTCGGTGTCGATGCCGGAGTACAACTCGTATTCGCTGCGGCCGAGTTGCCGGGCCAGCGTACGGGAGGAGTCCAGCCCGTCCGGCGTCCAGCCGAAGTTGAGGAACATCGAGTCCGAGATTCTTCTCGAACCGTCTTGCAGAAACGGCGAGTTGGCGGAGGTGAGGGCGTTCTGCCAGTCGACTGCGCCGGAAGTGGTCATCGCGTCGTACCACATGAACTCGGTGTCGCTCTGCGCCTTGGTGTACTGCATCAGGTTGCGCAGGTCGGTGGCGAGGCCCGCATCCCCGCCACCGGTCTCCTGGTTGATGAACCAGCCGTCGAAGCCGTAGTAGCGGGCGGCCTGGGCGAGCTTGTCGGCGACGGGGTAGCGGCTGCCGGACTTCTGGACGAAGTCGCGCACCCACTGGAGCCGGCCACCGTACGCGGCGGGCGGGAAGAACACGGTGCCGTAGACCTTCACGCCGTTGCGGTGGGCGGCGTCGATCACGGTCGGGTTGGGCGCGAGGATCAGGCCCTCGCCGGCCGAGCCGCCCCAGAACACCAGCTTGTCGACGTACTGCCAGTAGCCGAAGGCGTAGTAGTTGGGGTCGGCGGAGCCCTGGGAGGGGTTGTTGGAGGTGGGACCGAAGGAGACCAGCGAGGCGATCTTCCCCTCGCCCGCATGGGCGTTGGGGTTGGCGGCCAGGGATGGGTCGCTGGTGCGCGGCTGGAGCGGGACCCGGGAGCGGTTGAAGCGGGCGTCCGGGTCGACGGCCGGGTCCCAGTTGAGGATCGTGCTCGGGTACCAGTAGGAGGCGTACGGCTGGCTGCCCGGACCGGCGACGGCCGGAGCGGTCGCGGGCGGCGGCGCGGCCACGGGGGTGGCCCAGGCGGAGGGGGTGGCGGTCAGTGCGGCCGTCGCCAGGACGGCGCTGAGCAGCAGGGGGAGGCGTCGTGACATGCGGGGGCTCCGATCGGGCGGAGGAAGTGGGGGCGGGCCCGCCGTCATGGGACGGGGGCCGGCCGCATGCGGGCGTGCCGGTGCTGAACCGAGGAAAGCCGGAGGCCGCAGGAGCGGGCAGCAGGAGCGGACCTTCTCGGCGCAGCGAGGCTAAACCGGTTCAGAACGACTGTCAACGAATCGGACAACAACCACCCCGCAGGGCTAAAACCCGCTCCCCGGCGGCGAGGTGGACTCCCGTACGGTCAGCCGGGGCGTGGGCATCCGGAGGTCCCGCCCGGGCCCGGAGTCGTCCAGCGCCTCCAGCAGGCTGCGCGCGACCTGCTCGCCGAGCGCGAAGGTGTCCCGGCTGAGCGCGGTCAGCGGCGGATGGACGATCCGGGCGAGCACCGAGTCGTCGAAGGAGACGATCGACAGCTCCCCGGGCACCGACACCCCCATCTCCCCGGCCACGCCGAGCCCGGCGACGGCCATCACGTCGCTGTCGTAGACGATCGCGGTGGGCCGGGCGGCCCGGGAGAGCAGCGTGCGGGTGGCCGCCGCGCCCTCGGCGTCGCTGAAGTCGGTGGGCACCGACACCGCCTCCTCCAGCCCGAGCCGGCGCGAGGCGTCGCGCAGCGCGCGGATCCGGCGCTGGGTGTGCTGGAAGTGCGGGAGCCCGGCGAGATGGGCGATCCGGCGGTGCCCGATGGCGGCCAGGTAGTCGACGATGGAGAGCATCGCCTCCCGGTCGTCGGCCCAGATCCGCAGCTGGTTGCCGCCCTTGCCGGGCCCGCCGAGGACGACGGCGGGCAGCCCGAGTTCGTCCAGCACGGGCAGCCGCGGGTCCTTGACCTGGAGGTCCACCACGATGAAGCCGTCCACCCGGTGCTCGGAGGCCCAGCGCCGGTAGACCTCGATCTCGGCGGCGGTGTCCTCGACGACCATCAGGTGCAGCGCGACCGAGCTGGCCGAGAGTACGGCCTGGAGGCCGGAGAGCAGCTGGCTGAAGAACGGCTCGACGCCGATGGTGCGGGCGGGGCGGGCGATCACCAGGCCGACGGCGTCGGCGCGGGCGCCGCCGAGGGCGCGGGCCGCGCTGTGCGGGCGCCAGTTCATCTCCTCGGCGACCCGCAGGATTCGGTCCCTGGTCGCCTCGCTGACACCGGGGCGGCCGTTGAGCGCGAAGGAGACCGCGCCCTTGGAGACGCCGGCCTGGCGCGCGATGTCGGCGATCGTCGGTCTGCCCACAGGATCCGACTCCTCTCTTGACAGTCAAGTTTAGGCGGGAGCATAGTCCCTGCCAGAGCTAGACCGGTTTAGTTATTGCTGGATCTGACATCCGGCAGGAGCTGACATCCAGCATGTTCCGACATCCAGCAGGTTCTGACCTCCACCACCCACCCCAGAACCCAGGACCACCGGGAGACCTCTCATGCGAAGAATCTGGGCGGCACTGACGACGACGGCCCTCACCGCGGCGGCCCTCACCGGCTGCGGACTCGGCTCCGGCGACACCAAGACCAGCGACAACGTGGCGAGTGCGGCCGCCACCGGCGAGGTCAAGGGCAAGGTCTCGATCCAGACCTGGGCGCTCAAGCCGAAGTTCACCGACTACATGCAGGGCGTGATCGACGGCTTCAAGAAGAAGTACCCCGGCGTCGAGGTCGACTGGCTGGACCAGCCCGGCGAGGGCTACTCCGACAAAGTGCTCAGCCAGGCCGCCTCCGACACCCTGCCCGACGTGGTCAACCTCCCGCCGGACTTCGCCTTCCCGCTCGCCAAGAAGGACGTCCTGCTGGACGTGGCCAAGGCCGACCCCAAACTCGCCGACGAGTACGTGGCCGGCGGCGTGGGCGCCTACCGCTACCACGGCTACCAGGGCACCTTCGGCTATCCGTGGTACCTCAACACCGATGTGAACTACTGGAGTTCAGAGCTCCTGACGAAGAACGGACTGGATCCGAAGAAGCCCCCGACCACCCTGGACGAGCTGATCGCCCAGGCCCGGGTGATGAAGGAGAAGTCCGGTGGCCAGGCCTACCTGATGAGCCGCAAGCCCGGCCTCGGCGACCTCTACAACATCGGCGTCAAGATCATGGCCGACGACGGCAAGTCCTTCACCTTCAACACCCCCGAGGCCGCCGCACTGCTCGACAAGTACCGCGACGCCTTCAAGGAGGGCCTGATGCCGAACGGGGTGCTCACCGACACCTACGCCGGCAACTCCAAGCTGTTCAGCGCCGGCACCGCGGCCTGGACCACCGGCGGCGGCAACTTCATCACCAGCCTCGCCACCGACAACCCCACCCTCGCCCCGAAGGTCGTCGCCTCCCCCGCGATGGGCACCCCGCCGCTGTACGTCCAGGGCCTGTCCATCCCGAAGAACACCAAGAACCCGGCCGCCGCGGTCGCTCTGGCCCGCTGGGTCACCAGCCCTGCGAACCAGGCCGCCTTCGCCCACCTGACCAGCATCTTTCCGTCCACCAAGGCCTCCGCGAACGACCCTTTCTTCAGCCGGAGCGACGGCACCAACGCGGGTGACGCCAAGGTGATCGCCTTCACCTCGCTCGCCAAGGCCGAGCTGATCCAGCCGGTCGAGGTGGACGACGCGATGGGCACCATCGTCAAGCAGCAGTTCGCCCTCGCCATCAGCGGCCAGAGCAGCTCCAAGCAGGCCCTGGACACCGCCGTCGAGCAGTGCGACAAGCTCCTCAAGGGCTGACCCCCGCCGCGCACGGAGCCCGCGACCCCCACGGCATCTCGGCGTCCCGTACCGGCGAACCGGCGGGTCCTCCCCCACACCCGCCGCCCCGGGAATGACCGGTACCACCCCAGGAAGGCATCCGCATGACCCACCGGCGCTGGTTCACGCCCTGGCTGCTCGCCGGCCCCGCGATAGTCTGGCTGGCCGTCTTCAACCTCTGGCCGGCCGTCAACACGGTGATCCTCTCCTTCACCAACGCCAAGCCCCTCGGCGGCGGCCGGTTCACCGGCCTGGAGAACTACGGCCGCCTGCTGGACGACGCCCAGCTCGCCGACGCCCTGCTCAACAGCATCGTGTTCATGCTGGTCTGCCTCCCCCTGCTGACCGTCCTGCCGCTGCTGCTCGCCCTGCTGGTCCAGCGCCGGATCCCCGGCATCACCTTCTTCCGGACCGCCTTCTACACCCCGGTGATCGCCTCCGCCGTCGTGGTGGCGCTGATCTGGGGCTGGGTACTGGACGACCGGGGCCTGGTCAACGGCCTGCTCCAGGAGGGCGGCCTGGCCCACTCCCCGGTCCCCTTCCTCACCGACCGCTGGCTGCTGCTGTTCAGCGCGATCGCCCTGACCGTCTGGAAGGGCCTCGGCTACTACATGGTCATCTACCTGTCCGCCCTCGCCAACGTCCCGCACGAGCTGCACGAGGCGGCGGCCGTGGACGGCGCGAGTCCGCTGCGCCGCTTCTGGCACATCACCCTGCCGGGGGTGCGCCCGACCATGGTGCTCATCTCCGCGCTGATCTCGGTGAGTTCGCTGCGCGTCTTCTCCGAGCTGTACGTACTCTCCAACGGACTGGGCGGCCCCGGCGGCCGCGACATGTCGGTGGTGATGCTGATCCAGATGTACAGCCGGGGCTTCAACGGCCACCTGGGCTACGCCTCCGCGCTCAGCCTGCTGCTGTTCGTCGTCACCCTCGCCCCGATGCTGTTCCTGCTGCGGCTGAACCGGAAGGCGGCCTGACCCGTGCCCACCCTCCGCCCCAAGACCACCCTCACCCCAGGGGCCACCCCCCGCCCCAGGCCCGCCCGCGGCTTCAACACCCCCACCCGCGGGCAGACCGCCGCCCGCTACCTGCTCCTGGTGCTCGTCCTGCTGCTGGTCATCGGCCCCTTCCTGTGGCAGCTGTCCACCTCCCTCAAGGGCCCCGACGAGGACGTCTACACCCGCACCCCGAGCTTCCTGCCGGACCAGCCCACCCTGGGCAACTTCGGCACGGTCGCCGACACCATCCCGGTGTGGACGTACGCCCTCAACTCGGTGATCGTCGCCGCCGTCTGCATCACCGGCAACGTGGTCGGCTGCACCCTGGCCGGCTACGCCCTCGCCCGGCTGCGCTTCCGCGGCGCCCGGCTGGTCCTGGGCCTCTTCCTGGCCACCCTGGTGCTGCCCGGCGAGGTCACCATCGTCTCCCAGTACGTCCTGGTGCGCGGCCTGGGCCTGGCCGACAGCCTGGCCGGCGTGGCCCTGCCCGGGGCGATCGCCATGCTGAACGTGCTGCTGATGCGCACCGCCTTCGCCGCCGTACCGCCCGAACTCGACCAGGCGGCGCTGGTGGACGGCGCCGACGTCTGGCAGCGGCTGTGGCACATCGGCCTGCCGAACGTGCGCGGCATGCTCAGCGTGATCGTCATCTTCACCTTCATCGGCGCCTGGGACGACTTCCTCTGGCCGCTGATCGTGCTCAACGACCCGCAGAAGTACACCCTGACCGTCGGACTCCAGTACCTCAACGGCACCTTCTCCGCCAATCCCCGGCTGATCGCGGCCGGCACCATGATCGCCTTCCTGCCGATCGTCGTGGTGTTCGCCGTCTGCCAGCGCTTCTTCTTCAAGGGCGTCGAGGAGGGAGCCGTCAAGGGCTGAGCCCGAGGGCGAGCACACCGTCCGTACGCCCCTTCCCAGTTGAGGTAGCCCCCGTGACCACCACCCCGCAGGCGCCGCGCTTCGGCGTCAACTACACGCCCAGCAAGGGCTGGTTCCACCACTGGCTGGACTTCGACCTCGACGCCGTGCGCGCCGACTTCGACTCCGTCGCCGCCCTCGGCCTGGACCACGTCCGGGTCTTCCCGCTCTGGCCGCTGTTCCAGCCCAACCGCACCCTGATCCGCCCGCGCGCCGTCGAACAGCTGACCGCGCTGGTGGACGCGGCGGGCGAACGCGGCCTGGACGTCGCGGTGGACGGCCTCCAGGGCCATCTGTCCTCCTTCGACTTCCTGCCCTCCTGGACGCGGACCTGGCACCGCCGCAACCTGTTCACCGACCCCGAGGTCCTGGACGGCCAGGCCGCCTACCTGCGCACCCTCGCCGGGGCGCTGCGCGAGCGGCCGAACTTCCTCGGGATGACGCTCGGCAACGAGATCAACCAGTTCTCCGGCGCCCCGCACCCCGATCCCGACCGGTGCACCCCCGCCGAGGCGGAGGCCTGGCTGCGCCGGATGCTCGCCGCCTGCGAGGACGGCGCGCCCGGGCGGCTGCACCTGCACGCCTCCTACGACGCGGCCTGGTACCTGGACGAACACCCGTTCACCCCCTGGCACTCGGCCCGCCTCGGCGCCGCCACCGCCGTGCACTCCTGGGTGTTCAACGGCACCGCCCAGCGCTACGGCGCCCACTCCACCGCCACCGCCCAGCACGCCGCCTACCTGGTCGAGCTCTCCAAGGCCTGGGCCGACGACCCGGCCCGCCCGGTCTGGCTCCAGGAGGTCGGCGCGCCCGCCCCGCACATCACCGCCGGGGACGCGGCCCGGTTCACCGGCGCCACCGTCGAGGCCGTCCTGGACTGCCCGGACGTCTGGGGCGTCACCTGGTGGTGCTCCCACGACGTGGACCGCTCGCTCGCCGACTTCCCCGAACTCGAGTACAGCCTCGGCCTGTTGACCACCGAACGGGCCGTCAAACCGGCCGGCGCCCGGCTGGCCGAGGCCGCCGCCGAGGCCCGCCGCCACTGGCAGCCGCCCAAGCCGCGGAGCACCGCCGTGGTGGTCGCCACCGGCGACGAGGCCACCTCCCCCCGCCGCGCGGACTGCGGCCCCGGCGGCCCGGTGTACGAGGCCTTCATGCGCCTCGCCGAAGCCGGCGCCCGCCCGACCACCGTGCTCGCCGAACGCGCCGGGGACGCCGCGCACCTGGCCGCGCGCGGCATCACCGAGGTGGTCCACCCCGCCGACGTACGTTCTCCCTAGGGCCCAGCCGTCCCCCGCCGACCCCCTGCCCTCGATGCACGCAACGGAGCCTGCCGACATGCACGATGACCGCACCCTCGTCGAGTCCCGCCTCAAGCGCGTCCTGGAGGAGCGCATCCTCCCGGCCGTGTACCCCGAGTCCGTCCCGTTGGAGGTCGGCATCTGGACCGCCCCCGGCGAGCCCGTCCCGGTCGCCGAGGGGCTGGCCGCGCCGCGCACCCCGATCGCCGTCGGCGACGCCTGGGGCGCGCCCTGGGGCACCAGCTGGCTGACGGTGTCCGGTACGGTGCCGCAGGCCTGGGCCGGGCGGACGGTCGAGGCGCTGATCGACCTCGGCTTCGACGCCAACATGCCCGGCTTCCAGTGCGAGGGCCTGGTCTACCGCCCGGACGGCAGCCCGGTGAAGGGCCTCAACCCGCGCAACCAGTGGGTGCGGATCGCCGCCCCGGCGGCCGGCGGGGAGCAGGTGCTGCTGCACGTCGAGGCCGCCGCCAACCCGGTCATCCTGGACTACCACCCCTTCCTACCGACCGAGTTGGGCGACAAGGAGACGGCCGGCGACCGGCCGCAGTACAAGCTCGCCCGGATGGACCTCGCGGTCTTCGACGACACCGTCTGGCAGCTCTCGCTGGACCTGGAGGTGCTCGGCGAGCTGATGGCCGAGCTGCCGGTGGACGGCGCCCGGCGCTGGGAGGTGCTGCGCGCGGTCGAGCGCGCCCTGGACGCGATCGACCTCCAGGACGTCAACGGCACGGCCGCCGCGGCCCGTTCGGAGCTGACCGCGGTGCTGGCCGCACCCGCCGCGGCGTCCGCGCACCGGATCAGCGCGATCGGCCACGCCCACATCGACTCCGCCTGGCTGTGGCCGCTGCGCGAGACGGTGCGCAAGGTGGCCCGCACCACCGCCAACATGACCGCCCTGCTCGAGGACGAGCCGGAGTTCCGCTACACCATGTCCCAGGCACAGCAGTACGCCTGGATCAAGGAGCACCGCCCGGAGGTGTACGCCCGGGTGCGCAAGGCGGTCGCCGAGGGCCGGTTCGTGCCGGCCGGCGGCATGTGGGTGGAGTCCGACACCAACATGCCGAGCTCGGAGGCGATGGCCCGTCAGTTCGTCCACGGCAAGCGGTTCTTCCTGGAGGAGTTCGGGGTCGAGAACCGCGAGGCCTGGCTGCCGGACACCTTCGGCTTCACCGGCGGCCTGCCGCAGATCATCCGCAACGCCGGCTCCAAGTGGCTGCTGACCCAGAAGATCTCCTGGAGCCAGGTGAACCGGTTCCCGCATCACACCTTCCTCTGGGAGGGCATCGACGGGACCCGCATCTTCACCCACTTCCCGCCCGTGGACACCTACAACTGCTCCATGAAGGGCAGCGAAATCGCCCACGCGGCCCGCAACTTCAAGGACAAGGGGGTGGCCCGGCACTCGATCGCCCCGACCGGCTGGGGCGACGGCGGCGGCGGGACGACCCGCGAGATGGTCGCCAAGGCCGCCCGGCTGCGGGACTTGGAGGGCTCGGCCACCGTCCGCTGGGAGAACCCCGCCGAGTTCTTCGCCAAGGCCGAGGCCGAGTACCCCGACCCGCCGGTCTGGGTCGGCGAGCTCTACCTGGAGCTGCACCGGGCCACCCTGACCAGCCAGGCGAAGACCAAGCAGGGCAACCGGCGCAGCGAGAACCTGCTGCGCGAGGCCGAACTCTGGTGCGCCACGGCCGCGTTGCGCACCGGTGCCGAGGAGTCGTACGAGTACCCGTACGAGCAGCTGGACCGGATCTGGAAGACCGTGCTGCTGCACCAGTTCCACGACATCCTGCCCGGCTCATCGATCGCCTGGGTGCACCGCGAGGCCGAGGCCACCTACGCGGCGGTGGCGCAGGAGCTGGAGGGGCTGATCGGAGCCGCCCAGCAGGCGCTGGCCGGAGCCGCCGGAGGCGGGCGCGAGCTGGTGTTCAACGCGGCTCCGCACGCCCGTTCGGCGGTCCCGGCGGGCGGCGCCGCCGTCGCCGTCACCGGCGGGGCGCCCTGCACGGCGGTCGGGCGGCCCGGGGGCGGCTTCATCCTGGGCAACGGCCTGCTGGAGGTGGTGGTCGACGCCGACGGACTGATCACCTCGGTGGTCGAGCTCGCCACCGGTCGGGAGACCGTCGCCCCCGGCAGCCGGGCCAACCTGCTCCAGCTGCACCCCGACTTCCCCAACATGTGGGACGCCTGGGACGTGGACCGGTTCTACCGCAACACCGTCACCGACCTGACCTCCGTCGACTCCCTCACCGCCACGGCCTCCGGCGACCGGGCGAGCGTCCGGATCGAGCGCTCCTTCGGCTCCTCGACCGCCGTCCAGACCCTCACCCTGCGCGCGGGCGAGCAGCGGCTCGACCTCGACACCGAGGTCGACTGGCACGAGACCGAGAAGTTCCTCAAAGCGGCCTTCCCGCTGGACGTCCACACCGAGCGCTACGCCGCCGAGACCCAGTTCGGCCACCTCTACCGGCCCACCCACACCAACACCAGCTGGGACGCCGCCAAGTTCGAGGCCTGCAACCACCGCTTCGTCCACCTGGACGAGCCGGGCTGGGGCGTGGCCCTGGTGACCGCCTCCACCTACGGCCACGACGTCACCCGCACCGTGCGCCCGGAGGACGGCGGCACCACCACCACGGTCCGCTTCTCGCTGCTGCGCGCCCCGCGCTTCCCCGACCCGAGGACCGACCAGGGCCTGCACCGCTTCCGGCACGCGCTGGTGCCCGGCGCGGCGATCGGCGACGCCGTCCGCGAGGGCTACCGGATCGGCCTGCCCGAGCGGCGGGTCACCGGCAGCGCGGAGCGGGTCGCGCCGCTGGTCGAGGTGGACCACGACGCCTTGGTGGTCAGCGCCGTCAAGCTCGCCGACGACCGCAGCGGCGACCTGGTCGTCCGGGTCTACGAGGCCGGCGGCGGCCGCGCCCGGGGCCGGCTCACCACCTCCTTCCCGCTGGCCGGCGCCGTCCCCTGCGACCTGCTGGAACGGCCCTGGGACGGCACCCGGGGCGAGGTCGCGGTCGAGGACGGCGCGGTGCGGCTGGCGCTGCGGCCGTTCGAACTGGTCACGCTGCGGCTCAGCGCGGCCCGCTGACCGACCGGCCCGCGCACCGACCGTCCCGCTGGCCGACCGTCCCGCTACGGTGGGAGCGCCCCGGCCCCGCCCGGCCGGGGCGCCGCCGCCGACCCCCTGGAGCCCGCCATGCCGCCCGCCCCGCTGTTCGCCGCCCTCGACATCGGCGGCACCAAGATCGCCGGGGCCCTGGTCGACGGCGCCGGACGGCTGCGGCACCGGCTCCAGCTGCCCACCCCCGCCCGGGAACCGGGCCCGGCCGTGCTCGCCGTGGTGCACAAGGTGCTGGACCAGCTCGCCGGCCCGCCCGACTGGGCCGCCGTGACGGCCGTCGGCATCGGCAGCGCCGGACCGGTCGACCTCGTCGACGGCACCGTCAGCCCGGTCAACATCCCGGGCTGGCGCGGCTTCCCGCTGGTCGCCGAGGTCGCCGCGCACCCGGCGGTGGCCGCCCGCGCGCTGCCCGTCCACCTCGCCGGGGACGGCGTCGCCATGGCCGCCGCCGAGCACTGGCAGGGCGCCGCCCGGGGCGCCGACAACGCGCTCTGCCTGGTGGTGTCCACCGGCGTCGGCGCCGGACTGGTGCTGGACGGCGCCGTCCGGCCCGGGCCCAGTGGCAACGCCGGGCACCTCGGCCACATCACCGTCGACCTCGACGGCGAGCCCTGCCCGTGCGGCTCCCGCGGCTGCCTGGAAGGCCTGGCCAGCGGCACCGCGATCGCCCGCCGGGCCCTCGCCGACGGCTGGCGGCCGCCCGGCGCGGACACCACGGCCCGCGCCGTGGCCGCCTCCGCCGCCGCGGGCGACCCGCTCGCGCTGGCCTCCTTCGACCGGGCCGCCCAGGCACTGGCCGCCGGGATCGCGGCCACCGCCGCCCTGGTCGACCTCCACCGGGTGGTGGTCGGCGGCGGCGTCGCCACCGCCGGGGAGGTGCTCTTCGCCCCGCTCGCCCGCCACCTGGACCGCTACGCCGCCCTGTCCTACATCCGCGGACTGGACGTGCGCCGCGCCGAACTCGGCACCGATGCCGGGCTGATCGGCGCGGCGGCACTCTGCCGCTGACCACCCCTCGGGAGACCCCGGGCATGCCCCCGTACGCCCTGCTCGACAACCCGGTCCGCCACTACCCCTGGGGCTCCCCCACCGCCCTCCCCGCCCTCACCGGCACCGCGCCCGACGGCACCCCGCAGGCCGAACTGTGGATGGGCGCCCACCCCTCGGCGCCCTCCCGGGCGGGCGGCCGACCGCTCGACGCCCTGATCACCGCCGACCCGGACGGCCTGCTCGGGCCGGACACCGTACGCCGGTTCGGCCCGGAACTGCCCTTCCTGTTCAAGGTGTTGGCCGCCGACCGGGCGCTCTCCCTGCAAGTCCACCCGAGCCGTGCCCAGGCCGAGGCCGGGTACGCCGCCGAACAGCTCCGGGGCGTCCCGGCGGACGCCCCGGAGCGGGTCTACAAGGACCGCTCCCACAAGCCCGAACTACTCTGCGCGCTGGGCGACTTCGAGGCCCTCTGCGGCTTCCGCCCACCGGCCGCCACCGCCCGGCTGCTGGACGCCCTCGGCGTGCTCGCCCCCTGGGCGGCCGCTCTGCGCGAGCGGCCCGCCGCCGAGGCGCTGCCCGCGCTGCTGCGCCGGGCCCTGGCCGCCGGTGAGCCCGAACTCGCGGAGGTCACAGCGGCCCTGGGCCGCACCGAGATCGTGACTGCGACCGCGACCGCGACCGCCGACGCCCCGTACGCCGAGGCGTTCACCGCGTACGCCCGCCTCGCCGACGAGCACCCCGGGGACCGGGGGCTGCTCGCCGCGCTGCTGCTCAACCACGTCCGGCTCGGCGCCGGACAGGCGCTGTACCTGGCCGCCGGGGTGCCGCACGCCTATCTCCGGGGCGTGGGCGTCGAGCTGATGGCCAACTCGGACAACGTGCTGCGCTGCGGGCTCACCGGCAAGCACGTCGACACGGCCGGCCTGCTGGCCGTCACCGACTTCCGTGCCGCCGGGCCCGTCCTCCTCGGCGCCCGCCCGTTGAACGCCGTCGAAGCCGAATTCCCTTCCCCGGCCGAGGAGTTCCGGCTATCCCGGCTGCATCCGTCGGCCGCTCCCGTCCGCGTCGAGCTGACCACACCCCAGATCCTGCTCTGCACCGCGCGCCGGGCCCGACTGCACGCCCCCGGACACCCCGGCCTCGACCTGCCCCGGGGCGCCGCCGCCTACCTGCGCCCGGGCGCCGGGCCGGTCGAGCTGACCGGCCCGGGCGCTGAGCTGTTCCGGGCCACCACGGGCCGCCAGGGAGTGTCCGGCGATTCCCCCCGGTCAGACGCGCTCAGGCGGGCAGCGGGTGACCGAAGAGCAGGTCGTAGCCGTCCGGGAGCTGCTCGATCACCCGGTCGATCAATTCCCCCGGGACGAGGTCGGCCACCGTACTGAGCACTGCCCCGATGTCCCACGGCACCGTCGCCGTGGTCGCCCCGCCGATCCAGCCCACCACGGCCTCCACGAAGCGCTCGGCGGTCAGCGGCTCGGCGGCAGGGCGGGCGTCCCGGAGCAGCGAGGCGTACGTGCCGGGCAGCGCGTCCGCGAGCTCGTTGCGCTCCGCGCCCACCAGGTGCTCGCCCAGCAGGCCGAGCACGACCCGGACGGCGTGGTCCGCCTCCGCCTCGCTCCGGTACTCGCCGCGCTCCACGACGCGCGCGAGGAAGTCCTCCCAGGAGATGGTCATCGCGTCCTCCTTCCGGTCGGCGGGACCGGGCCGGGCCGGCGGCCGATGGTCCGGAGGGGCTGCCTCATCGCAGCCCGTGACCGCCGGGGGACGTACCGGTTCCCGTGCTGCTCAGCGTACTGCGGTCCGGACCGGGCGGACCCGACGGTACGGACGGCGGCCGGACTCCCGAACGGAACCCTGACACCGTCGTCGGGTGCCGGCGGGCGCAGTCGGGTGCCGTCGGGTGCTGCGGAAGGGTCGCAACCGGAAACGGGGCCTTGAACCGGGCCGGGAGCCGGGCCGGGAGCCGAGCCGGACCGACGGATCGACGCCGTTGTCGATCACGCCGCCGGCCCGCGCCGTCACCGGCACGGGAACCCACGGGTCGGCCGGGCGGTCAGCCCGCCGAGGTACGGCACCGTCTGCGCGGACCGCGCGGCAGGCCCACCCTGCCACCGGACCGGGCCGGTACCCGCTGGGCCGGCGCCGTCACCTTGGCGGCAGCAGCGGCGGCCGGGCCCTCGCCACGCACCGTGTCCGGCGCCGCGCCGGGCGCCGAGACCGGCATAAACGCCGCCAGAAAGCGTCGCTCGCTCTGGCTCAGTTTGCGCGAGCGCCCGGATTCCCGATCCCGGGCGACCACCACGGTACGCGCCCGCATAAAGGTGAGCGGGTCGCGGCAGACATTCACCTCGACATGGGCGGAACTCCGCCCGAGCCGCTCCACCGTCAGCCGCACCGACAATGGCTCGGGGCGGTGGTGCAACTGCTCCAGGTAATCGATCTCGTGCCGCGCGATAATGAATCCGGACGGGAACAGGGATTCCCGCACGGCGGTCGCGTGGTGGCAGAACAGGTCGTAAATCCCCTCCTGGATGTAGCCGACCAGCCGGGCGTTGTTGATGTGCCCGTTCTCGTCGACGTCGCTCCACCGGGTGGGGCAGGACAGCACGTGCACGCCCGGGTACGGCGCGCTCACTGCTGCGTCAGCCCGGCCGCGGCAGCGGTGGGCAGCAGCGCCCGCTGCAACCTGGCGTAGTAGCCGGACTGTTCGGCGGCCATCCGGGCCGCGGTCCAGCCCTCCTCGGCGGCCTCGGCGGCCGCCTGGACGACGAGGCTGTCGAGCACCACGTCGACCGACCGGCAGAGTTCGGCGACCGCCGCGAGCCGTTCGGTGACGTCCGCCGTTCCGGCCGCATTCCTGGCCGGGAAAGCGGCCAGCGAGTCGACCGCGAGCTGCAGATCGTCGATGACGTCCGACCGGATTTCCTCCGGGGAATTCCTCATGCTTTTCTCCAGGACCAATTCGAGCCATGACGGCCCGGTAACTGACGTTCGAATACACCTGATCGGTGTCGGCCCCCCGACGCCTTCGACGCTATCCCAGTCGACGCGGGTCCGCAGATGGTTTTCGGACCGCGACGGGAAACTGACTTCCATCGGAGTAGTTTGCCGGGGTACACAATATGCCCTGTCAGCCGAATGCGGTAAGCAGAACGGGTGATATCACCGACGCGCCGAGCAAGATCGACTACCGTCCGTCATGAATCTGCTAATAGGAGCTCCACCAGCGCGCCTTGTACAGCCGCGCGCCGGTCAAGTTCCACGTCCGCTCCGGGCGGTGCAGCCGGATCGCCGAGGTGCACCAGTCGCACGGGCCGCTGTGATCGGGGGCCGCCGTGAGCAGCCGACCGGTGCCGGCGGGGTCGTCGCCGATGCTCTTGACATCCCGCTCGGCGGCCGGACCCGCGGCCGGATCGCCGGGATCGGCCAGATGGACGGGGGTGAACCCGTCGGCGGCCGGGTCGTACTGCCAGAGGCCGTTCAGAGTGCTCACCCAGAACCGGCCGGGCGCGCCCAGGACGGGCGCGAGGTCATGACCACCCCGGTCGGGCAGTGGGGCGCTGCGGACGGCGGCCAGGGTCGGCGCGTCCGGGGTCCCGCCGACCCGCAGCCCGGTCAGCTCGCCGTCACCGAGCACCCAGAGCAGGCCGGTCCGCCCGTCCCAGTGCACCCCGTGGGCGCCGGGGAGAGGGAAGGTCGCATGGGCGGTGGCCCGGGAGCCCTGCGAGGCGGCGTACAGCCGCACCCACCCGCCGGCGCTCGCGGCGACCGCGACGTTGCCGTCCGGGAGCAGCTCGATGCTGTGCGGGTTGACGTCCCCGCCGAGGTCCGCCGCCCAGCGGCTGGCACCGGTGGCGGTGTCGACGACGGCGGCGAGCCCACCGGAGGCGGTGGTCAGCAGGTAGCGGCGGCCCTCCAGGGTCCGGCTCTTCACCTCGTCCGGGTCGCTCCAGCTCAGCGCGGGGTCGAGGTCGCCGAGGTCGGGCGCCCGATCGGCCGCCCAGGACCACACGACCGGCGGACGCTCGACGCCCTGGTAGGCCATCAGCTCCTCGACCCCCCGCAGGACCAGGACGCGGCGGGACGCCTGGTCCACGGCGGCCACCTCCCCGCCCGGCGAAGCAGCCGGTCCGGCGGACGCAGCGGACGAGGCGGACCAGACAGGCGAGGCGGGCGAGGCGGACACGGCGAACGTCGCGGACGTGGCGTACGCGCGGCTCGCGGGCGCACAGAGCAGCAGGGCGAGGCACAGGGCCGACAGGGTTCTCCTCAGCACGCCCCCACGGTGTGCGGTGCACGGCGGACCGCCCGGCAGCCCAGCCGCACCCCTCGGCCGAACGGCCCGTCAGATTCGCCCGGACACCCGGTCCGCCACCCGGGCGATCGGCGAGGTGGTGGCCCGCCCGGCCGCCTCCTGGCGGTCGGCGGCGTGGTACGCGGCGTACATCGCCCGCACCCCCAGCCAGCGCAGCGGCTCCGGCTCCCAGCGCCGCACCGTGTGCCCCACCCAGGGCAGCCCGGTCAGCTCGGTGTCCCGCCCGAGCACCAGGTCGCACAGGGTGCGGCCGGCCACGTTGGCCGTGGTCACCCCGCTGCCGACGTACCCGCCCGCCCAGCCGAGCCCGCTCGCCCGGTCCAGGTCCACCGTCGCGCACCAGTCCCGGGGAACGCCCAGCACGCCCGCCCAGGCGTGGTCGATCCGGGCCTGCGCGGCGGCCGGGAAGAACCGGTCCAGGATCCGGCGGAGCTGGCGCACCGTCTCCACCTGGGTGCTCCCGTCCGGATCCGTCCGCGACCCGAAGCGGTACGGCACGCCCCGCCCGCCCAGCGCGATCCGGTCGTCGGCGGTCCGCTGGGCGTACATGTAGGCGTGCGCGAAGTCCCCGAGCACCTCCCGGCCCTGCCAGTTGACCTCCGCCCAGAACTCGGCGGGCAGCGGTTCGGTGGCGACCATCGCCGAGTTCATCGGCAGCCAGGTCCGCCGCTCGCCGCGCAGCCCGGCGGTGAACCCCTCGGTGGCGCGCAGGACTCGACCGGCGGTGACCGTCCCGTACGGAGTCACTGCGCGCGGGCGACGGCTCCCCGTGCCGGGCAGCACCGCCGTGACCGGCGTCCCCTCGTACACCTCGACGCCCAGGCCCCGCACCACCCGTGCCAGCCCCCTGACGAGCTTCGCCGGCTGGATCCGCGCACCGTACGGGGACCAGGCCCCGCCCCGGACGTCCGCGACATCGATCCGCTCCGCCGTCTCCTTCGCGGAGAGCTCCTCCACCCGGCCCTCGCCGTAGCCGCGCTCGGCCTCGACGTACTCCCTCAACCGCGCCAACTGCGGCCCGCTCCGAGCCACTTCCAGTACCCCGCCGCGGACGACGTCCGCCTCGATCCGCTCGACGGCCGCCACCTCGACGACCTCCCCGACCGCCGCGTCCATCACCCGCTGCATCGCCACCGCGCCCGCGCGCCCGTACTTCCTCGCGAAGGCACCGCGCCCGGCGAAGCCGTTGTACAGCCACCCGCCGTTGCGCCCCGAGGCGCCGTAGCCGCAGAAGCGACGCTCCAACAGGGCGATCCGCAGGGAGGGTTCGGCCTTCTTCAGGTAGTAGGCCGTCCACAGCCCGGTGTACCCGCCGCCGACCACGCACACATCGACATCGGCGTCCCCCGGCAGCGCGGGCCCCGGCTCCGGCACCCCGCCCGCCGCGTACCAGAACGACACCCCACCGTTGACCGCTGCCACCGGAACCTCCCACACCGTCGCCGACCTGCCCGGACGCTACTCCGGGCCGATCACGGCGGAACACCCGCACACTGCCAGGATCCGGGCGCCCGCCCAGCCACCCTGTCAGTCCCCCAGCAGCTCCAGCACCCGGGTCCAGCTGTACGCCCCCGGCACGAACTCCGCGACCCGCACCCCCATCCGCCGCAGCCTCGCCAGACTCTCCTCGTACGCCGGATGCGCCGCCTGCGCCGCACTCAGGCACGGCTGCACCGCGACCGGGATCCCCCACCCGTACGACTCGCACAGGATCCCCAGCGCCAGCGTGTCCGAGATCCCCGCGCTCCACTTGTTGATCGTGTTGAACGTCGCGGGGGCGACGACGATCGCCTCCGGATCCGGCAACGGCCGGGGCTCCCCCGGCTTCCGCCAGGCCGACCGGATCGGGAACCCCGTCTGCTCCTCGACCGCCCCGACGTCGATGAACCCCATGGCGAGCGGAGTCGCCACCACCCCCACCTCCCACCCCCGCCCCTGCGCGGCGGACACCAACTCCCCCACCCCGCCGGCCACTCCGGCCGCACACACCACCACGTACAGCATCGGCATCGTCCGAACTCCCCTCTCAGCACCGCCGGCGCAGCGGCGCCACCGCGTCCGCCGAGACCCCACACGCTAGTGGCTCGTCTCGGATCCTTGATCGGGTCTCTCTGTAAGCTGCCGACTGGCCGTGATCACTGTGGTGGACGTGTGGCCTGCCGCTGGAGGGAGGGCTTGGCGCGATGGAGAAGGTCGTGCGGAACTCGGTGTCGCTGGGCGTGTTCCTCGCGGTGGCAGCTCACCCCAGGGTGCCGTTCAGCGTCGTCGAACTGGCGGGTCGCGGCATCACAGCGGACGCGGCCGCGAACCGCTGGGTACTCGAGGTCGGGAAGCCTTCCCCGGACGGCTTCACACTGGCCGACAAGATCATCGACTTCGGCGAGCGGGAGGACCAGCTCGTTGAGCTATGGCAGGCGTATGGAGCCGGTGCGGTCGACGCGGCGGCCTTCGAGGCCCGGCTGATGGAGATCGTCGCGGCTATGGAGAAGTGGCCGTCGGTACCGGAGGGACCCGTGGAGGACTTCTCAAGCCGCCTTCGCCGGGTACTGGGTCCAGGCGCGGACGGGTGAGTCAGGGGGGAACCCCCTCTTTGGTTCGGTCCGGGAGCTTCGCCGGCGTCGGCGCGGACGCGGCGCTCGGCGTCGAGGGTGATCGAGGCCAAGACTCCTCCGCGGGAATGGATTTCGGTACGGAACGACCGCACGACGGTCCGGGAGTCCAGTCATGGCCGACCACCCCCGCAGGGTGATTCCTCAGTTCCCCCGACCGGCCCCCACCAGCCGCGCCACCGCGTCCGCGCACCCCCAGCTCAGCGTCACGCCCGCCCCGCCGTGCCCGTAGTTGTGCACGATCCGCAGCCCGTCCGCCGTCTCCTCGGCCTCCAGCCGCACCCCGCCGCGGCGGTCCGGCCGCAGGCCGACCGGGCAGCCGGTGATCTCGGCGCCGCGCAGTTCGGGGACGTGCGCCGCGCACCGGGCGAGGATCGCCTCGGCCGTCGCCCGGTCGCCGCCGAGGTCCCAGCTGCCCTCCTCGAAGGTTCCGCCGAGGACGACGTCGCGGCTGCGCGGATGGACGTAGGTGTACCCGGCCGGGTCGTCCTGGATCCGCAGCGAGGCCCGCAGGCCGGGGTTGGGCACCAGGACGAGCTGTCCGCGCACCGGTCGCACCGCGTCGTCCCCGCATAGACCGCGGGCGCCCAGGCCGGAGGCGTTGACGACCACGGGCGCCCAGGCGCGGGCCTGGTGGAGGGTGTCGAGCCGCCGGTGGACGACCTCGCCGCCGCCGTCGAGGAAGCGGCCGAGCAGCCAGGGCAGGTAGCGCGGCATCTCGACCGTCGGGGCGGTGAACCGCCAGCCGTCCGCGTACGCCGGGGCGAGGTCGGCCGGCTCCAGTCGGCGCAGGTCGGGGACGCCGGCGCCCCACCAGGGGGTGCCGTCCTCCTGCCGCCGGTGCGCGGGCATCCAGGTGTCGCGCAGGACGACGCCGGGGGCGCCGGCCCGGGCCTGCCGGGCGAGTTCGGCGTAGGTGGCCGCGGACCAGGCCGCCACCCGCTCGCCTGCCGCCACGCCCACCGGGTACCAGACGGCGGCCGCCACGGCCGAGACCGTCGACAGCAGGCCGTCCGCCGTCACCACCACGACCCGCAGTCCCTGCTCCTGGAGGCGCAGGGCCGTGCTGAGCCCGATGATCCCGCTGCCGATCACCACCACGTCCGCGTTCCCGCCCCCGCCTACGTCCGCGTTCCCGCCCACGCCCACGCCCACGTTCCCGTCCACCGTGATCCCCTCCTCCCGGCGCGCCGACCGATCTGGCCGCGGCGGCCGGATTCCAGGTAAGCGGGGCACGCCGGGAGGCGTCCAAGACCGGTTGCATCCCCCGGCGATAAGGCGCTCTTATCACCGCCGGTGGACGGCCCGAAGGCTGGGAGCCGGCCCTGCGGGGCGGGCCTATCATCGGCCGATGGACCTCCGTCGCATGCGCTACTTCTCCGTCCTGGCCGAGGAGTTGAACTTCACCCGGGCCGCCCGCCGACTGCGGGTGGCGCAGCCCGCGCTGAGCCAGCAGATCAAGGCGCTGGAGCGGCAGCTCGGCGTGCAGCTGGTGGAACGCACCAGCAGGGGCTGCACCTTGACCCCGATCGGCGGCGCGGTCGCCGAGGAGGCCCGGCAGCTGCTGCGCCAGGTGGCCGAGGCGGACCGGCGGATCACGGCGGTGGCCCGGGGGCGGCAGGGCAGCCTGCGGGTGGCGTACACCCGCTCGGCGCGCGGCGGCGTCTCGGACACCCTGATGGGCGAGTTCCGCGGCCGCTACCCCCGGGTGGAGGTCGCCCTGCAGACCGGCTGGACGGCCCACAACGTGGAGGAACTGCTCGCCGGGCGGCTGGACGCGGCCTTCGTCCGCCCGCCGCTGGACCTCCCCGAGCTGGCCTGCCGGGTCATCGCGGAGGAGGAGCTGCTGCTCGCGGTGCCGAGCGGCCATCCACTCGCCCGGGGCCGCGGCCGGCTCGACCGGGGCAGCATCCGGGACGAACCGGTGGTGCTGTGGCCGCGCGGGAACGGCCCCGGGATGCACGCGTCGATCACCGGGCAGCTCTGGCCCGACCGGCCGCCCCGGATCGTCCGCGAGGAGCCGGACGACGAGCAACTGCTGCTGGCGGTGGCGGCGGGCCACGGTATCGCGCCCATCCCGGAGGGCCGGGCGCGGGTGTTCCGGATACCCGGCGTCAGCCTGCGCCGCATGGCGCGCCCGGTGCCGACGGTCACACTGGGCCTGGCGCACAACCCTCGGACGGCCTCCCCGGCGGTCCAGCTGCTGCTCGCCATGGCCCCGCAGCTCGGCGCCACGGACGCGCCCGCAGAGGGGAGTTGACGGCCGCCGGGCCCACGGGGGCGGTCCGGTCCGGCGGCCGTCGGCGGCGTGCTCAGCCGAGGGTCGAGCCGGTGACGGGCTCGGACAGCGCGACGGTCTTGCCGTTCGCCCCGGCCTTGACGAACTGCCAGGTGAGGTCGTTGATCACGCCCTTGTCGAGCGGGGCCAGCGTGGCGAAGGCGGGCCGGCTGAGGTCGATGTGGGTGGAGTCGCAGGACGGACACTGGTCCTTCACCGGGACGGTGATGGTCTTGCCCTGATAGGTCACCTTGACCGAAATGCCCTTGCACACCGGGTCGTTGTTGGGGTTGGCGGTGGTCCACCAGGTGTGCGAGACGGCGACCAGCAGCTGGCTGGAGGCGTCGATCGGGGTGCCGCAGGCGCCGTAGCCCGCGTCGGTGTAGTAGGTGGCCTTGCCGGTCATCGGCTTGTTGACCGGTATCGCGGCGCCGGCGGAGCCCGCCGAGAGGGCGATGAGGGCGGCGGCCGCGAGCGGGGCGCCCGCGAGGATCCTGAGGTTCTTGCCGATGACGCGCATGGTTCGGTCCCTCCGGTTCGACGGTCCCGGGCATTGGTCATGGGCATGACATGAGCAACTCGACAGCGCCGCACCGCAGTTCGGCGACCGCTCGATGCCCACCCGGTGAAAGGAACGTATGCGTTCCTCCTCGGCGTGGTCCAGACCTCCCCGCTGTTGCCATCAACACAAGGCAAGGATCTTTACCAATGCGGCCGAAGGGGCGAAGATGCGTGACCGCAGCGCCACGCGGGGTGTTGACAGGCCGTCACCCCCGCCCGCCCCGGAGGCCCGCCCCATGCGCACCGCACTCGCCGCCCTGCTCCTCGGCGCCGTCCTGACCCCGGCCCTCGCCGCCACCGCGGCCACCGCGGCGGCAAGCCCGGCGAACCGAGAGGTGAACCAGGGCTACAGCATCCCGGTCGGCGGCGTGACCGACCTCGGCGCGCTCCCCGTACTCGGCAGCCTCGGCCTGGACTTCGCCCACCTGCTCGGGCAGTGACGGGCGGCAGCCACCGACCCGCCCCCGGACAGGCTCCGCCCCGACTCACTTGAACACGCCCCCGCGCCCTGCCACCCGGACACGATCGCCCGGGCCCCGCACCAGGCGGCCGCCGCGTTCAAGTGAGCCGGGCCGCCCGGTCCCCATTTGCCGAAGATCACGGACCGGGGTCGCCCGTCCCGGCTAGGCTCGATCCGCGCGGCGTCGGCCCGCGCTGTCGACCCAGGGGGGAACGCGTGATCGGGGACCTGCTGCCGGACGTCGTGGTGACCGAGGTGGCCTACGACGACCCGCCCGAGGCGCGGCTGGAGCCCGCCGAGGAGGCCGTCGTCGCCCGCGCCGTGGACAAGCGCCGCCGCGAGTTCACCACCGTCCGCCACTGCGCCCGCACCGCGCTGGCCCGCCTCGGCGTCCCGTACCGCCCGCTCGTCCCGGGCCTGCGCGGGGCGCCGAGCTGGCCGGACGGCGTGATCGGCAGCCTCACCCACTGCGACGGCTTCCGCGCCGCCGCCGTGACCCGGGTCGGCACCCTGGCCTCGGTCGGCATCGACGCCGAGCCCGCGCTGCCGCTCCCCGAGCGCGTCCTGGAGTCCGTCGCCCTGCCCGTCGAGCAGCAGCGGCTGGCGAAGCTCGCCGCCGACCACCCGGACACGCCGTGGGACCGCATCCTGTTCAGCGCCAAGGAGTCGGTCTACAAGGCCTGGTTCCCGCTCACCCGGCTGTGGCTGGACTTCCACGAGGCCGAGCTCGGCCTCTCCCCCGACGGCACCTTCACCGCCCGGCTGCTGGTGCCCGGCCCGGTGGTCGGCGGTCGCCGGCTGGACGGCTTCGACGGCCGCTGGGCGGTGCGCGACGGGCTGCTCGCCACCGCGATCGCCGTCCAGCCGTAAACCGGCCGTCACCCGGCGGTTCGCCGCCCGGGCATATCCTCGTCCCCGTGACGGTGACCTATGTGATCGACGGCGGGAAGATCGGCACCCTGGAGGACTTCTGGGACGAGGTCGGTCGCAAGATCGGCGCCGACGGCTACTTCGGCCGCAACCTGGACGCCTTCGCCGACTGCCTGAGCGGCGGCTTCGGCACGCCCGACGACGGCGACTACGTCATCGAGTGGCGCGACCACG
This sequence comes from Kitasatospora sp. NPDC096128, assembly GCF_040303105.1. Taxonomy (NCBI): domain Bacteria; kingdom Bacillati; phylum Actinomycetota; class Actinomycetes; order Kitasatosporales; family Streptomycetaceae; genus Kitasatospora; species Kitasatospora sp. NPDC096128. Next base: position 27,783 of record NZ_JBEOSP010000002.1, on the reverse strand, counting down.
AGGCCTCCCGCCGCAGCCTCGGCTACCAGGAGACGGCCCGCCAGCTGGAGCTGCGGCTCCCGCGGGTGCACCCCACCAACCGCGAGAACGTCGCGGCCAGGCTGGCCGCCGCCCGGGCGGGCGAGGGCCCGACGGTCTTCGACTGGCTGGTCGGCATCATCGAGGAGCGGCACCCGGGCGGCCTGCGCCTGGCGTAGCCGACGGCGGCCGTCCCGGGCTCACAGCACGTCGGACAGCCGGACGAACCGCCGCCCCGCCGCCAGCAGCCCCGGCAGCGCGGCTGCCACCCCGCGGGCGGTGCCGCGGCCCGGCTGGTTCATGTGCCCGATGACGATCGCCCCCGGCGGCGCCGACGCCACCTCCTGCCGCACCTCGGCGGCCGGGAGGGTCGCCCCGCCGTCCGCGTTCACGGTGAACCCGGCGATCCGTTCGCCCAGGTCGGCGACCACCCGGACGGCGACGTCGTCGTAGTACGCGGTGCCGGAGCGGAAGAACCGCGGCGGGCGCCCGAGCAGCTCGGTCAGCTTGTGGGCGTTGCCCGCCACCTCGTCGTACACCTCGCCGACCCCGCCGGTGCCGGCGATCCCCTCCGCCGAGCGGCCGGTCACCGAGAGCGGGCGGTGGACGGTGCCGTGGTTGCCGATCTCGAACAGCGGGTCGGCGGCGAGCTGCTCGAAGACGTGCGGATTGGCATCGATCCAGCGGGCGTTCAGGAACAGCGTGGCGGGGACGTCGTGGGCGCGCAGGAAGTCGATCAGCTCGGCGTCGTAGCGGCTCCCGCCGGGGCCCCCGCAGGCGTCGAAGGTGAGCGCCGTGGCCTGCCGGCCGTCCGGCAGCCCGGTGACCACCCCGGGGAGGTCCAGTCCCCACCCGGTCGGCGCCAGGGTCGCGTAGCGCTGCACCAGCTCGGCCCGGCCGGGCTCCCGGGGCGCCGTGGGCGCGGCGGACGCCGTCCCGGGCGCCGTAGCCGTAGCCGACGCCATGCCCGTGGCCGCAGCCGGCCCGGTGACCGTCGGTGCGGCCGCCCCGCCCCCCTCCGGGGCCCGCCCCCTCCCGCACCCCGCCAGCGCGCCCCCCGCCGCCGCCGTCAGCAACGCCCGCCGACTCAGTGCCACACCAGCCTCCCGACCGACCCGTCGCCACCCGCCGCCATCGCCATCCGTCATACCGTCCCATATCGGCTCATACCGCCGATCACATGACCATGAACGGACCAATCGCCACTCCCCGCAACTCGCCCCGTCCCGCCCCCGGGCCCCTTTCACCGACCCGCCCCACCCCGGTGGGCCCCGCCTCACCCCGGGTTCACCCCCCGGGGTAGGCGAACCGACGGACCCGCCCATCCCAGCCCGGAGGCCCCGATGCCCGCCGACCCCACACCCCCGGCACAGCCCTCGCACCCCGCATCCCCCTCGAACCCCGCAACACCGACCGACCCCGCAGAGCCGACCCGCCCCGCCCGCCGCGACCTGCTCCGCACCGGCCTCGCCACCGGAGCCGCCGCCGCCCTCGGCCTGGCCGCCACCGCCGGCACCGCCTCCGCCGCCCCGAGCCGGGACACGGACACGACGGACCGCCCCGACCGCACCCTCACCCTCACCGGCCACCTCCCCGCCGGCTGCCCCGACTTCGTCTACCTCCCGCTCGAAGTCCCCGACGGCGTCCGCGAGATCGCCGTCTCCTACGGCTACGACAAGCCCCCGGTCCCGGCCGGCACCCCCGGCAACTCCTGCGACATCGGCATCTTCGACGAGCGCGGCACCGACCTCGGCGGCGACGGCTTCCGCGGCTGGTCCGGCGGCTTCCGCACCGAGTTCGCCCTCGCCCGCGGCACCGCCACCCCCGGCTACCTCCCCGGCCCGATCAACCCGGGCACCTGGCACATCGCCCTGGGCCCGTACCAGGTCGCCCCGCAGGGCCTGGACTACCACGTGCAGGTCACCCTCCGGTTCGGCGAGCCGGGCCCGGAGTTCACCCCGGCCTACCCGCCGGAGCGGGCCCGCGGCCGCGGCCGGGCCTGGTACCGGGGCGACTGCCACCTGCACACCGTGCACTCCGACGGGCGCCGCCGGCCCGAGGAGGTGGCCGCCGGGGCCCGCGCGGCCGGCCTGGACTTCATCGTCTCCACCGACCACAACACCAGCTCCTCTCACGCCGTCTGGGGCCCGCTGGCCGGCCCCGACCTGCTGATCCTCCCCGGCGAGGAGATCACCACCCGCAACGGCCACTGGCTGGCCCTGGGCCTGGAGGCCGGCCGGTTCGTCGACTGGCGCTACCGCTCCCGCGACGAGGAGTTCCCCCGCTTCGTCCGCCAGGTCCACCGCTCCGGCGGCCTGGTGGTGCCCGCGCACCCGTACTGCCCGTACGTCGCCTGCCAGTGGAAGTTCGGCTACGAGCAGGCCGACGCCGTCGAGGTGTGGAACGGGCCCTGGACGTACGACGACGAGTCGGCCGTCGACACCTGGGACTCCCAGCTCGCGGTGGCCCTCCGGGGCGGCGGGAACGGAGCCGGCGGCCGCTCCTGGCGGCCCGCCATGGGCAACAGCGACGCCCACAGCGCTCCCCAGGTGATCGGCCTCCCGCACAACGTCGTCCTCGCCGAGGACCTCACCCGCGACGCGGTCCTCGACGGGCTGCGCGCCGGGCGCAGCTGGCTGGCCGAGTCCGCCGCCGTCGGGCTCGACCTCACCGCGACCGGCGGCGGCCGCCAGGCGGGCATCGGCGAGGAGCTGACCGTCCCGGCCGACGCCCCGGTGGACGTCCGGCTGGCCGTCTCCGGCGTGCCCGGCGGCACCGTCCGGCTGATCACCGACGAGGGCCAGATGCACCAGGAGTCGCTGCCCGCCGGCGGCTCCGGCACGGTGGTCTGGCGCACCACCGCCTCGCTCGCCGGCTACGTCCGCGCCGAGGTGCGCCACCCGAGGGCCGACGGGACGCCCGGCAAGGGCAACACGATGGGCGAGGAGCTGCCCTGGGGCCCGATGGCAGCCCTCACCAACCCGATCGTGCTGCGCGCCGAGGAGCACTGAACGGGCCCGGCCACCTGCCCGCGGACCGGGAGGGGGACGACTCGGGGCACCCGTTTGGACTAGGTTGATCCCCGAAACGCATCAGTCGTAGGGACGAGGCGGTCGGCTGTCCGCATCCGGGCCGACCGGCTCCTGCGTGCTCCCACCGCCTCGCCCCGGCTGCCCGTCCACAGCGTCGCTTCGAGCGGCGTCCCGTCCCCGGCCCGTGAAGGGATCAGCAGCTGTGAACCGTACGACCGTAGGTGGGCCGGAGCTCGGGGGCGGCCGGGGTGCCGGGGGCGTCCTCGTCCTCGTCGACGCCGCCGGGGCCGCCGGGGCCGCCGGCGCAGAAGCGGGCGGCAGCCCGGTCGCGGAGCTGCTCGTCCGGGAGCTGCACCCGAGCGTCCATCTGCGGACGGACGACTTCCTCCAGGTCATCCGCAACGGCCGGCTGCCGGCGCACGGGCCCGGGGCCGACCGGCAGGACGTCACCGTCCTCGCGGCCGCCGCCCAGGCCGCCTTCGCCTACGCGACCGGCGGCTACCAGGTCGTCGTCGAGTGCCCCGGCGCACCGGCCACCCTGGACACCTTCCGCCGCGAGAGCCGCACCACCGGCGCGGCCCTCCACCACGTGGTCCTCACCACTACGGCCGCCACCACCCCGTACGAGCTCGACACCTCCGCCCTCACGCCGGAGACCACCGCCAAGTCCGTCCTCGACGCGCTCGCCGCCCGCACCCACCTGCTCGGCTGGTAGGAGCGGCCGGGGCGTCAGACCCCGACCGTGCCGTCGATGGCCTCGCGCAGGAAGTCCGCATGCCCGTTGTGCCGGGCGTACTCGTGGATCAGGTGCAGCATCACCAGCCGCAGCGACACCTCGGCCTCCCAGCGCGGCTGGTAGCCGGTGACGTCCAGCGAGGGGGCCGCCAGCTCGATCCGGCGGGAGTGCTCGACCTCGGCCCGCCAGGCGTCGAAGGCCTCGGCGCGGGTGGCCCCGGTGGCGTCGTAGGCCACCTGGTAGTCGTTCTCCTCGGACCACACCAGCGGAATCGACTCCCCGTCGATCACCTTGCGGAACCAGGTGCGCTCCACCTCGGCCATGTGCCGCACCAGCCCGAGCAGGCTCAGCGTGGACGGCGGGCTGGAGCACTGCCGCAGCTGCTCGTCGCTCAGGCCCTCGCACTTCATGGCGAGGGTCGCCCGGTGGAAGTCCAGGAAGCCGCGCAGCATCTCCCGTTCGCCGCCGGTCAACGACGGTACGGGCCGGTCCTCGGTGCTCATGGGGGTCGTGCTCCTCGTGCTCGCGCCCTGGGGCGGGTCCGGTCGGCCGGCGAGCGGACGGTGTCGGACTGTGGCGGACTTCGGCGGACTCTAGCGAACACGGCCCCCGCCGGACACCGGGTTTCCACGCCCCGTCAACCCCGAAACCGCTTCGTCACGTACCGTGTTCGGACCACCACCGGTTTGGGTACGTACCTCGGCGCGCCCGACCGCCGGGCACGAACCGAGCAGGAGACCCGACCGCCCATGGACCACAACCACATCCCCCCGACGGTACGCCGGACGTACGGTGCCGACGACCTCAGCACCGCCCCCTCCTTCGCGGGCGGATTCATCAACTTCGGTGACTGGCACGGCATCGACCTGACCGCCCCCAGCCCCGACGACCGGGTGCACAGCCAGGAGCAGCTCTACCGCCGGGTGCTGAACGCCTTCCCGGAGCCGCGCGAGCAACTGCTCCTGGCCGAGGTCGGCTGCGGCCGCGGCCTCGGCGCGGCCCTCGCGCTACGGGAGTTCCGCTTCGCCACCGTCACCGGCGTCGACATCCACCCCGACCAGATCGAACGCGCCCGCGCCGTCAACGCCCGCGCCCTGGCCACCTATCCCGACCGCCTCGCCTACACCCTCGGCTCCGCCGACCGGCTCCCCTTCGCCGACGCCTCCCTGGACGGCCTCTACTCCGTCGAAGCCGCCCAGCACTTCCGCGAACTCACCGGCTTCGCCCGCGAAGCCGCCCGCGTCCTGCGCCCCGGCGGCCGCCTCGTCGTCACCACCTTCTTCGCCGCCCCCGGCCCCGAGGTCGCCGAACGCCTCAAGATCCTGCTCGCCAGCTTCGCCGACGGCCTCGACGTCGCCCACCCCCTCGACGACTTCACCACCGACCTCACCGACGCCGGCTTCACCCCCGTCACCACCGAATCCATCGGCCCCGACGTCTGGCCCGGCCTCGACCGCTACCTCACCGACAACGTCCCCACCGACCACTGGACCCGCAACTTCCTCCCCGCCTGGCGCCACGGCCTCCTCGACTACCACCTCGTCACCGCCACCCGCACCTGACCGGCGGCCCGCCGCAACCCTCCCGGTCCCGGTCCCGGGCCCGTCCAGATCATCCAGGTCGTCCAAATCGTCCAGATCGCCCACGGACGGACCCGGGGCCGAAGGCGCCGCGGCCCGACGTCGACCCGCCCGCTCCCGGCCGGATTTCTTTTGCGGCGGCCGGGATCCAAAGCCCGCGGGCTTCTCCGTTGTTCGACCACACATCGCCCGGCACTCCGGGAAATACCCCCGCCCATGGATTCCGCCGGGGCTCACACATCCCGCGCGTCGGCTGCGGCGATGAGCGACAGCGGGACGGAAATCCCGTGCTGTCGGCACCAGTTGAGGGTGAGTGCGAGCGGAACGCCGCGCTCCGAACGCAGCCGGGCCAGCTCGACCGCCAGCTCGTCGGGGGTCGGGCGCCGAGCCAGGCAGCACAGGAAGCGCCGGTGGCCGGCCGCCACCACGCGGTCGAAGGCGGCGGTCTCACGCTCCACCAGGTAGCGGGCGGCCACCGAGACGGCGGGGAAGCCGTGGGCACCGCCCGCCAGCGCCACCAGGTCGGCCAGCCCGGCGACGGGAGCGCCGGCCAGCGCCATGGTGCCGGCCATCCGGCGCAGCAGCCGCCGGGTCGCGCGGGCCGGGCCGCGCGGGCCGGGGCCGAAGCCCGCGGCCAGCAGCAGCGCCACCGCGCGGGTGTGGTCGACGACCAGGCGCAGGGCCTGCCCGGGCGCGGGCAGGGTGAGGAGTTCGGGCAGCCGGGCGCCGACCGCCTCCAGCAGGCCGCGCAGGGGCGGCAGGTCGAAGGGGTCGGCCAGCCCGGCGGCGCCGCAGGACACCGCGTCCTCGGCGGCCAGGAACTCGAACACCGGCAGGCCGGTCGACCGCGCCGGCCGGGTGAACCGGCCGTCGCCCAGGTGGAGGTAGCGGCCGCAGAGGCAGTCGGGCGTGCAGGCCGGCGAGCAGGCCGGGCCGAGTTCGCAGTCCAGCGACAGCAGGACGCCGGGTGTCCCGTGCCTCCGGTGGGACGTGTCGGGCGGCGCCCCGGCGTCCGGGTCCTCGCCGGCCTGCGGGATGCCGAGGCGGGCCAGCGCAGCCCGGACCGGGTCGCCCTCCCGGCCCCGGTCGGCCAGCCGGCAGACCACGGCGTCCCGGTCCAGGCCGCAGGCCCACAGCGCCTCGAACACGTCGCCCAGGACGTCCTGGGGCAGGCGCGGGCCGACCCAGGCCGCGCTGAGCGTCCGCCGGGCGGTCAGCGGCACGGCCTCGGGCAGCGCGCCCAGCCGGCCCGTGTGGACGCCCCACTGGAGCGCGACGGAACCGCCCTCCCGGCGCAGGTCTCCGGACAGCGGCCCGTCGTCGGCGCCCAGGCTGCGCGGGTGATGCCGCCGGTACCCGGCGCCGGTGAGGGACTCGACGAACAGCTGAGCCGGCTCAGCCGTGTGCGCAATCATTCATCACATCACTCATGACTCGATTATTGACTGTCCAATACTGGCACCTTAACAGCTCTTCCGCACCCCGCTGCGAACTCCACCTCGGCGAAGGAATCGGGATACACCGGACACCCTGGGCAAATCGCCCGGATTGGAGATCATTGACAAGCGGAGTCACCGTTGTCATTATTCGGAGTGAAGTTCCTGTCAAGACATTCTTAGATCCGCGATCGGGGCCTTTTATGCTTCCCAAGCTCATAACCACGTCCGCCTTTCTGCTCGTCGCCGCCGTGCTGACCCTGTCCCCCGTGCAGAACAGAACCGCTTCGCTCGACAACGGGCACGCCCAGCGCACCGTGGCCGCGGGCATCTCGCCGGCGGACATCCCGCTCTGTTGTTGACGGGCAGCCGCCCCAGCACCTTGACGCACCCCCGCGAGTCGGGCCCAGACGCGCCGATGGGCGGCCCCGTCAACCGGGGCCGCCCATCGCGTCCGACTCCACGCCGGCCGGGTTCAGGAGAGGCCGGGCGCCGACTTCGCGACCTCGCCGACCAGAGTCCCGCGCCGGCCCATGCAGCGCATGCCCTGCCGGTACGCCCACACCGCGCGCTCCTCCTGGCCCGAGCGCTCCAACACCTCGGCCAGCTCCGCCCAGGCGAAAGCCGCCTGGCGCCCCGCCCCGGAAGCCTCCAAGGTCAGCGCGCCGCGCTCGTAGGCGAGCCGGGCCGCCTCCTCGTCGCCCTGCTCCAGGTGGGCGGCGGCCAGCACCAGCAGTGTCCGGGCCGTCTCCAGCCGGTGCTTGGGGCCGAGCAGGTCCAGCGCCCGGCGGGCGTGGCCGACGGCAGCCCCCGGGTGGCCCGAGAGCAGTTCGGCGCGGGCCATCGCCGTCTCGCAGTAGGCGATGTCGACGCTGCTGCCCTGGCTGGCCAGTACGTCGGCACTCTGCTGCAGCAGCCCCTTCACCGTGTCCACGTCCGGTTCGTCGGTCTGCAGCAGCACCGCCGCGTAGGTGTTGCGCAGCCGGGCCAGCGCCCGGTGGTTGTCGCCCTCCGAGTAGATCGCCAGCGCCCGTCGGATCAGCATCAGCGCGTCACCGGAGCGGCCGTTGCTGTGCGCGGCCACGCTGGCGTTCCAGTAGACGGCGCCGAGCGCCCTCGGGTCGCTCACCTCCTTGGCCTGCTCGATGCCGACGGAGGCGAGGTAGGCCGCGCGGTGCAGGTCCCCGCGCTCGCAGTGCAGCCCGACCAGGGTGGAGACCAGTTCCATGCCGACCACGGTGGGCGCCAGGTTGAGCTCCTGCACCTGGGCCAGCGTGGTTTCGGCCAGGTCGATGGCGTACGAGAGGTCGCCCAGTTCGCGGTAGCAGCGGCAGAGCGCCACGACCACGGCGAGCTGGGAGCCGCGGCTGTTCGCCTGCCGGGCCGAGGTCCGCAGCGCCTCGTAGCGCACCACGGCCTCCTCGAGCCGGCCGCTGTGCTCCAGCGCCGTGGCCACGCCCAGTTCGGCGGCCTCCGCGATCTCCTGCTCGCCCGACGCGGCGGCCTTGGCCTGCAGCTCCGTGTACGCCCGCAGCGCGCCGACGGCGTCGCCGGTGCGGAGCGTCATCTCCGCGTAGTGCAGTTCCAGCTCAAGGTCGCCGGTCTGGGCGCGCTCGACGAAACTCAGCAGGTTCGCCGGGTCGCAGGACAGCCGTTCGGCCAGCTGTTCCAGCACCGCGCTGGACGGATTGCGCTTGCCGGCTTCGAGCAGGGAGATGTAACTGGACGACAGATCGCCCCCCGCCAGATCCGCCTGCGACATCCCGGCCGCCCGGCGCAGTTGCCGGATGCGGGATCCGAGGCCCTGAAGATCCACCATGGCCACACCTCCTTGACTCTGCATGAAGACTAGCAGTTGACATCACCTGTCAAGGCAGGTTCCGGGCGACCGGGGACGACCCGGAGCGACCTTCTCCCCCGGGCCGCCCTTCACCCGGCCCCGGACAGCCGCGGGCGGCGGTCAGCCCTCCTTGACGGCGTGCAGCCGTAGGTAGCCGAAGCGTCCGCTGCGCAGGTTCCGGCCCGAGTCGCGGCAGAGCCGCTGATGGAAGAAGCGGCGGTAGACCTCCCGCTCCGGCCCCTCCGGCAGCCGCGACATCAGCTCGTCGGCGCGGTCGGGCAGCCGGTCCAGGGCGCGGACGACACCCTCGGTGATGTCGAGGTGGGCGACCACCCGCAGACCCGCCGCCGCCACCCGTGACAGCGGCAGGTCCACAGCCGGCCACTCGTCCGCGAGCAGCAGGTGCCCGCCGGGACGCAGGACCCGGGCCGCCTCGCGGAGGAAGCGGTCGGCGTCCGCCAGGCAGTGCACCGTCTCGACGGTGAGGACGGCGTCGAAGCTCCGGTCCGGGAACGGCAGGCGCTCGGCGTCGGCATCCCCGAAGGCCAGGCCCGGCACCCGGTGCACACGCCGGGCGAACGCGGTGCCGGTCCGTGCGTGGTCCACGCCGAGGATCGAACGCGGCCGGCGCGTCCGGGCGATGTACGCCGTGCCGCCGCCCCGGCCCGAGCCCACGTCGAGCACGTCGGCACCCGTGAGGTCGACCTGATCCGCCGTCAACTCGTAGTTCCTGGCGGCGAACCGCCACACCGGGTCGCCGTATCCGGACGGCTGGTCGGGCACGGGTGCGTCGTCGCAGTACCCGAGGTTCATGAAGGTGAACCAGTCGTCCGGGTAGAGCGCGGTCATCACCTCGTACTTCGCGCGGTAGAGCGCGGTGGCGTCCGGGGCGGCACCGGCCAGCACCCGGGCGGCCACCGTGCGGCAGTCCTGCGGCGCCGGCCAGGGCGCATGGGTCGCGTGGGCGCCGACGTGGTCGGCCACCCGCTGCCACACGTCGGCCCGGTCGGCGGGGAACCAGGTGAGCGCGTCGAACAGGTGCAGGGTCTGCTGCGCGTCCAGCGGCGCGAAGGAGTCCGGGCTGAGCGGCACGGTCATCGGGGGCCTCTCAGATCAGGAAGTCGTTGCCGGAGCGGCGCAGTCGGTAGGCCTGGACCCGCAGGCCCAGCACGGCCGCCAGCGCCCAGCCGATCCCGACCAGGGCCTCGGCCGCCGCGAGCCGCAGCACCTGGCCGGTGTCGGCGTTGTCCTGGACGGCGCGCAGCGCGGCGATGCCGTGGCTGATCGGCAGCACCGCGCCCGCCAGGGCCCGCGGGCCGCCGGCGGGCAGGGCGGCGAGCACGCCGCTGAAGGCCAGCACCAGGTAGGAGCCGAAGTTGGTCAGGAAGACGTCGGCACGACGACCCACCGCCACCACGGCGAGGGCGAGGCCGAAGCCGCTGGCGGTGAGCGCCATCAGCAGGTAGAGCGGCAGGGTGGCGGGCAGGTCGGTCAGCGGCTCGGTGCGTCCGGTGACCAACGCGACGACGGGCACCGCGAGCAGGGCGGCGACCAGCCCCTCGGCCGCGTAGACCACCCAGCGGGCGGCGACCAGGGCCGACAGCGGGAGTTCGGTCATCCGCAGCCGGTACAGGGTGCCCTGGAGCCGCTCGTTGATCAGCACGTCGGGCGCCTTGATCACGGTCGGCGACACGATGTTGAAGGCGGAGGCGCCCAGACCCGCGGCGAGCGCGCCGTCGGCGCCGCCGACGGCGCGTCCCAGCATGGTGAGGAAGACGACCTGCAGCAGGGCGCGCGGCAGCACCGCGCCGAGCAGGATCCGGGACGGGTAGTCGACCAGGTACTCGCGGACGCCGAGGCGTCCCGTTCTGGCCAGCGCGGGGAGGAGGTCAGAAGATCTCAAGGCTGCCCTCCTTGCGGGCACGGTGCAGGACGCGGCCGAAGGCGATTCGGGCCGCGAGGGCGTAGAGCAGTCCGGTGACCGGCAGCGCGCACCAGGGCAGCAGTCCGGACGGCCGGCCGGCCGCCGCGTCAGCGAGCAGGACGCTCAGCCAGTGCAGGCTCAGCCCGCCGGACACCGGTCGGGCCCAACCCGGCAGCGCGGCGAGCGGGATGAGCAGGCCGCCGACGATGAAGACCGGGTAGACCAGCGCCTCCGCCACCCGCAGGGCGGCCCGGGTCAGCAGGAAGAGGCAGGCGACCAGCAGGCCCAGCGGCAGGGTGGCCGCGAAGCCGAGTGCCAGCGCGGCGGTGAACTCCACGGGCCGGGCGACGGTCAGCGGGTGCCCGCTCAGCGCGGCGGAGAGGCTCACCGAGACCGTGATGACGGCGACCGAGAGGGTGGCCGAGGCGACCGACTTGCCGGTCAGGATCGGGCCGAGACCGCCCGGTCGCGAGCAGATGGCGGGCAGCGTGCCGGCCCACAGCTCGCGGCGCAGCACCATGCCGGCGTGCCACAGGGTGGCCGTCCAGGCGGAGAGCACGGCGCTGCCGAGCACCACCGCGTCGGGGTCCAGCCCGCCCCGGTGGTTGGCGGCCAGGGTGATGGTCACGTAGGTGGCGGGCTGGATGGCGGCGCCGACCAGCACGCTGAGCCAGGAGATGCCGCGGAACTGGAGGCGGAAGGCGGCTGCGGCCACCCGCCACCAGGGCGCGGGCGCGAGGTGGTTCACGCGGGACTCTTCACATCGTCGGCGAGTTCCATGAAGACCTGCTGCAGGCCGGAGGGCGCGACCCGGACGTCGGTGAGCTGCTGGTCCGGCCAGAGGTCGGCGAGGTGGCGCAGCGACTCGGGGGTCCAGGCGCGCACGTGCAGCTCCAACGACCAGCTGCTGGCGTGCTGTTGGAGCGTGCCGACGGAGGCGAGGCCGTCCAGCGCGACCGGCGGTTGCGGTGGCGCGGTGCCGCGGCCGGTGAGGGTGACCACGGCGGCGGTCTTGGCGCGCTCCAGCAGGCGGGGCAGCGGCAGGTCGTGCAGCACTCGTCCGTCGTGCAGGACGACGACGCGCTCGGCCAGTTGCTCGATGTCGTTGAGGTAGTGACTGGTGAGCAGGATGGTGGTGCCCTGGTCGCGCATCGCGGAGACCGCCGTGCGGATGTTCTCCGCCTCCGCCGGGTCCAGCCCGACCGTCGGCTCGTCGAGCAGCAGCAGTTCGGGGCGGGTGACCATGCCGATCGCCAGGTGCAGGCGCTGGCGCATGCCCTTGGAGTACGTCTCGACCGGGCGGTCCGCGGCGGGGCCGAGGCCGACGAACTCCACCGCCTGCTCGCAGCGGCGCGCGAGGTCGGGGCCCTTCAGTCCGGTGAGGGTCGCGAAGAAGCGCAGGTTGTCACGGGCCGACAGGCGCAGGTAGAGGCCGCGCTCGCCGCCGAGCACCAGGGAGAGCCTGCGCTGGACCTCCCGGGGGCGGCGGGCCACGTCGTGGCCGCAGACCCGGACGGTGCCGCCGGTGGGCAGCAGCAGTGTCGAGATGATCTTCAGCAGGGTGCTCTTGCCCGCGCCGTTCAGGCCCAGCAGACCCACGAGTTCACCCGGTCCGACCGTCAGGTCCACACCCTTGAGCGCCTGGACGGTGCCCTGCCGGGAGCGGAAGGAGCGCGACACCCCGGCGACCTGGAGGACCGGCGCGGACTGGCCAGTTCCGGATGCCATCAGAATCCTTAATGCTGGAGAATTCAGGAACCGATTGTTGGCCGGGCTGCCGGCGGGAATTCCCGCCGACAGCCCGGCCTGACTATGAAAGTCAGATGGTCTCGGCCATCATGGCCGCACCCAGAACGATGTCGAGCTCGTCGTTGGTGAGCAGCTCGGCGATCTCGCGGGAGATGTTCATCTCTTTCCCTCTTTCATCAGGGGGAGCCGGTCGGCCCCCATGACTAGAACTCTAGACTTCGATGTCAGTTCGAGTCAATGCATCGAGTCAACTTCTCTCCGGCAAGTTTTCCGGGGCAGCCTCCGGCGGGGCCGCCAGGACGTTCAGGCCGGCGGTGTCCCGACCGGAGGCGAGGACCACGGCGTGCCCGGGGAAGTGCGGGCGCACCCGCACCGCGGGCACCGTGAAGCGGACGGCCAGGCCGACCCGCTCCGCCCCCGACACATTGGGTCCGGAGGCGTGCAGCGCCCGGTCGGTGAAGACCACGCACTGCCCCGGCCGCAGCGGGACCGCCACGGCGCTGTCGGTGTCCACCACGTCGTCGCCCACCAGCAGGGTGGCCCGCCGCCCGGCGCCCGAGGGCGCGGCCGGCAGCACCGTTCCGGGCCCCGGCACGAACCGCAGGCATCCGCTCTCCTCCGGCACCTCGCTGATCGCGATCCAGAACGTGAAGGCCAGCGGCGGCTCCAGGCCATAGGCCTCCCCCGGCGCGAAGACCCCGCCCCAGTCCTGGTGCCACCCGAACGCCGGGCCCTCGGAGGCCTTGACGATGAAGGTTGACCGCCACAGCAGCAGGTCCTCGCCGTACAGCGAGCGCGCCACCGCCAACAGCGCGGGGTGGGTGCACAGGCGGTGCACGGCCGGGGCGTCCAGGTGGCGCGACTCGACGTACGGGACCGGGGAGCCGCCCCGCCGGCGGGCCATCAGGTCGGCGAGCCGGCCGCGCGACTGCTCGGCGTCGGGCGCGGGGGCCCGGCCCGGGGTCTCCAGCACCGCGTCGAGTTCGGCGCGCAGCCCGGCCATCTCTTCCGGGGTCATCAGGGTGAGCGGACCGAGGAATCCCTGGTCGCGGAACAGATCCCGCTGCTGGGCGTCCAGCGGCTGGTGAATTGTCAAAATTCCTCCTCCTACGTGGACGAACGAGTTGTCACCAGTGGGTGATGACACCTTCGAGGATGCTGTCCTTGACGGCGGCGAGGTTCTCGAAATACTCCTGCTCGTCGCGCTCCCCGGCGGCCAGGGGGGACTCCTCCGGGGCCGCTTCGGCGCCTTCCACGGACCCGGTTGGCAGATTTTCGTCGTGCGTCATTCGCTACTCCTTGTACACGCCGGACAGGGGCCAGCGCGGGTGCGCGGCCTGGCGAAGCTATCTTATGACTCGAATAGTGACAAGCTTGACTGCACGTGATATCAACTCAGTCATGAATGCGCTGAAGGTCCGTGCCACTCCCGGGCGCACGGGCGGACTGGTCATCGGGCAGGGTGGCACCGGGGAGCTCGCCCGCCGCTACGCCGAAGCACTCAAGCGGCCCTTCCTCGCCGTGGCGGACACGGATCAGGCGCTGCGGGCCCTCGACCTGGCGGCGGAACGGGGCGACTCGGCCTTCGTGCTGCCGGCGGAGGAGGAGCTCGGCTTCCACGAGGTCAACGCGCTGATGGGGCGCGGCCGCGAGCTCAACCTCCCGGTCGGCGTGCTGCCGCTGCCCGCCGACCGGACCGAGGCCGCCGAACTGGTGGTCCGGGCGGCGGCCCTGCACGCCCCCACCCCCCGTCACCGCCACCGGTCGCTCTACTACACCGACTTCCGCCGCACCCCGCCCGCCGATCGGCCGGGCGTCTACGGCTCCGCGCAGTCCGGTGAGTTCATCGAACAACTCCGTTCCGGCGCCGAGGCCGTGGTGCTGCACAGCCACGGGAACGGCGCCGACTTCCGGGTCGGCGAGCACGTGCTCTGCCTCCAGGTCGACCGGCTCAAGCCCGCACCCGCGCAGGCCGGGGAGCGATTCCTGCCCTGCCAGGGCGGCGGGCCGTGCCGGCTGGACCACAAGAGCGGCTTCCGGGCCTTCCACGGCGCGCAGGCCGTACGCGCCCGGCTGCTCGTCCTGCTCTCCTGCTCCGCCTACCAGCCGCACGACGGTCTGCTCGGTGCGCGGTTCCAGCTCTCCCAGCGACTGCTGCGCGGTGCGCATGTGGCGGGCGTCGTCGCCTCCACGCGGATCAACCACGGAACCCCGCAACTGGGCGTGGCCGTGGCCCAGTTGCTGCAGGAAGGGGCCTCGCTGGGCGAGGTCGCGCTGCGCGTGAACCGGCTGTCCGCACAGGGGCCGGCCTCGTACGTCTGCCTGGGCGACCCGGACCTCGTACTGCCGCCGGCCGACGCCGCCGAGCGGCCCGACCGGGCCCCGGCCGCGGCCGCCGCCCCGGCGCGCCCGACCACGGCCACCAACCGGCCGGCCACCGCCCCTGCGCGCGCCGCCACCGCCCCCGCACGCGCCGCGGCCCGCCCGTGGCAGTCCACCGTCGACCTGCTGTTCGCGGCCGAGTTCGCCGCCGCGACCGACTCGGCGCTGCTGAGCGGTCGGTTCGCCGAGGCGGCCGTGGCCTCGATGCGGGCCCCCGTGAACGCGACCGAACTGGACACCGCGCTGCTGCGGCTCCTGGCCGCCGCGCCGGAGGACGCCTGGCAGCAGCTCTGCCGGCCCACCGGCTCGCGGCCCGACGGCCATTGCCCCGCGTGCGGCGGCCCGGCCACCGAGACCGAGTACGCCGCCGTGCTGCACCCCGCCTACCGGCGCACGGTGCGCCGCTGCGCGGTGCACGGCCTGCTCAGTGACACCCCCGCCGGCCCGGCGGACGTCCCGCTCGACGCCCGTCACCACCACGCCGACGGGCTGGTCCGCTGGGACCCCGGGCAGCTGTCCGGGTGGTGCACCACGGTGGGCCGGGGCGGGGGCGCGGGCCGGTCCCCGGCGCCGGTTCCGGCCGGAACGGGCAGCCAGCACCTGCCGGAGCCGACCGGGGAGGGCGTGACGCTCTGCCACGCCGCGGCCGGTGCCTTCTCACGCGTCCGGGTCTTCACCGGCGCTCCAGGACAGGACGGACAGCATGACTGAGCAGAGCCTGGACCGGGCCGCCCGGCACGTGCTCCAGGCCGTCATGGTCCGGGCCGCCGTCGCCGGCGGCGACTACCCGGCGATGACCGGACGCCGACTCGCCGGCCAACTCGACCTGCGGGCAAGGGCGGAGGCCGCCGGTAACCCGGTCGAGCGGGCCGACGCCGGTGACCGCGCGCTGTGCGCCTTCCTCGCCACGATCCTCAGCCGCCGCGGCCCCGACGTGCACGACTACCTCACCGGCGCCTTCGGCTACCGCCCCGAGCGCGCCACCGGACTGCGGCACCACTGCGGCCGGGAGCTGCTGGGGATCGAACTGGTGCCGCACTGGGCCCCGTCCCGGCCACGCGAGCTGTACATCTGCGAGCGCTGCGGCCCGGCCTACAGCCTCCCGCACGGCTTCGCCCCGCCCAGCCGGCTGCTGGTCGGCCCGACCGCGCTCCGGGTGGAGTTCAACGCCCCTCTGGCGCAGCGCAGTTGGTTTGCCGCCAGTCGCCAGCCGATCGGCGGCCACCCCGAGCACCCCCTGCTCCCCCGCGCGCTGGCGCCCGGCGCCGAGGCGCTGGAGGTCCGGATCCCCACCGCCGCCGGCCCGGGCCTGCGCCGCTTCGCCGCCGCCCTGGTCGTCGACGGCGACTACGCGATCTTCCAAGTACCGGACACGATATGAAGGGTGGCGCCGACGCCATGGAAGAACTGAAGCAACGCCATCCCAAGGAACACCGGGACGGCACCCACCGCGCCCGGCCGCCGGCCGAGACGCTGGCCGACTTCGGCTCCCGGATGGGGCAGTTCGGCATCACCCGGCTGGCCAACATGACCGGCCTGGACTGGCTCGGCATCCCGGTCTACAACGCCATCCGCCCCAACTCCCGTTCGCTGTCGGTCTCCCAGGGCAAGGGCGTGGACCACGCCGCGGCCGCCGTCTCGGCCCTGATGGAGTCGATCGAGTGCTGGCACGCCGAGTTCTTCGACGGACCGCTGCGCCATGACTCGTACCAGAACCTGCGCCGCCGGCTGCCCGTCCTGGACATCCACCAACTGCCGCTGCGCGGCGGCCTGGACACCACCGGCACGGGTTCGCGCGAGACGCCCGCCCGCTCGACGCTGCGCACCGACCTGCCGCTGCTGTGGACCGAGGGCCACGAGCTGATGGGCGGCGAGCCGATCTGGCTGCCGCACGAGAGCGTCATGCTGAACAAGGTCGGCCTGGACTACGCCTCGACCACCTTCCGGGTCAGCTCCAACGGCCTGGCCTCGGGCAACAACCTGGTCGAGGCCACCATCCACGGCATCTGCGAGCTGGCCGAGCGCGACGCGCTGACCATGTGGTGGCAGAGCCTGCGCGAACGCTCCGACGTCGAGGCCGCCAAGCTTGATCCGGCCACCATCGACGACCCCGGCTGCCGGGGCCTGCTGGACGCCTTCGCCGAGGGCGGCCTGGAGGTCGCCGTCTGGGACGTCACCTGCGACACCGGCATCCCGGCCTTCCAGGCCTGCGCGGTGGAGCGGGCCGACCGGGTGGCCTGGCGCTCCTTCGGCGCCTGCTGGGGCTACGGCGCCCACACCTCCCCCACCGTGGCGCTCTCCCGTGCGCTGACCGAGGTCGCGCAGAGCCGGGTCACCGTCATCGCGGCCAGCCGGGACGAGAACTTCCGCACCATGTACAACGCGCAGAACAGCGCCAAGACGCTGGCCCGCACCCGCGAGGTGTTCTTCGCCCGCCCCGGTACCCGGCCGTTCGACCCGACCACCGGGATCGACAACCCGACCCTCAACGAGGACCTGGACGCGGTGCTCGAACGGCTGCGCAAGGTCGGCGTGGAGCAGGTGGTCGCGGTCGACCTCAGCAAGCCGGAGGTCGGCATCCCCACCGTCAAGGTCGTCGTGCCGGGCCTGGAGCACTACTCCCTGTTCATCGGCTACACCCCCGGTCCGCGCGCCACCGCGCGCCTGGCCCGCGCTCGGAAGGAATCCGCATGAGCGTCTACGTCTTCCTCGGCCCGAGCCTGCCCGTCGAGCGGGCCCGTGAGGTGCTGGACGCCCACTACCTGCCGCCGGTCAGCTGCGGGGACGTGACCGAGCTGGTCCTGGACCGCGAACCGCCCACCGTGATCGGCATCGTCGACGGGCTGTTCGAGCAGGTCCCGGCGGTGTGGCACAAGGAGATCCTCTTCGCGATGAGCCGAGGGGTCCGGGTGGTGGGCGCGTCCAGCATGGGTGCGCTGCGCGCCGCCGAGCTGCACGCCTTCGGCATGGACGGCGTCGGCAGCGTCTTCGAGGACTTCCGGGACGGCCGGCTCACCGACGACGACGAGGTGACCATCGTCCACGCGCCGGGCGAGGACGGCTACCGTCCGCTGTCGGAAGCGATGGTCAACCTGCGGGCGGGCCTGGCCGGCGCCCTGCGGGCGGGGGCGATCGGAGCGGCCACGCACGACACCCTGCTGGCGGCGGCCAAGCGCACCTTCTACCCCGACCGCTCGTGGGGCCAGGTGTACGTGGACGGCCGCAAGGCGGGCTTGCCGCAGGCCGAACTCGACGCCCTGCGGGACCACGTGCGCAGCACCCGGCCGGACGCCAAGCGGGACGACGCGCTCGCACTGCTGGCCCGGATCCGCGACCTGGTCGCCGAGGGCGTCCAACCGCCGGTCTGCGAATTCGACTTCGAGCCCACGTACTACTGGGAGAAGTTGCTGCGCACGGTCCGCCAGCAGCGCGGCGAGCGGGCGATGGAGCAGGCGCTGGGCGTCCCGGCCGCCGCCGCGCTGGCCCGACTGGCCGAGCAGCAGCCGGAGGTGGCCTCGGCCGCGCTGCTGGACACGCTGGTGCGGCGGGAGGCCGAGCACCTCGGCGTACTGGTCCCGGACGAGATCAGGGCCAGGCACGCCGAGGAGGGCGGCGCGCTGCGCGAGGTGGTCTCCGGCCACCTGCGCGGGGACCTCAGCGGCCCGGTGCTGCGGGAGCTGGAGCGGCGCGGCCTGCTGGACGCGGCCCGGGCGGGGCTGGCGGCCGGCCCGGACGCCCCGGAGTCCGGCGGCCCGCAGCCCGCCGTTCCACTGCCTTCCGGGCGCCGCGAATGATTCTTGACAAGGAAATATGACAACCATAAACTCAGAATATGACTAGGCCTTAGCGGTCTTTCCTCTTCCGTGACGTCCACCGGAATCCACACCACTCCCGAAAGGGCTCGCATGACGCTCAGCATCGACGAAAACCGCCGGCTCACCGAGGTAGGCCCGGGCACGCCGATGGGCGACCTGCTGAGCCACTACTGGATGCCGGTGGCCGTCTCGGTCGGGTGGGAGCCCGGCCAGGTCCGCCCGGTCGAACTGCTCGGCCGGCGCTTCGCGCTCTTCCGCCGGACGGACGGCAGCTGGTCGATGCTCGACGAGCGCTGCCCGCACCGCGGCACCTCGCTGGCGTTCGGCATGGTCGAGGAGCGCGGCCTGCGCTGCCCGTACCACGGCTGGCTCTTCAGCGGCCAGGGCGCCTGCCTCGACCAGCCGAACGAGGACCCGTCGCTGGGCTTCAAGGACCGGGTCACCCAGCCCGCCTACCCCGTGCGCGAGCTGGGCGGCCTGGTGTTCGCCTACCTGGCCCCGGGGACGCCGCCCGAGCTGCCCAGGTTCGACCTCATGGTGGAGACCGACGTCGACGTCTCCATCCGCACCGCCGTGATCGACTGCAACTGGCTGCAGATCGTCGAGAACGGCCTGGACCCCGTCCACCTGGAGTGGCTGCACGGCCACTTCGCCAACCACCAGAACCGGCAGTCCGGCAACGAGGACCTGTACGAGGTCGCCCACCACGAGGAACTCGGCTTCGACACCGACGACCTGGGCATCGTCAAGCGCCGCCTGCTGACCGAGCAGGACCGGGCCGAGGAGGACTGGGCGGTCGGACAGCTGGTGCTCTTCCCCGCCGCGATGTACGTCAGCAACCGCAACTTCCGCTCGCTGCAGTTCCGGGTCCCGCTGGACGACGTCCGCACCTGGCACATCTGGTACGAGGTGCGCGGCCGGGGCGCGGCGGCGCCGGCCCCCGGCGCCGAGATCCGCTTCCCGGGGCGGCCGGGTGCCGGGCGCGGCTCGGACGACGACACTGCCACCGGCACCCGCTACCACCTCTCCGAGGCCGAGATCAAGCACGCCGACGGCTCGTTCAACCTCGACACCATCGACGGGCAGGACGTGATGGCCTGGGTCACCCAGGGCGCGATCGCCGACCGCACCCGCGAGCGGCTCGGCGGCGCCGACCGGGGCATCACCCTGCTGCGCCGACTGCTCTTCGAGCAGCTGACCGCCGTCGAGCAGGGCCTGCGCCCGCGCTGGTCCGACCTGGGCGCGGACGTCATCGCGATGCCCCGCCGCACGCAGAGCCGCCCGATTCTCAGTGAACTCACCTGAGACCGACCGGTCCCACGTGCCTGTTCAGCCCCTGTCCCGCAACCCGAGGAGTCCCGCCGTGAGTCAGCTGTTCCGTCCCGAAGAGCACATCGAGAACGTCCTGGAGGGCGTGCGCCGCACCATGTTCGACGACTCCGGGCTGCGCCTGGAGGACATCACCGGCGTGCCCGGTGCCAGCGGCCGCACCGCCGCCGGACTGCCGATCGGCGTCGACCGGATCATCATGCAGCCCGGCACCGCCTTCCCGCTGCACGTCCACGAGGGCGCCCACCTGCTGTACGTCCTGAACGGCCTGGGCGCGCTGCACATCGACGGCAAGGACTACGTGCTGCGCACCGGGGACTCGATCTACGTGCCGGCCGACTACCCGCACGGCGTCCAGGGACCGGTCAACGACGAGGAGCTGGAGTTCCTCGCGTTCGGCGTCCCGCACCACCCGATCGACTCGCACACCCGCATGACCATCGTGCGCGAGGAAGAGGCGGTCATGGAGGTGCTGTCCAAGTGAGCACCCTCCCCCTGCCCGTCCCCGACGGCCCGGCCCACCTGCCCCTGCGCTGGGACGGCGGCGAAACCCCGTTCGTCCTGTGGCACTTCGACTTCGGCGACGGCAACCGTTGGGTGGCGGCCTACACCGGCGAGCTGCACAGCGACGAACCGATGCCGCTGCGCATCGAGTCCGCCTGCATCTTCGGCCACGTGCTGCGCTCGGCCCAGTGCGACTGCGGCTACCAGCTGGAGCAGGCCATGGACAGCTTCGCCCGCAGCGGGCGCGGCCTGCTGCTCTACGGCGTCGACCAGGACGCCCGCGGCCTGGGCATCGCCGCGCACTTCGCGATCTACGCGATGCGCCAGCAGGAGAACCTCGACACCGACGCCGTGTACGCGCGCCTGGACGCCCCCGTGGACGCCCGCAGCTACGAGCCCGTGGTGGCGATCCTGCGTCATCTCGGCGTCCCCTCGGTGCAGTTGCTCAGCAACAACCCGCGCCGCGAGGCGTTCCTGCGCGAGGCCGGCTTCGAGGTCGAACTCGCCGCTCTGGAAGCCCCGCTGGACATCCACAACATGAGCACCCTGATGCTGGAGAAGGAGGACCTGGGCTACCGCTGGTCCTTCGAGACGCACGCCGACTGGCTGCAGCCGCTCCAGGACGCGGTCGCCGGCGAGCCCGAGCGCTCGGTGGCCTGCCTGGCGGTGCCCGGCGGCGGCAACGCCGGGACCCCGCTGGCCCAGGTCGACAGCACCGACTGGGACCTCGCCCGGCGCCTGGCGGCCGCCGCCCCGGGGTCGGCCCCGGCCGGCACCCCGGTGGTCTACCTCACCGACCTGCCCCGCGCGGACGACCTCGCGGTGTACGCGGGCCTGGGCGCCGCCGCCGTCGTGGTGCCCTTCGCCGACCTGCCCGAGCCGCTGCGCGAGGCGGCCGCCGCCGCCGGTCTGCGGCTGGTCGACTGGGAACGCCGCAACGCCTACCGCGCGCCCCGGCCGCAGTGGCGCCTGGAGCACCGGCTGCCCGGCCTGGACGTCTACGGCCGCGAGGGGCACCTCCGCCTGGTCGCCACCGACTCCTCCGACTCCACCGCGGCCCACCGGGCGGTGCGCGCCGACATCGAGCGCGAGCCCGCCCGCTACGGCACCCTGACCCGCACCGGCGACGGCTGGTTCGAGCTGGCCCCGGCCCCCGGTGCGCTCGACGCCGTCCTGACGCCGCGATGACCGGCACCACCCGGGCGGTCAGCCGGGCCGAGGGGCTCGCGCTGACCGACCGGGACGCACTGCTGGTCGACACCGCCCTCGCGGCGCCGGACGGCATGCGCCGCTTCGTCACGATGAACCCGTTCCACTTCGACCCGCACTGGCGCATCCCGGTCCCCGGCCTGGACGTCGTCTCCTGCTCGGTCGAGAGCGTCTGGCAGTCGCTCAAGCTGGTCGACGGCGCCACCGACCTCACCCTGCTGACCCGCCCGGCCGTCAAGCGCCCCACCGAGGACCAGCGCGCCGCCGGGTTCGACTACCCGGCCTCCACGCTCAGCTACGCGGGCACCGAGATCGACCTGGTCACCGCCCGGTACGCGGTCTACCTGCCCACGTACCTGCACCTGCTCGACCGGCTGGTGCCGGACGCGGTGCTGGACGAGCTGCGCGCGGCCCTGGACCGGGGCCGGGACGTCGTCTTCTACGACTGGGACGACAACACCGACATCGAGGACGCCCGGACCTCCTTCAGCCACTCCGCCGTCCTGGCCGCCTGGTTCGGCGGCCGGATCGAGGAGCTCACCGGCCGCCTGGACCGGTGGCGGGCGCTGCACCCGGACTCGGCGCACTGCCTGAACGCCGACCTCCCCCTGGACCGCTATCTGCGGTTCCACCAGTACTGAAAGGTTGCGGGCCATGCACCTCCCCCGACGACTCGCCGGCTCCCTGTACTGGCAGGAGCAGCGACTGCGCGGCAGAGCAGGCGTCAAGGAGCGCCTCCAGTGGCTGCGCGCCAACCAGGAGCGGACGCCCGCCGAGATCGCGGAGCTGCAGTTCGACAAGCTCCGCGCCACCGTCCGGCACGCCTACCGCACCGTCCCGTACTACCGCCGGGTGATGGACGAGCGCGGCATCCGGGACCTGGAGACGGCGGCGGACCTGCGCAAGCTGCCGCTGCTCACGCGCGACGTGCTGATCAGGGAGCAGGAGCAGCTGGTCTCCTCGGAGGCCGACCGCGCCACCCTGCAGACCAACTACTCCTCCGGCTCGACCGGCCGGCGCGCGCAGTTCCAGCAGGACGCCGACTTCCGGATGTGGATGCGCGCCCACCAGCTGCGCACCTACGAGTGGTGCAGCGGCTGGAAGCTGGGGGACCCCTTCGTACTGCTGTGGGGCTCGGAGATCTACTGGTCGTTCAAGCAGCTGGTCGACCGGGCCGAGAACCTGCTCTCCAACCGCCGGGAGTTCAACACCTTCCGCCTCTCCCCGCAGCTGGTCACCTCGGTCACCGACGAACTGGTGCGCTTCCAGCCCGCGCTGGTCAGCACCTACTCCAACGCGATGCACCTGATCGCCAAGGAGGCCGAACGGCGCTCGCTGCGGATCCCGGGCCTGCGCGCCGTCCAGGGCACCTCCGAGCCGCTGCCGCCCGCACTGCGCGAGACCATCGCCCGGGTGCTGGAGTGCGAGGTGTACGACAAGTACGGCATGCGCGAGACCAACATCGTCTCGCACGAGCAGCCCGGCGGCGGGGCGATGCTGATCCAGGCCGAGAACGTCTTCGTGGAGTTCCTGGACGAGAACGACGAGCCCTGCGCGGACGGCCGGACCGGCCGCATGGTGCTCACCACCTTGAACAACAGCTCGATGCCGCTGATCCGTTACGAGACCAGCGACCTCGCGGCGCCGCTGCCGGCGAGCGCCGCCACCAGCCTGCCCTACCCCGCGATGACCTCGGTCGCCGGGCGCCTCCAGGACCTGATCGTCACCCCGAGCGGCGACCACGTGGACGCGTACCTCTTCTCGTACCTGTTCATGCGCTTCCCCGAGGTGCACTGGTTCCAGGTCGTGCAGAGCGAGCCGCACCGGCTCGCGGTGAAGGTCTACACCCCGCAGGGGCTCAGCCGGCAGACCACCGAGACGCTGACCGAGCGCATCCACCACCACACCGGCTTCCCGTTCGAGATCGACTTCGAGTCGCTGGACCGGATGCCGGAGTCCTCCACGGGCAAGTTCCGGCTCTGCGTCTCCGAGCTCGGCGCGGCCGCCACCACCGGGGGTCCCCATGCCCGAGCTTGACCCCACCGGGGTACTGCCCTGGGACGACGCCGCGCTGCCCGCGCCGCCCGCGCCCGTCCCGCCGACCCTCCCCTGGGAGCCCGCGCGCGGCGGCGCCAAGGTGGTGGCGCTGACGGACGCCGCCGAACCGCACCGCGAGGGCTTCGACCTCGGCCGTTTCGCCACCTGGCTGCGCGACGCCGACGTGCTGGACCAGGGGCCGATCGAGCTGCCCGGCGCGACCGTCACCCTGCCCTACGGCATGCGGATCATCCGCCGCTTCAACGACGTCGTCGCCGGCGCCTGCGAACAGGCCGGCTTCGAGGAATTCGACTACCCGATGCTGGTGCCCGACTCGGTGCTGGAGCCGACCCGGGAGATCATGCCGCTGAAGGGCTCACTGCTCTACGCCGGCAGCGACGAGGACTGGGCGGCCGGACGCAAGCGGATGGTGCTGACGCCCACCGGCGAGGGCGCGGTCTACTCGCACTGGGCGAAGATGGTCCGCAGCCGCCGCGACCTGCCGATCCGGGCCTACCGCAAGGCCCGGTACTTCCGGCCCGCGCGCGCCGGGCGCAGCGTGTTCCGGGCGATCGAGGCCCAGGACATCTACGAGTTCCAGGCCTGCTACGCCGACCGGGCCGACGCCCTCGAAGGCTTCGAGCAGGCGACGGTGATGGCCCGGAAGGTCGGCGATCGGCTGCACGTCCCGGTGCTGTGGTCGACCCGCCCGCCGTGGACCAACAACACCCAGGTCTCCGACCGGACCATCGGCGGCGACGTCGCACTGCCGCACGGCGCGACCCTCCAGGTGGGCTGCCTGTACGACCAGGCCCAGCGGTTCTCCCGGCTCTACGGGGTCGGTTTCCGCGAGGGCGCCGAGCAGGTCTTCACTCACCACGTGACCGGCGCGCTCACCCGCAGGCTGGTGCTCACCCACCTGATGCTCGGCATGGACAGCGAGGGCGAGCTGCTGCTCCACCCCGACCTGGCTCCGGTCCAGATCGCCCTCACCCTCGCCGGCGACGATACCCAGGAGCTCGCCGACGCACGGGAGTTGGCCGCACGGCTGACCGCCCGCGGGGTGCGCTGCGAGCTGCGGACCGAGCCGGACCGCCGGGCCGTCGGCCGGCTGCACAAGCGCTGGCGGCGCCAGGGCGTGCCGCTGCGGGTCTACCTCCAGGCCCGCCGCGACGCCGGTGACCGCACCCGGGCCGTGGTGGTGCGCGCGGACACCCGGGAGGAGGCCGTGCTGCTGCCGGCCGAACTGACCGCGCTGGCCGATGTGCTGCCGGGCGCGCTGGCCGAGGTCGGCAACGGATACCTGCGGCGCGCCTGGGGCTTCGCCCAGCGCCAGTGCCGGACCGCCGACAGCGCGAGCGTGCGGCAGATCCTGACCGAACGCGCCGTCGCCGTGGCGCCGTTGGAGGCGAGCGAGGAGGCGGTGGACGCGGTGTCGCAGTGGCGGCTCGGCGAAGTACTGGGGTTCCGCCGGGCTCCGCGGCCGGCGCCGTGCGTCGTCACCGGCCGCACCGTGACGACCGTCGCCTACCTCTCCCCGCGCACATGAGCGCGCCGGGGGGTAGCGCGGGCGGCGTCGGCACGGAGCTGGAGGTGGAGGTGGATTCCGAGGTGACGACGGTGACGGCGGTGACGGCGGTGACGACCGAGCCCGCCCGGGTGCGGGTGGTGGTGATCACCGGCGCGCCGGGGGCGGGCAAGACCGAGACCGGTCGGCGCCTGGTGCGCCGCTACCGGGTCCCGGCCGCGCTGATCGACACCGACGCCGTCGCCGACGTCTACCCCTGGCAGGCCGACGAACGGCTCTACGCCGTGCTCGGGCGCAACCTGCGCGCCTGCCTGGACTCCTACCTGGAGTGGGGCGCGCGGGTCGTGGTGCTGAGCGGCGTCATGCTGCCCGGCCGGACCCTGGACCAGTTCGCCGACCTGCTCGCCGATCCCCGCCTGGAGTGGGTCTTCTACGGGCTGCGCGCGCGGCCCGAGCAGCTGGCCGAGCGGATCCTGGCCGACACCAAGGTGCAGGAGGCGGACGGGCGGCTGTCCTGGAGCCACCTGGACGAGGAGGTCGCCGCCGTGCCCGGCGTCCGGCAGGTGGAGACCGGCGCGCTGACGGCGGCGCAGGTGGTCGACGCGATCGCCGCGGCCGAGGCCGCCGACCTGCCGCCGGGCACCCTCACGACGCCCGCCCCGGCCGGTGCGGCGGCCGGCACCACACCGGGCGTCACCGAAGGCACCCCTGCCGCGACGGACAGCACGCCGACGGACCCGCGGCCCGTGACACCGGTCAGCGCCGCGGACGCACGGGCGGCGTGCACGGCCGCGCTGGCCGGGGCCGGCTTCCCGCCGCCCGTCGCCGAACAGGCCGCCGCCGAACTGGTCGCGGCCGAGACCGACGGCCAGCCCTCGCACGGCCTGTTGCGCGTCCCCGAGTACGTCGCCGCGGTGGCGACGGGCGAGCTCGTCCCCACCGCCCGCCCCCGGGTGCACCGCACCGGTGAGCGCGCGGTGCTGGTGGACGGCGGCCGGGCACCGGGCGTCCTGGTACGCCGGCTGCTGACCGCCGAGCTGGCCCGGGCCGCCCACGGCGGACCGGTGGTGGTGGGGCTGCGCAACTCCGGGCACCTGGGCCGACTGGCCCCGCTGGGCCGCGAGGTCGCCGACCAGGGGCTGGTGCTGCTCGGCTTCGTCAACTTCTGCGGCGCGGGCCGCAAGGTCGCGCCGGCCGGCGGCACCGACGGCCGCTGGGCGACCAACCCGCTGCTGCTGGCCTGTCCCGCACCGCCGGGCGCGCCGCTGGTGGTGGACATGAGCACCAGCGCGGCCGCCGAGGGCGTCGTCCGCGCGGCGCTGCTGGCGGGCACCGAGGTGCCGCCCGGCCTGCTGATCGGCACCGACGGTGCGTCCGTCACCGACCCCCGGCTGCTCTACACCGAGCCGCCGCGCGCCGCACTGGCGCCGCTGGGCGGTGTCGCCGGGCACAAGGGCCACGCGCTGGCCGCCCTGGTCGAGACGCTGGCGGGCGCGGTGGCCGGCGCCGGGCACGCGGCCGCGCCGCAGGGTCCGGGCAACGGCGGGCTGTTCGTCGCCTTCCGGGTCGACGCGCTGGGGCGCTCCGGCGCCTCGGTCGGCGCGGCGGTCGGCGCCCTCGAACAGCACCTGCTGGCCGGCCCGCGCGTGGACGACGAGCGGGCGCCGCGGCTGCCCGGCCGGGCGGTCCGCCGGACGGACGCCCCCGACCTGCTCACCCCGCCGACCGCTCTGTGGCAGCGGATCCGGCACCTCGCCTCCACCGACCCGACGAAAGGGATCGCACCGTGTCCCACCCCCTGCTGAGCCCGGTCCCCAGCCTCGCCGAGGCGGTCGACGGGTCCTCCGGTCCGGCACTCGGCCTCTTCCTGCTGAGCGGCAGCAGCCTGCTCGCCGAGCTGTGCGGCACCCTCCCCCTGCAGTGGGTGGTGCTGGACATGGAGGCGTCGGCGATGTCCAAGCAGGACGCGCTGCACATGCTCCAGGCGCTCACCGGGTCGTCCTGCGCGCCGATCGTGCGCGTCCCCTACCTGAACCACCATCTGATCGAGCACGCGCTCGACGTGGGCGCCGCCGGGGTCATGGTCCCCAAGGTGGACACCCCGGAGGCGGCCGCCGCGGCCGCTGCGGCCTGCCGCTTCCCGCCGGAGGGGCAGCGCGGCATCAACCCGGTGCGGGCGTCGGGCTACTTCGCCGACGTCGCGGGCTACCTCGCGAAGGCCAACGCGCGGACCTCCTGCGTGGTGCAGATCGAGTCCGCGCTGGCGGTCGAGAACGCCGACGCGATCGCGGCCACTCCCGGCGTCGACGCGCTCTTCCTCGGGATGGGCGACCTGGCCTGTGCGCTCGGGCAGCCCGGGGTGATGACCGGACCCGCGATGGACGAGGCTCGCGCCGCCGTCCTTCGCGCCGCCCGAGCCCACGGCAAGCAGGCCGGGATCTTCGCCTACGCGCCGGAGCTGGCCCGCGCCTACGCCGCCGAGGGCTTCGAGCTGATCGCCTTCGGCAACGAGGTCAAGCTGCTGCGCGACGCGATCCTCTCGGGCATCGACTCGCTGGCCTCCTGAAGGCCGAACGCCGATGGTCCCGACCGCGGTCCCGACGAGATCCGCAACACCATGATCGCCTGGGTCAAGGCCAAGGGCGTCATCGACCCCGCCGACTT